>NZ_CP013377.1:0-332856 GCF_001718415.1 Burkholderia pseudomultivorans | reverse complement strand
CTGGATCGCGAAGCTCTTGTTCTCCGTGCCGTCGAACAGCAGCGCGCTGTTCGGGTCGGTGGTGCCGGCGAGCTTGATGAAGCTCGGATAGCCCTGCGCGAGGTCGACGTCGTCGAGCGAGCGCGCGAGTTGCGACGCTTCGAGCGCGATGATCTTCAGGTGCTTCGGGTTCGCGACGATGTCGCGCGTCGTCGCGCGATAGTCGACGCCCGGCTTCAGCGTGATCAGGCCGGCGCGCTGCAGCAGCAGCAAACCGCGGTCGCCGTTGACCGGATCGTTCGCGATCGCGACCTTCGCGCCGTCCTTCAGCTCGCCGAAGCTTTTCACCTTCTTCGAATAGAGGCCGATCTTCATGATCGTGCCGGGCGCGATCGCGACGAAGTCGTAGCCGCCCTGCTTCTTCGCGTTCTGAAGAAACGGGATGTGCTGGAAGTAGTTGACGTCGATGTCCTTGTTCGCGAGCGCCGCATTCGGCGTGTTCCAGTCGGTGAACTCGATGATCTTCACGTCGAGCCCCTGCGCCTTCGCCTCCTTTGCGGCGATTTTCAGCGCATCGATCTGCGGGCTCGTCGCGATGCCGACCTTCAGCGGCGCGGTGTCGGCCCGCGCGCCGTTCAGCAGCGCGACGCCGAGCAGCGCGGCCGCGAACAGCCGGACGGAACGGGCGAACCGCCCGGAAAAGACGCGGGCGGAAAAAACGGCGTGCAGCATGGAAACCACTCTCCTGTCCAAAGACGGTGGCGATGGATGAGCGGCGCCGCGGCGAACGCGCGGGCGTTCTCCGGACGGTCGTCGTCGCATCGGAAACGGATCAGCCGATGATAGAGAGCGGCGCGGGGACGGTCTACGAAGCGATTGTGCGAAGAAAATCGCGTCCGGCGATATGGCGCGATATGGGCGCGCCGGAGCCGCGGCCGCGCGCGTGGCCGAGATCTCGGCCTGCCCGCCGGCCGAATTCCGAAATCTCGGAACGGCGCCCGCGCGACCCTTTCGGCAGACGAAATGAATTCCTTTTAAATCAAAGGCTTGCGAGGCAAACCAGAAAGCCGCTCCTGGCACGGACGTTGCGTAATAGTCGGCACACGATGCCGCGACGCACTGCCGGCATTCCAACATCAGGAGACACGTCTTGCAGACCTCTATCCACACCCCGGCTCATCCGGAGCCGATTTCCGACGCCCGCCCCGCCGCGCGCGAGCGCTTCTGGCCGGAAGGCTGGTGGAAGCTGATGGAAATCCGCATCGGCATCATTCCGCTGCCCGTCTACTTCATCCTGCTCGCGCTGATCGTCGGCTTCTCGGTGACGGGCAAGGTGCCCGGCGAGATCTCGATGGCGATCGCGGTGCTCGCGTTCTTCGGCTTCACGTGCGCGGAACTCGGCAAGCGCCTGCCGCTGCTGCGCAACATCGGCGCGGCCGCGATCTTCGCGACCTTCGTGCCGTCGGCGCTCACGTACTACCACGTGCTGCCGAAGCCGGTGCTGAACCTCACCGTCGAGTTCACGAAGTCGACCAATTTCCTGTACCTGTTCATCGCATCGATCATCGTCGGCAGCATCCTGAGCATGGATCGCCGCGTGCTGATCCAGGGCTTCCTGAAGATCTTCGTGCCGCTCGCGGCGGGCTCGGTCGCCGCGGCGATCGTCGGCACGGCCGTCGGTACCGCGCTCGGCCTCGGCGCGCGCCACACGCTGCTGTACATCGTCGTGCCGATCATGGCCGGCGGCGTCGGCGAAGGCGCGATTCCGCTGTCGATCGGCTATTCGGAACTGATGCACCTGCCGCAGGGCGAGATGTTCGCGATGGTGCTGCCGCCGGTGATGCTCGGCAGCCTGACCGCGATCATCCTGTCCGGCGCGCTCGACATGCTCGGCAAGCGCCTGCCGCACCTGACCGGCAACGGCCGCCTGCAGGTCGGCGAAAGCGGCGACATGACGCCGGAAAGCGAAGAACTCCGCGGCCACGTCGACGTGTCGCACATCGCGGGCGCCGGCATCACGGCGATCACGCTCTACCTCGTCGGCCTGATGGCGCACAAGCTGTTCGGGCTGCCGGCGCCGGTCGCGATGCTGTTCCTCGCGGTGCTCGTGAAGCTCGCGCGCGCCGTGTCGCCGCCGCTGCAGGAAGGCGCGTTCGTCGTCTACAAGTTCTTCTCGACCGCCGTCACCTATCCGCTGCTGTTCGCGATCGGCGTCGCGATGACGCCGTGGGACAAGCTGACCGCCGCGTTCACGCTCGTCAACGTCGTGACGATCGTGGCGACGGTCGCGACGCTGATGGGCACCGGTTTCGTGGTCGGCCGCCTGATGAAGATGTACCCTATCGACACCGCAATCGTGAACGCCTGCCACAGCGGCCAGGGCGGCACCGGCGACGTCGCGATCCTGACCGCCGCGAACCGGATGCAGCTGATGCCGTTCGCGCAGATCGCGACGCGCATCGGCGGCGCGATCGTCGTCACGGTCACGCTGATCCTGGTCGCCCACTTCGGATGAGGCGCCGCCGCGCGCACCGTCGCGCCGGCCGCCCCGCACGCGCCGCCGCCGGTCCTGCCGGCGCGCGGCGCGCGTCGTTGGGGCCCGCCGGCGCCGGTTCACGCGGATGCGGGCTTCGATGAGGGCGAACGTGCAGAAGAGCTTCAAGGGAATTCCGTGGTGGGGCTGGGCGTCGGCCGCCGTGCTGTATGTCGGCGTGGCGGGCGCGGCCGTCGATATCGCGTGGGAGCGCGCGATCGACGCGCTCGAGGAGAACGGCGCGCACCGGCTCGACCTGTATGCGTCGAGCCTGAAGAGCGAGCTCGGCCGCTTCGAGATCCTGCCCGCGCTGGTCGCGCGGCAGGACGGCGTGCGCGCGCTGCTGAAGGCGTCCCCGCACGGTTCGCCCGAACTCGTGCACACGGTGAACACCTATCTCGAGGCCGTGAACCGCGACGCGGGCAGCGGTGCGGTCGACGTGATCGACCTGCGCGGCGAGGTGATCGCCGCCAGCAACTGGAACGAGACGCTCAGCTTCGTCGGCACGAACGTGTCGTACCGGCCATACTTCAAGGACGCGCTCGCGCGCGGCAGCGGCCGCTTCTTCGGCATCGGCACCAATACCGGCGTGCCGGGCGTCTACTTCGCGAGCGCGGTGCGCGACGACGGCGTGCCGATCGGCGCGGCGGCCGTCAAGGTCAGCGTCGATCCGCTCGAATCGGCGTGGCGCGCGCCGGGCGTCGCGGCGATGGTCGTCGACAGCAACGGCGTGGTCGTGATCTCCACCGAACCCGCATGGAAATTCACCGCGCTGCGCCCGATCACCGCGCAGCAGCAGCGCGACATCCAGGCCTCGCGCCAGTACGCGGGACGCACCGTCGACGCGCTGCCGTACCGCCGCATCGGCGACCGCAGCGCCGCCGCGTGGTTCGGCACCTTCCCCGATCCGCACCACGCGGGGCGGGCGACGCGCTATCTGGTCATGTCGCGTCCCGCGCCGCAGGCGGGCGATTCGCTGATGGTGCTGCTCGACATCGCGGGTGCGCGGCGCCAGCAGCAGACGGCGTTCGTGTTCGTCACCGGCGCGTTCCTGATCGCCGCACTGCTGGCCGGCTATGCGATCCAGCGCCGCCGCGCGATCGCGGCACGGCTGAGCGCGCAGGACGCGCTGCGCCGCGCGAACGACCGGCTCGAACTGACCGTCGCGCAGCGCACGGCCGCGCTGACGGCCGCGAACGAACGGATGCAGCGCGAGATCGTCGAGCGCGAGCGCACCGAGCAGCGGCTGCGCGATTCGCAGCAGGAAGTCGTGCACGCGGGCAAGCTGGCGGTGCTCGGACAGATGGCCGCAGGCCTCACGCACGAGCTGAACCAGCCGCTGGTCGCGATCCGCACGCTGTGCGACAACGCGCGCACCTTCTTCGAGCGCGGCCAGCCGGCGCCGGCCTATGCGAATCTCGAGCGGATCGGCAAGCTCGTCGACAGCATGGCCGTGCTCACCGGCGAACTGAAGACCTTCGCGCGCAAGCCCGACGTCGAGCGCGTCGCGGTATCGCTCGCGGAGGCCGTCGCGCATGCGCGGCTGATCTACGACGCGCGGATCCGCGACGAAGGCGTGCAGCTCGACGTGAACATTCCGCCCGGCACGACGGTCTCCGCCGAATCGAGCCAGTTGCAGCAGGTGATCGTGAACCTGCTCGGCAACGCGCTCGACGCGGTGCACGACGCGCCGGTGCGCCGCATCGCCATCGCCGCCGACGCGCCGGACGCGCACGGGCGCGTGCGCTTCACCGTGACGGATTCCGGCGCCGGCATCGCGCCCGACGTGCTGCCGCACCTGTTCGAGCCGTTCGTCACGACCAAGCCGCGCGGCCAGGGCCTTGGGCTCGGCCTCGCGATCACGTCGCGGATCGTCGAAGGGTTCGGCGCGAAGATCGCCGCGACGAACCGCGACGGCGGTGGCGCGCAGTTCAGTATCGAATTCGCGGCGGCCACGCCGCAAAGGACAGAACATGGAAGATGAAATCCGCGTGCTGGTCGTCGAGGACGATGAAAACGTCCGGATCGGCGTCGAGCAGGCTGTCGCGCTCGCCGGGTTTCCGGTCGACGCATTCGCATCGGCCGCCGACGCGCTCGCGCAGGTCGCGCCCGGCGCGCCGGTCGTGATCGTGTCGGACGTGCGGATGCCCGGCATCGACGGGCTGCAGCTGCTCGAACGCGTGATGGCCGTCGATCCGCAGATCCCGGTCGTGCTGATCAGCGGCCACGCGGACATCTCGACGGCCGTCGGCGCGATGCACGACGGCGCCTACGACTTCATCGAGAAGCCGTTTTCGTCGGACCTGATCGCGGGGCGCGTCGCGCGCGCGGTCGAGAAGCGCCGCCTCACGCTCGAAGTGCAGGGGCTGCGCGCGGTGCTGAACAACTGGCAGGGCATCGAGGCGTTCGTGCTCGGCAAGTCGCCCGCGATGGCCGACGTGCGCAAGAAGATCCTGCGCCTCGCCGATACGTCGGTGTCGGTGCTGATCACCGGCGAGACGGGCACCGGCAAGGAATTGATCGCGCGCAGCCTGCACGATTTCGGCGGGCGCCGCGATGCGCATTTCGTCGCGCTGAACTGCGGCGGCCTGCCCGAGCAGATCTTCGAGAGCGAGCTGTTCGGCCACGAGGCCGGCGCGTTTACGGGCGCGATCAAGAAGCGGATCGGCAAGATCGAATGGGCGCACGGCGGCACGCTGTTTCTCGACGAGATCGAGACGATGCCGATTCCGCTGCAGATCAAGATGCTGCGCGTCCTGCAGGAGCGCGTGGTCGAACGGCTCGGCGCGAACGAATTGATTCCGGTCGATTGCCGCGTGATCGCCGCGTCGAAGGCCGATCTCGCCGAACTCGCGGCCGAGGGCCGGTTCCGCGCCGACCTGCTGTACCGCCTGAACGTCGCGCAGATCGAATTGCCGCCGCTGCGCGAGCGGCGCGAGGACGTGCCGCTGCTGTTCGAGCATTTCGTGCTCGCGGCCGCGCGGCGCTTCGGCCAGCCGGCGCCGGTCGTGTCCGCTGCGCAGGTGTCCGAACTGATGACGCACGCGTGGCCCGGCAACGTGCGCGAGCTGCAGAACGTCGCGGATCGCTTCGTGCTCGGCCTGACCGGCGACAGCCTGCTGTCGGCCGGCGGCCCGGGCGCGGCGGGAAGCACGCTCGCGGAGCAGCTCGCGTATTTCGAGCGGATGCTGATCGAGGACATGCTGCGGCGTCACCACGGCAACGTCGCGGACGCGAGCGTCGCGCTCGGGATGCCGAAGAAAACGCTCTATCACAAGCTGCGCCACCTGCGGATTCCGACGCGCGGCGACGCGGCGGCCGATGGCGGCGAATGAAGCGAACGAGGACCGCACCGGCATGGATCGCATCGAAATCACCGAGCAGGACCGCATCGACGGCTACCTGATCCGCGGCGTCACGCGCGCCCAGAAAACCTTCCGCCCGAGCGACTGGCCCGAGCGCCTCGCGGGCGTCATCACGCTGTTCGTCGGCGAACGGCGGCCCGGCCATCCGGGTGCGCTCACGCGGCTGGCGATGCCCGTCGTCGCGGGCGGCATCAAATGCCTGTTCGTGTCGGGCGAGCTGCGCGACGTGTGCGCGGACGCGTTCGACTTCGCGATGCAGTTCGCGGCGGACAACGATCTGCCTGTCGAGGTTCGGACGGCGCCGGTGTTGGCGGTGCGGTGATTCATGCGAAACGCGGCATAACGATCGCGCGGTATTTCATCCGTTATCGGTAGGACCGATTGGTCAGGTCACGTAGGTGGCGAGATGAAACAGAATCGCCAACAGGGTCACGACGACGAACGTGATGCACCATTTGCGTAATGACCAACGTCTGTAGGCGATAGCATTGAGCACTGCACACGCGATCGATGGCCATAGAAGAATGAAGAGCATCGTTGCGACCAAGCCAGCGTGGGATGCGCAGGATTCGCCGCAACCGACTGCCGGGCGTGACGGCTTGGCCCAGTCCTGGCGGTTGAAAACATAGAACGATGCGCCCGTCACGAGAAGTCCCCATACGAAGCCTAGAACGGCGAAAGCCATACGCTTCATCTCACTTCCCAAAACAAAATCTCTTTGGATGCCGCCAAGTCTGATATCCAGTTCTCGTTGCCGCCGGGACGAAACCAGGACCGTAGGTCCGGCATCGTTCGTCTACCCACACGAAACCGCCAGAACGACGCAAAGGACGGCGTAAGCGTGTCTTTGTTCCATAGGTCAATATGACCGCCGCTCAGTGCATCGCGGGAATCTCCCTCCTGACGCCAATATCCGAAGAAATAGATGATACCGGTTCGGCCGTCGATTTTTTCCTGCCAATCCTGACCAGTAATGTTTTCAGGTTTGCCAAGCCCAAGGAACGGGCGAAGCTTGAGCCACTCAGCCAGTTCGTAAGCGCGCGTCGCAGTCGCTTTTCCGCCGAGTATCAGGCGGCCCAATGTCCTCTTGCCGGGCATCGGCTTCAGCACGTTTTGAGAAAACGACTTCATGTCGCTTCCGATGCGATGAAAGGTGACGCTCATGCGAATGGCGCATTGATTCTTATATTCTCCGGTGGGGTCATCGTAGGGGTCATTCTTCGGGTACGCGTCCCAAAGCGCTTGAAAGGACAGGGCTTGTAGTTGTACGGATCGCTTTGAATTTGGTGTGTCATTTGTGCGAACCTTCGTAGGACGATTAGACACGGTTTACTCCGCTATGCTCTTTAGCGATGACTTCGTCACCCCAGTAAACGGTGTAGTTGTGTGATTCGTCGCCAGTGTTGACACGCGGTAACGTGCCTCGTGCATCGAGTACGCCAGAATAGACGCGACCGTCTACCGTCTCAATGTAATAGGGGTAATTCTCCCAGCCGCCGCAAATACTATCGCGAGTCGCCGCTTCGATTTGTTCGTCAAATGCACCTTTCTTCAACGACACGACTCCGTCCGTTGACGTGCGGCTCGAAACGACCTCGCCGAGACCCTCGAGCCGATCGTCGCACCACGCTTCACCAGCAAGTACCGCGACGATGCTCGGCGGAGTCGAGCAGCCGCACAGGACAATATCGTGCTCCAGGGCGACCTCTCCCTGAAACCTGAGCCGATACGGACCACCGGCCTTCGCAATGATGCCGGTGGTTTTACACGCGGCGCAGAACGCTTGACCACCAATCAACACCGCTTGATGGCCATGTACCAGAAGCCGTGGTCCGCCGTATGGAGCAATCGTTCCGCCACTGGAAAGACCATCGCCAACAACCGCAATTCTTCTATTCATTGCCGCCCCCGTGGAAAGCCGTAATCGTAACGCGGCTGCGCGACTGTATATCTCAATAATATTCGGATGTCTTAATTATCAAAACTTGGTCGCCGTCAATTTTCTGGCGGGAAGCGACCGTCTGCTTCATTGACGTGCGGTGCTGTATTGCCCCATGCGTCCATCAACGCAACGCGCGATCGATCATGCGATCGGCGCGCCCTCGGAAAGCAAAGCGCTCCTGACGCTTGGCCCAGCAATGATCCCCTTTGTGCTCACTTGGCCGCGTTAAATGACAGGCCCACGTCGTGCCGATCTCTGGAGCACCACGACGCCCGCCCGATCAAATTCCACGTCCGCACTGTCGCCGTTGCGGCTGGCCATCCGGTCGACGCCGCCTTTACATGGAACAGATGAACGTCGGCACGCCGATGGCCGTAAGCCGATCGCCTGCCCTCTTGCTCCGACAAGGCTTTCCGCCCGATCCATCAATAAAATTGATCGCGACGATGAAAATTATGCGTTTTGCTTGCAGCTCGCCCTGAGGCATAGTTGCGTCGTGTTGACGCACCTTTGAGTCTTTCAGTCATGAACATGCGAATCGAGCCTTCGGTGCTCGCGAATCCGGACCTGCAATTTGCGACGTTGTCGTCGGGCATCAGCCTGCCGTATGTCGAGCGGGGCGGCGGCGCGCCGATGGTGTTCGTTCATGGTTCGCTGTGCGATTACCGCTACTGGGATCCGCAGCTCGCCGCACTGTCGGCCCACTACCGCTGCATCGCGCCGAGCCTCAGCCACTACTGGCCGGCCATCGAAGCGGGCATCCAGGACGAGTTCGGCTGGCAGAACCACGTCGACGAGCTCGCCGAATTCATCGACGCGCTCGATCTCGGCCCCGTCCATCTCGTCGGCCATTCGCGCGGCGGCAGCGTGGCCTTCAATGTCGCGCGCCAGCATCCGCACCTCGTCGAATCGCTGACGCTCGCCGATCCGGGCGGCCCGCTGCAACGCGACGGCGTGCGCGAGGAGGCGAAGCTGCCGGCCGCCGCGATGGCGCTGCGCACCCGGGCGGTGGACCTGATCGACAGCGGCAGCGTCGAGGCGGGCCTCGAAATGTTCGTCGATTCGGTCAGCCTGCCCGGCGCGTGGAAGAAGAGCACGTCGCGCTTCCGCACGATGGCGATCGACAACGCCAGCACGCTGCCGAAGCAGCTGCGCGATCCGCTGCCCGCGTATACGCAGCACACGGCCGCCGCGATCGCGTGCCCGACGCTGCTGATCGACGGCCAGCGCAGCCCGAAGATGTTCCGCAACAACGTCGAGACGCTTGCGCAGTGGATCGGCAACGCGCAACGGCAGACCGTCGCCGGCGCATCGCACGGGATGAACGCGGCAAGCCCCGCCGTGTTCAATCGCTACGTGCACGAGTTCGTCGCGGCGTAAGCGCCGTCGCGCGACGCGGCTTCAGGGCCGCCGTCGCCGTCATCTGTCCGGTCACGATGCGGGCGCCGCCCGCATCGCCGGCACATCCGCTCCGTCACGCACGCCGCGCGCCGCATCAGGCCGCCGGCTTCGCGTTGCGCGTCACCGCATCCGGCAGGCCGAACACGCAATCGAACGACCAGTTGTACACGAACGTGAAGATCGGGAAGAACACGATCAGCACCGCGTCGAACAGGAACGCCTGCAGCAGCGATACGTCGAGCCACCACGCGATCAGCGGAATCAGGAAGGTCACGAGCGCGACCTGGAATCCGATCGCATGCGCGACGCGGCGGCCGACCGTGCGCGTCGTCGCCGCGCGGCGCCGCTCCCACGCCTCGAACGCGAGGTTGTACAGGAAATTGACGGTGACGCCCGTCGTCGAGATCATCACGCCGAGCAGGCCGCTCGTCTCTGCGCTCGCGCCGCTCAGCGCGCCGAGCACCGTCGACGCGATCAGGATGCCGAGCGCCTCGAACATCACGACGTAAACTACGCGTCTCTTCCAGCCCTGCATGAATCGCTCCCTTCGAATCGAACAAGGTGGCGAGACTAGCAGCGGGCCCCGTGCCCGCAAAAGTCAGGTGCTTTCAATTTTTCTGACAGGAGGCATCGCATGCTGACCAGCGACCATATCGACATGCTGCTGACCGTCATCGACAAGGGCTCGTTCTCGGCGGCCGCGCGCGCGCTCGGGCGCACGCCGTCGGCAATCAGCATGGCCATCGCGAACCTCGAGGCCGAACTCGACCTCGTGCTGTTCGACCGCGGCACGCGCGAACCGACGCCGACCGCCGCGATGGCCGCACTGCTGCCCGACGCGCGCGCGATCGCCGAGCGGCTGCACGCGCTGCGCGCGCATGCGCAGCACCTGTCGGAGGGCGTCGAGGACACGCTGCGGCTCGGCCTCGCCGCGGAGATCGACGGCGCGCCCGTCGCGCGCGCGCTCGCGGCCGTCGCCGCGAAGTATCCGGCGCTCGCGATCGGCATCGTCACCGCGCCGCAGGATGCGATCGTCGACGCGCTGCATCGCGGCGCCGTCGATCTGTGCGTCGCGTACGGCGGGCTCGATCTTCATCCGCAGGAACAGATCCACGCGCTGTGGACCGAGACGCTCGTCGCGGTCGCGGCGCCGAGTCATCCGCTGATCGCCGAAGCCGCGCATCCCGAAGGAATCGAGCGACTGTCGGGGTTCCGGCAAATCGTGATCGCCGATCCCGACCGGCCGCTGACCGACGTGCGGCCCGTGATCGGCAACCGCACATGGAAAGTGACCGACATGGCGACCGCGATCGCGCTCGTGACGGCCGGCCACGGCTGGGCGAACCTGCCGGCGTCGGTGATCGGCCGCTACGTGGCCGCCGGCGAACTCGCGCCGCTCGCGTTCGCGAACATCCGCAACGGGCTGCCGCTGCCCGTGTATCTGCGCAGGCCGAAGCATACGGGGCTCGGCAAGGCCGCGAAGGAGCTGGTGCGGGCGCTGCGGGCGGGCGGCGACGCAGCGTAACCGCAACAGGCGCTACCGCGCGCGTTTGGCCGCCCGCTTCCGCGCGGCGCCCCCGGTCCGGCCGCCGCCATTCGCCGCCGCGAACATCTTCATGTCGCTCAGCAGGCAATTCAGCAGCGTGTCGGCCGCCACACCGAGCGGCCGCCCCGTCTTCACCAGCAGGCGCGCCTTCGCGGAATCGAACAACGGATGTTCGATCGGCAGCGCGACGAGCTCGCCGCTGTCCAGTTCGCGATAAGCCGCGAACGCGCCGATCAGCGTGATGCCTCGATGGCGCTTGACGAAATGCCGCAGCACCGCGAGCGAATTGGTCGTCAGCGTCGGGCGGATCGGCAGGTTCTCCGTGTAGGCGAGCATCTGCGCCACCTGACCGAGACCGAAGGCCGGCGGCATCAGCGCGAGCGGATATTCGCCGAGTTCGTGCGCGCGGACCGGGCCGCCGCGCACCGCGAGCGGATGGCCCGCGTGGACGAGCGCCACCACCGGCTGCGACGAGGTCGCGAGATAGCGAATCTCCGGATGCGCGGGCGGGTTGTACGCGAGCCCGATATGCGCGCGGCTCTCGGCCACCTCCTGCAGCACGTTGTTGACCGGCAGCACGTCGACGATCACGTCGAGTTTCGGATAGCGCATGCAGAAGTCGGTCAGCACCTCGTCCATCAGCACGTCGACATAGCCTTCGCTGGTCACGATCCGCACCTGGCCGGACTGAAGCCGCTGCAGCGCCTGCAGCCGCTCCTCGAACAGTTCCTGCTGCGAGCGGCAACCGCGCCAGTATTCGAGCAGATGCGCGGCGGCCTCGGTCGGCCGCACGCCGCGCGCCTGGCGCTCGAACAGCACGACGCCGATTTCCGCCTCGAGCAGGCGGATCTGCCGCGTGATCACGGACGGCGCGGTATTGATGCTGTCGGCCGCGCCGCGGATCGAACCATGGGTCAGGACTTCATGAAAGTAGCGCAGGCGGCGCTGGTTCAGTTCGCGCATGGGGATTCCGGTGTGTCGTAACGTGTTGCCTCTGGAGCAACATTAGTGCACGGAAGTTGCTCTTGCTCTGCTTTTTCGTCTCTCCGACGATGCAGCAATCGCGATCAATGTTGCAAGACGCTCACGTCACTGGAGACCGATATGTCCGCCGTACCCTCCTCGCGCCATCCGACGGCCCAGGACAGCGCCCCCGTGCAGGCGCTGTATCGCAAGCTGAACTGGCGCCTGCTGCCGCTCCTGCTGCTGTGCTACACGTTCGCGTATCTCGATCGCGTGAACATCGGCTTCGCGAAGCTCCACATGCAAAGCGCGCTCGGCTTCTCCGATGCGGCATACGGCCTCGGCGCGGGCATCTTCTTTCTCGGCTACGTGCTGTTCGAGATCCCGAGCAACCTGTTGCTGCCGAAGATCGGCGCGCGCAAGACCATCAGCCGGATCATGGTGCTGTGGGGCCTGACGTCGGCCGGCATGATGTTCGTGCGCGGCGAGACCTCGTTCTACGTGCTGCGCTTCCTGCTCGGCGTGTTCGAGGCCGGCTTCGCGCCGGGGATGATCTTCTACCTGACCTACTGGTATGGCGCGCGGCGCATGGCCGGCGTGATGGCCGTCGTGATGCTTGCTGGCCCGATCGGCGGCATCGTCGGCTCGCCGCTGTCGACCTGGCTGATGACCGCACTCGACGGCGCGCACGGCCTCGCCGGCTGGCAATGGATGTTCGTCGTCGAAGGGCTGCCGTGCGCGTTGCTCGGCCTGCTGGTCCTCAAGGTGCTGGCCGACCGGCCTGCCGATGCGGCGTGGCTGACCGACCGCGAAAAAAGCCTGCTCGCGTCCGAACTGCAGACGCCCGCCGCCGGCCATCATGCGTTCGGGCAGGCGGCGCGCGACCCGCGCGTCTACCTGCTGGCCTTCGCGTACTTCACGATGATCTGCGGGATCTACGCGGTCAGCTTCTGGCTGCCGTCGATCCTCAAGGCCAACGGCGTGACCGACACGATGCAGATCGGCTTCTATTCGATGATTCCGTACATCGCGGCCGCCGGCGCGATGCTCGCGATCGGCCGACGCTCCGACCGCCGCGGCGAACGCCGGCTGCACAGCGCGGTATCGGCGCTGGTCGGCGCGGCCGCGCTGGCCGCCGCGACCTTCGCCGACGGCCAGCTCGCGGTATCGCTCGTCTGCATGACGATCGCCACGGCGCTGACGTGGGCGGCCTATACCGTGTTCTGGGCGATCCCGTCGCAGTACCTGACGGGCAACGCGGCCGCGGGCGGCATCGCGCTCATCAACACGATCGGCCTGATCGGCGGCTTCCTCAGCCCGACCGTCATCGGCGAGATCCGCACCGCGACCGGCAGCATGCAGGCCGGGCTGCTGGTGATCGTCGCGCTGATGGTCGCGGGCGCGGCGGCGCTGATCATGAATCGCCTTCCCGTCGCGACGCGCTGATACGACGCGCCGCTTCACGCTCTTCGCGCGGCGCCGTCCGGCAGGATCGGGCACCGGACGCACGTCGCGCACACCGACCGTTCTTCCTGGATTCAGTCTCATGACCACACGCATCCTGATTGCCGGTTTCCAGCATGAAACCAACACCTTCGCACCGACCCGGGCCGCCTATGCGAATTTCGAGCGCGGCGAAGGATTTCCGGCCATGGTGCGCGGCGCCGACCTGCTCGCGCTGCGCGACGTCAACATTCCGGCGGGCGGCTTCATCCACGCGGCGCAGCGGCGTGGCTGGGCGTTGCAGCCGGTGATCTGGGCAGGCGCGAGCCCGTCGGCGCATGTCACCGAGGATGCGTTCGAGCGGATCGCCGGCGAGATCGTCGACGCGGCACGGCACGGCGGCTTCGACGCGGTCTATCTCGACCTGCACGGCGCGATGGTCGCCGAACATACCGACGACGGCGAAGGAACGCTGCTGGAACGCATCCGCGATGCGGTCGGCCCGGCCGTGCCGGTGGTCGCGTCGCTCGACCTGCACGCGAACGTGACCGAGCGGATGCTGAGCCGTGCCGACGCGCTGGTGGCCTATCGCACGTACCCGCACGTGGACATGGCCGAGACCGGTGAACGCGCGGCCGCGCTGCTCGAACGCCTGCTCGCGGGCGGCGGTCCGCTGCATCGCGCTGCACGGCGGCTGCCGTTCCTGATTCCGATCAACGGCATGTGCACGCTGCTCGATCCCGCGCGCGACATGTATGCACGGCTTGCGGCGCTGGAGACGGACGGCGTGGCTTCGCTGTCGTTCGCGCCGGGCTTTCCGGCGGCGGACTTCCCCGAATGCGGGCCGGTCGTCTGGGGCTACGGCGACGCCGATGCGGTCGACGCGGCCGTGCAGGCGCTGTACGACAAGATGCTGAGCGACGAAGCGAAATGGCAGGTGCCGTTCCTGTCGCCCGACGACGCGGTGCGCGAGGCGATGCGACTCGCGGAACGCGCGAGCAAGCCCGTCGTGATCGCCGACACGCAGGACAACCCCGGCGCGGGCGGCGACTCCAACACGACGGGCCTGCTGCGCGCGTTGCTGCGCAACGGCGCGCGCGACGCGGCGCTCGGCCTGCTGTGGGATCCGGCCGCGGCGGCGGCGGCCGCACGGGCGGGCGTCGGCACCTGCATCGAGTTGTCGCTCGGCGGCTCCGGCGTACCGGGCGACGAGCCGTTTCACGGACGCTTCGAGATCGTCGCGGTATCGGACGGCGTGTGCCGCTACGACGGGCCGATGATGAACGGCATGCTCGCCGACGTCGGGCCGGTCGCCTGCCTGAAGATCGACGGCGTGCGGATCGTCGTGAGCGGCGGCAAGGCGCAGATGCTCGACCGCAATCTGTATCGCGTGGGGGGCGTCGAGCCGGAGGCGATGAAAATCCTCGTCAACAAGAGTTCGGTGCATTTCCGCGCCGACTTCCAGCACATCGCGCACGCGGTGCTGGTCGCCAAGGCGCCCGGGCCGATGCAGGCCGACCCGGCCGACCTGCCGTGGACGCGGCTCGCGCACGGCATGCGGACGAAGCCGATGGGCGACGCGTTCAAGGGCGCGTGACGCGTTCGCGTCGAAACGGCTGGATGAGGATTTGGCGGCAGTTCGGGATCGGGCAAGATTTTCTACGGACCCGTCGTGCGCTGCGCGCTGCAGGCGACGAGGCGTGACCGGGGCGGGTGGCGGCACGCCAGCCGCCCCGTCGGGCGAGGCTCGCGCGGTCTGACCGTTAGTTGCAGTACGGAGGTGCCCCGTGTCACGCCAATCGCCGCCGCGACGCGATAGCCGTGTGAAAGCCCCCAAACGTATCTTCATTGTAGATACAAATAACTTGCAATCCGCGCGATGCGTTTCTACAATGGATAAACATTTGGAGGTTGCCATGGAACTCAAGATTCAAAAATGGGGCAATAGCGCGGCGGTTCGTTTGCCCAGCGTTCTGCTCGAACAGATCAACGCGACGGTCGGCAGTTCGCTGAGCGCGGACGTGCGCCCGGATGGCGTGTTGTTGACGCCGGCCCGCCGCAAGTATTCGCTCGATGATCTCGTTGCCCAATGCGACACGAAAGCGCCTTTCCCTGCCGACATGGCTGCATGGGGCGAGGTCAAGCCGGTGGGGCGTGAGGCATGGTGAAGCGCGTCAAGTTCGAGCGAGGCGATATCGTGCGCGTGAGCCTGAATCCGACTCTCGGTCGTGAGCAGCAGGGCGACTTTCGTCCGGCGCTGGTGCTCTCCCCGGCAGCGTTCAACGCTTTGGGCGTTGCGCTGGTCGCACCGATCACCCAGGGTGGCGAATTTGCCCGGTTCGCAGGGTTCGCGGTCCCGCTGTCCGGTGCAGGAACCGAGACGCAGGGCGTCGCACTGGTGAACATGGTTCGCATGCTCGACCTGGAGGCGCGCGGCGCTCGCAAGGTCGAACGCGCGCCTGTCGAGGTCGTGGAAGATGCACTCGCCCGGCTTCAGACGATCATCGAATAATGAAAGGGCTTTTCCGCCAGGCGGATAGTCTCTCTGCTGGACGACCCGAGGTTTACACGGCGGAAGCGGTATAACGCGTGCGGGAAGTTGCAATCCCGATCCGCGTCACCGCGGATCGGGGCTGGCTGAACTTCATGTGGCGCAGCGGCCCGCCACCCGCGTCGACGCGTCAACGCCCCGCGATCTCCGCCTTGGCCGTCGCCGCATCGCCGACCGCCGTCGGCGCACCACCCCACCCACCGCCCAGCGCACGGATGAGGTTCACGGTCGACACCGCCTGCGCCCCGGTCAGCTGATTCGCCTGCAACTGCGACTGCAGCACCGACCGTTCGCTGTCGATCACGTCGAGATACGCGACTTCACCTTCCTGATACTGCGTGCGCGACAGCGTCGCCGCGCGGCGCGACGCATTGACGGCCGCGTCCTGCGCGCGGATCTGGTCGTCGAGCAGGCGCAGGTCGGCGAGATTGTCCTCGACCTCGCGGAACGCGACCAGCACCTGCTGCCGGTAGTTCGCGACCTGCTCGTCGTACTGCGCGCGCGCCTGCTGCACGCCGGCCGCGCGTCGCCCGCCGTCGAACAACGGCAGCGTCAGCGCGGTTCCCGCGAACGGCCCGAGCAGGAACGTGCGGCTCGACCACAGGAACAGGTTGCCGAGCGTCGACGCCTCGTAGCCGAACGAACCCGTGATGTCGAGCTTCGGAAAGTACGCGGACTTCGCGAGACCGATCCGGGCGTTCGCGGCTGCCATCGCGCGCTCGGCCGCGGCCACGTCCGGGCGGCGTTCGAGCAGCGCGGAGGGCAGCCCTGGCGGCACCTTCACCGCGACCGGCACGATCGGTGCTTCCTTGAACGAGAAATCCGCGGGCGCCTTGCCGAGCAGGATCGCGAGCGCATGCTCGGACGCCGCGCGCCGGCGCGCGACGCCGACGGCATCGGCCTGCGCGGTCGCGAGTTCGTTCTTCGCGCGCGACACGTCGAGCTCGCTGATGTCGCCCTCGTTGAAGCGGCGCTGCACGAGCTTCAGCGCCTGCTCGCGCAGCTCGACCGTGCGGCGGTACAGGTCCTGGTCCGAATCGAGCTGACGCAGTTCGAAGTAGTTCTGCGCGACGTCGGCCTGCAGCGCGAGCTGCACCGAACGGAACAGCGCCTCGCTCTGCGCCTGGTCCGCGCGCGACGCCTCGACGTTGCGGCCGACACGGCCGAACAGGTCAGCTTCATACGACACCGTGCCCTGCGCCCGCCACAGCGTCGCGGTGGTCGGCCCCGTGCCCTGCGGCTGGAACTGCGACGCCGACGACAGCCCTTCGCGCGTCGGCCCGAAGCCCGCGCCGATCTGCGGGAACCACTGCGAGCGCGCGCTGCGCGTCGCCGCGCGCGCTTCCTCGACGCGCGCGGCCGCGGCCTTCAGGTTCTGGTTCGCGGCGAGCGCCTGCGCCTCGAGCGAATCGAGCACCGGGTCGCCGAACACCTTCCACCATTCGCCGCGATGCGCGCCATCCGACGGCTCGGCCGTCTTCCACGTGCCGGCCTGCTCGCCCGGCGCCAGCGTCGGCGCTTCCTTGAATGCGGCCGGCGTCGACACGTCCGGACGCTTGTAGTCCGGGCCCACCGCGCACGCGGCCAGCAGCGTCGCGAGCAGCGTGCTCGCGGCCGCCGCCTTGGCGATGCGCATCAGGCCATTCGGGTTGTGCATGTTGTCCATCTGTCTATCCTCAAGCATCCGAAGCCGGCACACCCTGGGCCGGTACGCCATAGCCGGCCGAGTCCTTGCCGGCGACGTGAATCTTGCCGCCCGCGAGCGTGCGCAGCACCACGTAGAACACCGGCGTCAGCATCAGCCCGAACAGCGTCACGCCGAGCATCCCGAAGAACACCGCGACGCCCATCGCATGACGCATTTCCGCACCCGCGCCGGTCGACGTGACGAGCGGCACGACGCCCATGATGAAAGCGATCGACGTCATCAGGATCGGGCGCAGCCGCAGCCGGCTCGCCTCGATCGCGGCCTCGAGCGGCGTCCTGCCGTCGTGTTCGAGCTCGCGCGCGAACTCGACGATCAGGATCGCGTTCTTCGCCGACAAGCCGACCAGCACCATCAGGCCGATCTGCGTGAAGATGTTGTTGTCGCCCTGCGTGAGCCATACGCCGGTCAGCGCCGACAGAATGCTCATCGGCACGATCAGGATCACCGCAAGCGGCAGCGTCAGGCTCTCGTACAGCGCAGCAAGCACGAGGAACACGAGCAGCACGCTGATCGGGAACACCCACATCGCCGAATCGCCCGCGAGGATCTGCTGGTACGTGAGGTCGGTCCACTCGAAGCGCACGCCGCGCGGCAGCGTTTCGTGCGCGATCCGCTCGATCGCGGCCTGCGCCTGGCCCGACGAGAAGCCCGGCGCCGGGCCGCCGTTGATGTCGGCCGCCGTGTAGCCGTTGTAGCGCACGACCATTTCAGGGCCGAACGTCGGCGTCACCGTCACGAGCGACGACAGCGGGACCATCTCGCCGGCAGCGTTGCGCGTCTTCAGCTGCAGGATGTCGTCCGCGCGCTGGCGGAACGGCGCATCGGCCTGCACGCGCACCTGGTACACGCGTCCGAAGCGGTTGAAGTCGTTCACGTACAGCGAGCCGAGATACACCTGCATCGTGTTGAACACGTCGGTGACCGACACGCCGAGCTGCTTCGCCTTCACGCGATCGAGATCGACGTTGAGCTGCGGCACGTTGATCTGGTAGCTCGTAAACAACGGGCCGAGTTCCGGCGCCTGCTGCGCGCGCTTGATGAAGTCGTTGGTCGCATCCGCAAGCCGCGCATAGCCGACCGCGCCGCGATCCTCCACCTGCATCTTGAAGCCGCCGAGCGTGCCGAGGCCGAGCACCGGCGGCGGCGGGAACACCGCGACGAACGAGTCCTTGATCGCACCGTACTTCTGGTTCAGCGCACCCGCGATCGCACCGGCCGACAGCGCCTTGCCGTGCCGCTGCGCGAACGGCTTCAGCGTGACGAACACGATGCCCGCGCTCGAGCTGTTCGTGAAGCCGTTCACCGACAGCCCCGGGAACGCGACCGCGCTCTCGACGCCCGGCTGCTTCAGCGCGATCGAACCCATGTCGCGGATCACCTTCTCGGTGCGGTCGAGCGACGCGCCGTTCGGCAGCTGCGCGAACGCGATCAGGTATTCCTTGTCCTGCGCGGGCACGAAGCCGCCCGGCACGACCTTCGACACCAGCACCGTCGCGCCGACCAGCACCAGATACACGCCGAGCATCACGGCCTTGCGCGACAGCACGCCGCGCACGCCGCGGCCGTAGTGCTCCGCACCGCGATGGAACACCTTGTTGAAGCGCCGGAAGAAACCGCCGAGCACGCGGTTCATCACGCGCGTGAGCCAGTCCTCCTTGTCGCCGTGACCCTTCAGCAGGATCGCGGACAATGCCGGCGACAGCGTCAGCGAGTTGAACGCCGAGATCACCGTCGAGATCGCGATCGTCATCGCGAACTGCTTGTAGAACTGGCCGGTCAGGCCCGACATGAAGGCGAGCGGCACGAACACGGCGACCAGCGTCAGCGCGATCGCGATGATCGGCCCGCTCACTTCCTGCATCGCCTTGTAGGTCGCCTGCCTTGCGCTCATCCCGCTCTCGATGTTGCGCTCGACGTTCTCGACCACGACGATCGCATCGTCGACCACGATCCCGATCGCGAGCACCATCCCGAACAGCGACAGCGCATTGATCGAATAGCCGAAACCGAGCAGCAGCGAGAACGTGCCGACGATCGACACCGGCACCGCGATCAGCGGAATGATCGACGCGCGCCAGGTCTGCAGGAACACGATCACGACGATCACGACCAGCGCGATCGCTTCGAGCAGCGTGTGCACGACGGCCTTGATCGACGAACGCACGAACTGCGTCGGGTCGTAGACGATCTTGTAGTCGACGCCCGCCGGCATGTCCTGCTTCAGCTCGGCCATCGTCTTGCGCACTTCGTCCGAGATCTGCAGCGAGTTCGCGCCCGGCGACTGGTTGATCGCCATCGCGACGGCCGGCTTGTTGTCGAGCAGCGAGCGCAGCCCGTATTCGGACGCGTCGAGCTGGATCCGCGCGATGTCGCGCAGATGCGTGACGCCGCCGTCCGGCGTCGTCTTCACGACGATGTCGCCGAACTCGTCTTCCGTCTGCAGGCGGCCGCGCGCGTTGACCGACAGCTGCAGCGGCGTGCCCGGCAGCGACGGCGACGCGCCGATCACGCCGGCCGCGACCTGCACGTTCTGCTCGCGGATCGCCTGCACGACGTCCTCGGCGGCGAGCCCGCGCTGCGCGACCTTCTGCGGATCGAGCCACACGCGCATCGCGTAGTCGCCCGAGCCCCACAGCTGCACCTGGCCGACGCCCTGGATCCGCGACAGGCGATCCTTCACGTTGATCAGCGCGTAGTTGCGCAGATACGTCATGTCGTAGCGGTTGTCCGGCGAGATCAGGTGCACGACCATGGTCAGCGTCGGCGAGCTCTTCACGGTCGTGATGCCGAGCCGCTGCACGTCTTCCGGCAGACGCGGCAGCGCCTGGTTCACGCGGTTCTGCACGAGCTGCGTGGCCTTGTCCGGATCGGTGCCGAGCTTGAACGTGACGGTGATCGTCATGTTGCCGTCGCTGTTCGCCTGCGACTGCATGTAGAGCATGTCCTCGACGCCGTTGATCTGCTCTTCGAGCGGCGACGCGACCGTCTCGGCGATCACCTTCGGGTTCGCGCCGGGATACTGCGCCTTCACGATCACCGATGGCGGCACGACCTCCGGATATTCCGAAATCGGCAGCAGGAACATCGCGATCACCCCGCCGAGCAGGATGATCACCGATAGGACTCCTGCGAAGATGGGCCGGTCGATAAAGAATTTGGAAATGTTCATGGATGGCTCTGTCTGGTTGAACGCGAATGCGTAGCGGCGGGCCGCTTACGAATCCGCCTTCGCCGTTGCGGCCGGCTTCGCGTTGTCCGCGAGCGGCGCGGACGGCGCATCGCCGCCCGACATCGGGACCATGTGCGGCTTCACCTGCTCGCCGGGCCGCACGCGCTGCGTGCCGTTGACGATCACGCGGTCGCCGGCGGCCAGCCCGCTCACGATCACGCGCTGGTTGCCGTGCTGCATGCCCTGCTGCACTTCGCGATACGACACGCGGCCCTGCGCATCGACGACGAACACGAACTTCTTGTCCTGGTCGGTGTTGATCGCCGCGTCGTCGACCAGCAGCGCCTGGTGCGGCGCGCTGCCGCCGACCTTCACGCGCGCATACAGGCCCGGGACCAGCGTGCCGTCCGCATTGTCGAAACGCGCGCGCACGCGGATCGTGCCCGACGACGTGTCGAGCCGGTTGTCGACCGAGTCGATCACGCCGCTGCGCGAATAGCCGGTCTCGTTCGCGAGCCCGAGCTCGACCGGCACCTTGCGGCCGTCGCGCGCGCCGTTGATGTATTGCAGGTAGGTCTGCTCGTCCGCATCGAACGACGCGTAGATCGGCGACACCGATACCAGCGTCGTGAGCGGCGCGGCCGAGGCGCCGGCCGACACGACGTTGCCGACCGTGATTTCGGCGCGCGACACGCGCCCCGACACCGGCGCGGTGATCCGCGTGTAGCCGAGGTTGATGCGCGCGGTTTCGAGCGCGGCTTCGGCGGCCTTCAGGTTCGCGGTCGCCTCGCGCGCCGCGTTCTGCTTCTCGTCGAAATCGCGCTTCGCGATCGCGTTGTCGCCGATCAGCCGCTGCGCGCGCTGCCAGTCGGTCTGCGCGTAGCCGTTGCGCGCCTGCGCGGCCGCGAGCTGAGCGGCGGCGCGGTCGACTTCCGCCTGATACGGGCGCGGATCGATCACGAACAGCACGTCGCCCTTCTTCACGAGCGCGCCGTCCTTGAAGTTCACCGCGACGATCGTGCCCGACACCTGCGGGCGCACGTCGACTTTCTCGACCGCTTCGAGGCGGCCCGAATAGCTTTGCCAGTCGGTCACGGTCTGCGGCACGACGGCCGCGACGTCGACTTCCGGCAGCGGGGCGACGGCCTTCTCGGGTGCGTTCGCGTTGACGCGCATCGCGCCGAACGTCCCGAGGCCGACGACGGCGAGCGTCACGATCGCCGCTGTCGCGATGCGTGAACGGGAGGTGCGTAGGATGGCCATTTGGATCTCCAGTAAGCGTGGATTGGATTGGTTATTCGTTGCGGTTCGGCTGGCGTGCCTGGAAGCGGCACTGGAAGAAGCGCACGGCCTCTTCGAACGCGGCTTCGTGCGTCGCTAGCGCGGCGTGCGTGACGTCCGGGTAGCGGATCACCTGCGTCAGCACGCCCGACGAGATCAGGCAGCCCGCATATTTCTCCGCTTCCACATGCAGCACGTCGTTCTGGGCGGTGACGACGAGCGTCGGCGGCAAGCCCGCGAGGCGCGACGATTCGAGCGGCGCCGCATACGGATGCATGCGCTGCGCCGCCTCGGGCAGATACGCGCGATAGCATGCCGCGCATTCGCGCGGCGTGATGTCGGAGGCGAGGCGGTCGGCATCGCCGATGCGCGTCATGCTCGGATCGAGCATCGGCCCGAACAGCGCCTGCGCGACGATCGACACTTCGCCGCGGTCGCGCGCGATGAACGCGAGACAGTTGGCGAGCTGTCCGCCCGCGTCGTGTCCGGCGACGCCGATCTTCTTCGGGTTGCCGCCGAACGCACGGGCGCGCGTCGCGGCCCACACCGCCGCGCGATACGCATCTTCCGGCGCGGCCGGAAACGGGAACGCCGGCGCGAGCGAATAATCGACCGAGACTACGAGCGCTGGTAAGCGTTCTGCTAAAAAGCGCGCGGCGAAGTCGGCGTCCTCGAGCGTGCCGCGCACGAAGCCGCCGCCGTGGAAGTAAAGCACTACTGGCAACCCGGTCTTGTCCGCGCGGCGATAAACGCGCAGCGCGATGTCCTGCGCGTAGCCGGGGATTTCCACCTCGGCGACCGTCAGCGCCGCGCCGGGCCTGGCTTCGGCGGGCAGCGCCGCCTGCAGGAATTTGCTGAATTCGGAAGCGTCCATGACGATGCAGCATCCATTTCGAGATGGAACGAATTCTGGGTCCGGCAGACATTGGGATAAATGCCTATAATCCGGCAACACAATTCAACGCCCCCGAACAATCAGAGGCTGCGTCGCCTACGAGGCCGCGCAGCCTCTTTGTTCCGGCGGCTCATTAGATTGCGGAGGTTGTGATGGACCGGCTTCAGGCCATGCAGGTGTTTACTCGCGTCGTCGATACAAGCAGCTTTACCAAAGCAGCAGAAACGCTCAGCCTGCCGCGGGCGTCCGTCACGACGATCATCCAGAATCTCGAAGCATTCCTCGGCGTGCGGCTGATGCACCGGACCACGCGCCGGCTGTCGCTGACGCCCGACGGCGCCGCGTACTACGAACGCTGCGTGCGGATCCTCGCGGACGTCGAGGAAACCGAGGCGAGCTTCCAGAACAACAACCGGAAGCCGCACGGAAAGTTGCGTATCGACATGCCCGGCTCGATCGGACGGCTGCTCGTCATTCCTTCGCTGTGCGAATTCCATACGCGCTATCCGGACATCGATCTGCAGCTGGGCCTGTCCGATCGACCGGTCGACCTGCTGCAGGAAGGCGTCGACTGCGTGATCCGCGTCGGTGCGCTGCAGGATTCGTCGCTCGTCGCGCGCCGCGTCGGCCTGTTCGAAGGCGTGACGGTTGCGTCGCCCGAGTATCTCGAACGGCACGGCGAGCCGCAGACCATCGAGGACCTGAGCGACCACAAGGCCGTCAACTATTTCTCGAGCCGCACGGGCCGCACGATCGACTGGTCGTTCCTGATCGACGGCAAGGAAACCGAGGTCAAGATGAACGGCATCGTGTCGGTCAACGACGCGGACGCGTACGTGACCTGCGGGCTCGAAGGCTTCGGGCTGATCCAGCCGCCGCTGTTCATGGTGCTGCCGCACCTGCGCGAGGGCCGGCTCAAGGAAGTGCTGCCCGGCATCAAGCCGCTGCCGATGCCGATCTCGGTCGTGTATCCGCACAGCCGCCACCTGTCGCCGAAGGTGCGCGTGTTCGTCGACTGGATCGCCGAAGTGTTCGATCGCTGCCCGCTGCTGAGCGGCAAGGGCTGCCTCGACGCGACGTGCAGCAAGCGCACGTTCGAGGAAGCCGAACGCGCGCCGGCACTCGACACGCCGGTGATCAACGAGTGGGTCGCCTGATCTGATCCGCTGATCCGCGCGTCCCGCGCGCGGAACAGCAGCGCGGCGCACGGGCTGTCCGGTCCGTGCGCCGCGTCGCTTTCGCACGGCCGGGCGCGCCGTCGCGCCCGGATCCTTCCTGAATCCGCAGCACACCTTTGTGTCGCACGCGGCCAATCGCGCAACGCGCGCCGCGCAGCCGGCCCGACATCGGCGCGAGCCCCGCCCGAAGCGGCTTCCGACCGTTTGCGAATACCCGCGCCGGCCGTGCGGATGACGATTGTTCCTCTGACACGACAATTCAATTCGCGTCCACGGCATTTATCGCGTCGGATCGGACACCTAGAGTAAACCCTGTAGCGCACCCGTTGCGCATCCAACGCGTCCCGTCCGACGACGGGACCGGAGCCGGCGCCGCAGCGCCGGCTCCGCCGATACAGGAGTGATGTCATGAACCGCCGCAACCTTCTTTCCGCCGTCGCCCTGGCACTCGCCGTGTCGGCGCCGGCCTTCGCCGATACGTCCGCACCGCATGCCGGCGACTACGGCAACACGTCGTGGTACTCGCAGCACAACGGCCCGCGCACGCGCGCCGAGGTCAACGCGGAAGTCGAGCAGGCACGCCGCGACGGCACGCTTGCGTACCTGCGCAAGGCGACGTCGTATCCGCAAGGGCTCGAACTCGCTCAAGGTCCGTATCGCCCGACGCCGGAAGGCAACCAGCTCGCAGGCGCGGGCCGGTAAACGAATCACGCCGCGCAGCCAGCGAACCCGCTGCGCGGCGTGGCGACGACGACTCAATCAGTTAGTTGCTGGAGCAGATGATGAACGATCAACTTCCTTCGCCGCTCGACCATTGGGACGACAGCACGCCGGTCTGGACGCCGTTCCGCTCGGCCCCGCGATCGCATTGACCGGCGCGGCCGGACGCCCGGCCATCAGCGGCGCGGCACGCCGTCGCGCCACTCGCCCCAGTGCGTGACGATCTCCTGCACCAGCGGATTGCCCGCACGGTACAGGTTTTCGGTGGCCGGCGCGAAGCCGCCCTGGTCCGCATAGTTCAGCAGGTTGTCGGCGCTCGTCTGCCCGTCGTACGGCCGGTCGAAATCCGAACCGGTGCGCAGCACCGCGACGCGCGACAGGTCGACCCGCTTCACGCTCGCCGCGCGCTTGAGCGCTTCGTAGGTTGCGTTGTCTTCCTGCGCGGTCATGCAGTACGTGCCCTTGCCGTCCGTCAGGATCTTGGTCCACTGACGCGCACGCTCGCCGATCAGCGTGCCGGAGAACCACGTGTTGCCGGATGACGTATCGCACTGGATCACCGTCGGCGGCCGGTTCGCCGGCGCGTAGGTGAATTTCGCGCGCGCGGCCTGCGCCTGTGCGCTGTCGGCGAGCATGACGTTGCGCGACAGCGCATACGCGGCGTCGGCCAGCTTCGGATTGAGCTGGAACACCTCGGTGCGATAGTCGAGCGGCGGCTTGTCGTTCGGGCTCTTCGTGTTGATGCCGAGATAGCCGGTGTTCCAGCCGGCGGGAATCTCGCGCGCGTCGAGCTCCCATTGCAGGCTGAAATCGACGAGATACTTCGACCACGCGGCGGAGCCGACCGTGCCTTGCGCGGGGTCGACGCCCGCGATGCCGGAGATCAGGAAGTAGGTGCGCCGCAGGTCGAAGCGCTGCGAGAACGTCAGCGCCATGATCGTCGACGCGGCATTCGCATAGCCCATGCCGGTCGTCACCACGCAGACGTCCTGCCGGTTGCAGTGGACGTTCGGGTAGTCGGGCGACAGGCCCGGCACGGCGACGTCGCGCCACGGGCCGATCCGGTCGAGCCAGGCCTGCCCTTCCGGCCCGAACATCGTGATGATCATGACCTTGACCGGGCGGCCCTGTGCGCCGGCCTCGGCGAAGGCATTGCCCTCGTTGCCCTGGTTGTCCTGCGCAATCGACGGCGCGGTCGCACAGGCCGCAAGCGAGAAGGCGGCGGCGGAAAGTATCGAGCGAGTCAGCATCGGCGTTCCTTGTTTCGGTGATGTTGGGTGAGAACGGCTCTCGGAGACTGCGCGACCGAGTATAGAACGCGCGTGCGCGACACGGAACCCGACTACGAAACGCCGGCGCGGGTTTCGACGCGCTCGGTGCGGCATCGCACATGAAGGAACGCGAGGCAGTCTGCGCCTGTATCGCACGGCGCATCGAACGACAACATCAGGAATGCTATTCGATCTGCCGACGCCTCGAACCGGCGCAACCGGCGGGCCACGGCCCGCGCATCGCAAAGCCGCCGCTACAACCGCGCGAGCGCCGCGACGCCGTAACCGAGCACGACCAGCGCCGCGACCACATGGCTCGCGGCCAGCAGCGCCGGCGACTTCACGACGCGGCCGATCGCGCTGCCGCCGAACGCGAACACCAGCTGCCCCGTGAGGCTGCCGACGAACACGCACGCGGCGCCGGTCAGCCAGTGCCGGTGCGTGGCCGCGGCGGCCGTTGCGTAACCGTAGAACAGCAGGATCGTCAGCGGGTTCGCAAGCGTGACGAAGAACATCGACATGAACGGACGATCGCCCGGCGGCCGCGCATCGCCGTCGAGCGTGCGGCGGCGATCGCGCAGCGCGTGCCACAGCATCCGCGCGCCCATCGCGAGCAGCACGAGCGCGCCGACGAGGCGAAACAGCGACAGGTGCGCGGCCAGCGTGCTCGCCAGCACCGCGCCGATCGTAAACGCGACCACCGCGTAGCAGCCGTCGGCGGTCGCGACGCCGACGGCCGCGCGCACGCCGCTCGCAGTGCCGGCGCGCATCCCGTAGTTCGCGATCATCAGCGCGACGGGCCCGACCGACAGCGCGATCATCAGCCCGAACAGGTAATCGTTCATCGGTCGTCGATGCCCTCGAGGGAAGGCATCGATTCTAGCGGCCGCCAAAAAGCGCGCGTGAAAATTCGCGTCAGGCCACGTCGACGCGCGCGGGGCCGTCCGTCATCTCGCCGATCACGGCCGCGCGGTCGAAGCCGTCCGCGCGGAAGCAGGCCAGCACGTCGTCGACCGCGTCGGGCGTGCACGCGACGAGCAGGCCGCCCGAGGTCTGCGGGTCGGTCAGCAGCGCCTGCGCGACGGGCGGCAAACCGTCCGCCAGCCGCACGTCCGCGCCGTACGCGGCCCAGTTGCGCCCCGACGCGCCGGTGAACACGCCATCGGCAACGAACGTCTCGACGCCCGCGAGCCACGGCAGCGATGCGTAGTGCACGCGCGCGGTCAGCCCTGCGCCGCGCGCCAGTTCGAGCGTATGGCCGAGCAGCCCGAAGCCCGTCACGTCGGTCAGCGCATGCACGCCCGGCAGTGCGGCAAGCTCGGCGCCCGGCCGGTTCAGCTTGGTGGTCGTCGCGACCATCTGTGCGTAGCCGGCGTCGTCGAGCTGGTTCTTCTTCAGCGCCGCCGACAGCACGCCGACGCCGAGCGGCTTGCCGAGCACGAGCACGTCGCCCGCGCGCGCGGCCGCGTTGCGCTTCACGCGCGACGGGTGCACGACGCCGATCGCCGCCAGCCCGTAGATCGGTTCGACCGAGTCGATCGAATGACCGCCCGCGACCGGAATGCCGGCGTCCGCGCACACCGCTTCGCCGCCGCGCAGCACGGCCGCGATCGTCTCGTGCGGCAGCACGTTGATCGGCATCCCGACCAGCGCGAGCGCGAGGATCGGCTTGCCGCCCATCGCATAGACGTCGGACAGCGCATTGGTCGCCGCAATGCGGCCGAAGTCGTACGGATCGTCGACGATCGGCATGAAGAAATCGGTCGTCGCGACGATCGCCTGCTCGTCGTTCAGACGGTACACGGCCGCATCGTCGGACGTCTCGGTGCCGACCAGCAGGTCCGGAAACAGCGCGGGCGGCGTCGCGCGCTTCAGCAACTCGGACAGCACGCCCGGCGCGATCTTGCAGCCGCAGCCGCCGCCATGCGACAGGCTCGTGAGGCGCGGAACGGCGGGCGGGGCTTGGGTGGCTTCGGTCATGGTCTGCATCCGGTGAATAACAACACGCCATTATCGACAATTCCGTGCGAGCGCGCCCGATACCCGCATAATGGCCGCGCGCCTCCTCTCCCGCCCCCGTCCACCCGTTCCCATGGACCACCTCTTCATCGGCCTCGTGCTGGGTTCCGCGTTGCTGCACGCGATCTGGAATGCGTTCCTGCACGTCAGCGAAGACCGGCTCGTCCAGCTCGGCACGATGTCGCTGCCGTATCTCGCGTTCGGCGCGGCCGGCGCCGCGCTGCTGCCCGCGCCGGCGCGAGCCGCGTGGCCGTATATCGCCGCGTCGGCGGCGCTCGAGGTCGCGTACTGCTTCACGCTCGCACGCGCCTACCGCAGCGGCGAGTTCGGGCAGATCTATCCGATCGCGCGCGGCATCTCGCCGCTGCTCGTCTCGGTGCTGGCGCTCGCGATACTGCACGAGCGGCCGACGCCGCTCGGCTTCGTCGGCATCGCGCTGGTGTCGTTCGGCATCATGTCGCTCGCGCTGCGGCGCGGATTGCGGTTTTCCGGCGAAGGCGTGCCGTTTGCGCTGCTCACGGGCGTGTTCATCGCCGCGTATTCGATCTGCGACGGCATCGGCGCGCGCGTGTCCGGCAGCGCGCTCGGCTATATCGCATGGGTGTACGTGCTGTGGAGCGTGCCGCAATTCGTCCTGGTCGGTGCGCTGCGCGGCGGGCCGCGCGCGGTGCTCGGCTCGCGCACCGCGCTGCGGCAAGGCGCGATCGCCGGCACGATCTCGCTCGCCGCGTACGGGATCGTGATCCTCGCGTACCGGCACCTGCCGGTCGGCACGGTATCGGCGCTGCGCGAGACCAGCTCGATCTTCGCCGTCGCGATCGGCTGGCTCGTGATGCGCGAGCGGCCCGGCGCGCAGCGGCTCGTCGCATGCGCGCTGGTGGTGGCGGGTGCGGCGCTGATCCGGCTGTAGCCGGCGCGCGCGCCGCGACACGCTGCATCAGAACTTGTGGCGGATGCCCGTCACCGCGACGATCTGCGTGCGCGTGCTCGACGGATTCGAGATCCCTTCGATCGCGGCCACCGTGTTCGACGACGCGCGCTGGTAGAACGCGTTCACGTAGACGTCGGTGCGCTTCGACAGGAAGTACTGCACGCCCGCGCTCGTCTGCAGGTAGTGCGCGCTCGGCTTCGGTCCCTGCGACGCGAGCACCTGCGTGTAGGTCTCGCCGAGCGCCAGTTGCAGCGCTGGCGTCACGAGGTAGCGCACGCTGCCCTCGTAGTTGTTGAAGCGCGTCGAGCCGCCCGTCTGCAGGTTGAACAGCGAACTCGTGTACAACAGCCCGAAGGTCGCGGCGCCCCACGCGTACGCGCCGCCCGCACCCCAGATCTGCTGGCGCGTCACGCCCTTGATGAACGTGTAGTAGTTGTCGGACGCGGCCGCGCCAGTCGTGTCGATGGCCGGATGATCGACGCGCACGTAGGCCGCGCCGAGTTGCAGCGGCCCGTTCTCGTAGCTCGTGCCGATGCTCCACACGCGGTTCTGCGCAAACGATGCCGAGTTCGAGAACCCGTACAGGCCGATCGCGCGCAGACCGTACCAGGCGGGCGTCTGGTACTGCACCGAGTTGTTGGTGCGGAACGTGTTGTTCAGGTCGTCGGTGTCGAACGGATGCAGCGCGTACTGCGTGAGCGCGGTGGTCGCGCCGATCTGCAGCGGCTCCAGCACTTCCTGCGCCGCGTTGTACTGGCGGCCCATCGTCACCGTGCCCCAGCGGTCGTCCTCCAGCCCCACGTATGCGCGGCGTCCGAACAGCCGCCCGCCCTGGCTCGCCGCGCCCGACTCGATGTTGAAGCCGTTCTCGAGCCGGAACACCGCGCGCGTGCCGCCGCCGAGGTCTTCCTTGCCGAGCAGCCCGAAGCGCGTGCCCTGCTCGTTGCCGCCGGTCGCCTGCCACGCGGCGTGGCCGTTCTGGTTGTTCGTGTAGGTGATCCCCGAATCGACGACGCCGTACAGCGTCACGCTCGATTGCGCCTGCGCGTGCGCGGCCACCATCCCGATCGCGATGCCTGCCAGCGCGATTGCCTTGTCCGTCCGTTTCATCTCCGACCCCTTTGTCGACTGGATTATGGAGAGCGATTCGTTTCGCTCGAACGTGTTTTATTGAATAAAACATCGTCTTATTAATTGTCGATTTACGGAGTTTTATGCGTCAAGGCGCGACAAAAATACCCGCAGACTGATGAAACCAGCGTGTTTCGCCGCCGTTTCGGTGAATGAAACAAACCCAATATATACAAGGGTTAGCGGCCGATCTTGCGACTCAATCGCGACGCCGAAAAAATCCCTTGACCGCGATTTTCTGCCGTTGTGAAATATTGATACGATGTTTTAATGATTAAAACGACCGGACGAGACACGTCGAGAAACTAGGTAAAGAACCTGATCCCTATGCTGACGTTTAATTGCAACAACGCGAGCGGCGGCGCACTGCCTGCCTGTTTCGTCGCCGCGCCGAGCGCGCCCGCGCTGCCGATCGTCGTCGACTCGCCGCACAGCGGCATCGCGTATCCGCCCGATTTCGCCCCGGTCGCGCCGGACGGCGCGATCCGCACGAGCTGGGACGCGTTCGTCGACGCGCTGTGGGCCGGCGCGCCCGCGCGCGGCGCCACGCTGATCGGCGCGACGTTTCCGCGCGCCTACATCGACCCGAACCGCGCGGCGACCGACATCGATGCGACGCTGCTGGCCGAGCCGTGGCCCGAGCCGCTGGCGCCGCAGCCGTACACGCTGCGCGGGATGGGGCTGATCCGGCGCGACGCGCTGCCGGGCGTGCCGCTCTACGACCGCAAGCTGTCGCTCGCCGAAGTGCGCCACCGCATCGACGCGTACTACCTGCCCTACCGTCGCGCGCTCGCCGGCGCGGCCGAGCCGCTGCATGCGGCGCACGGCGCGCTGTGGCACATCGACTGCCATTCGATGAAATCGCGCGGCAACGCGATGAACGTCGACGCGGGCGCGCTGCGGCCGGACGTCGTCGTCAGCGACCGGCGCGGCACGAGCGCCGATCCCGCGTTCACCGCGTGGACCGCGCAGTGGTTCGCACGCGCCGGCTATCGCGTGCAGGTCAACGATCCGTACCAGGGCGGCGACCTGCTGACCGCGCTCGCCGATCCGGCGCGGCAGCGGCACAGCATCCAGATCGAATTCAATCGCGCGCTCTACATGGACGAAGCCGCCTTCACGCAGCACGCGGGCTTCGCCACGCTGAAGCGCTCGGTCGACGCGTACCTCGACGCGCTCGCCGACTACGTGCGCGCGCGCATCGCGCCGCAGGGAGACCTCGCATGACGACCTACATCGTCGACGCCGTCGACAGCGCGCTCAAACTGCTGACCTACGTGGCCGAGCATCCGAATCTCGGCGTCACCGAACTCGCGTCGCAACTCGGCATCAACAAGTCGCGCACGTACCGGATGCTGTGCACGCTCGAGCTGCATCGCTTCGTCGTGCAGGACCCGCGCACGTCCACCTATGCGCTCGGCCCGCAGGCGTTCGTGATCGGCGTGGCCGCCTCGCAGCAGAATGCGCTCGTGCGCGCCGCGCATCGGCACATGCTCGCGCTCAACCAGGCGATCAACGAGACCATCGTGCTGCGCGTGCGCGAAGGGCTCGAATCGGTGTGCGTCGCGCGCTGCGAGACGACGCACGCGGTGCGCACGGTCGGCGCGGTCGGTAACCGCCGGCCGATCCACTTCGGCGCATCGGGCAAGGTGCTGCTCGCGTTCGCGCCCGACGCGGTGCGCGACGACTATCTCGCGCAGCTGCGCAAGACCGGGCGCGCGGACGACGCACCGAAGCTCGCCGGCGAGCTCGACGCGGTCGCGCGCAAAGGCTATGCGGTGAGCAGCGGCGAGGTGACGCCCGGCGCGGTCGGGATCGCGGTGCCGGTGCGCGACCTGACGGGTGCGACGGTCGCGTCGGTCAGCGTGACGGGCCCCGAAGTGCGCGTGAGCCACGCCGACATCCCCGACTATCTCGAACGCCTCCAGGCGTGCAGTCACGCGATTTCCGCCGAACTCGGCTACGTCCCGGCGCGCGCCGCGCTGCAACCGGCCTGACGGCCCGCTTCCTTCACCGACGAGGACCCGATGTCCGCCGCTTCCCCGAACCCGACCGGCGCACGCGCCGCCGACGCCGCCGCGCCCGCAGCCCCGGCCGATGCATCGCCCCGCGACGCGAGCGACGCCGCAACCGACCACGCAATCGGCCGCGCGCCGCATCCACACGGCAGGATGCTGCACCCGGTCGTGATGATGCTGTGGGTGCTCGCCGTCGCGATCGCGCTCACGTGGATCGTCGACTCCGGCCGCTTCGAGCGCAACGGCCGGCTCGTCGTGCCGGGCACCTATCACGTGGTACCGAAAACTGCCGCGCTCGCGACGCTCGTCGCGCCGGCCGTCAGCCACAGCACGCCCGCGCGGGCGATGCCCGCGAGCCTCGTGTCGGCGTTCGTCGCGATTCCGGAAGGATTGCTGAAGAACGCGCCGCTGATCGTGATGGTGATGTTCGTCGGCGGGATGTTCGGCGTGATGCGCCGCACCGGCGTGGTCGACGCGGGCATCGACCGGCTGCTGCAGCTCACCGGCAACAACGCGTATCTGCTCACGCCGCTGCTGATGATCCTGATCGGGCTCGGCAGCACGCTGCTCGGCTTCATCTCCGAGTACCTCGTGATCATTCCGATGGTCGTCGTGATCGCGCGGCGCCTCGGCCTGTCCGACCTGTTCGCGGTCGCGCTGGTCGCGCTCGCCGCGAAGATCGGCTATATCGCGTCGGTCACGAACCCGCTTGCGCTGGCCGTCGCGCAGCCGCTCGTCGGCGTGCCGCTGTTCAGCGGCGTCGCGCTGCGCGCGGCCGTGTTCGTCGTGTTCCTGACGATCGGCATCCTGTACCTGCTGCGCTACGTGCGCCGCACCGGCTATCGCGCCGGGCAGACCGCCGTCGGCCACGCTGCGCCCGCGGTCGCGAAACTGTCGCTGCGCCACAAGGCGACGCTGGCCGTATTCGCGGCGGCCGTCGCGATGCTGATCTATGGCACGCGCGAGCTGAAGTGGGGCAACATCGAGCTGGCGGCGTTCTATGCGTTCGTGAGCATCGTGACGGCCGTGATCGGCAGGCTCGACTCGCGCAGCGCGGCCGATGCGTTCGTCGACGGGATGAAGAACATGATCCTCGCGGCGCTGCTGATGGGGCTCGCGGCGTCGGTCGAACTGCTGCTGCAGAACAGCCTCGTGCTCGACACGCTGATCCACTTCTTCACGCGCCTCGCGGACGGCCAGTCGCCCGTGTGGGTCGCAAACGGGCTGATGGGCGTGCAGATGGTGCTCGACGTGTTCATTCCGTCGGTCTCGGGCAAGGCCGCGGTCAGCATGCCGATCATCGGGCCGATCGCGCAGCTGTCGGGCGTGAGCGGCCAGACGTCGGTGCTCGCGTTCGTGCTCGGCGGCGGCCTGACGAACCTCGTCACGCCGACGTCGGGGATGCTGCTCGCGTATCTCGCGACCGCGCGCGTCGATTTCGGCGCGTGGATCCGCTTCGTACTGCCGCTGTTCCTGACGCTGTTCGCGCTGTCGTGCGCCGTGCTGACGTTCGCGGTGTGGATCGGGTATTGAGCTTCGCGGGACGGCGGGACGCGCACGCCCGGCAGCGCGCATCGCAGCGCGATGCCGCCACCCGCTCCACCGTTCAGGCCGCCTCGACCGCCGCGCCGAACGCCCGCTCGTCGATGGCCTCGGCGAGCGTCGCGAACGCCGTCGGGATCTCGTCCTCCGGCACGCACGCATAACCGAGCAGCAGCCCCGACGCCGCGCGCTCGCGCTCCGCGTAGTAACCGGACAGCGGCCGCACGACGATATTGCGCTCGAGCGCGGCCTGCGCGACGGCGCGATCGTCGACGCCGTCCGGCAGCCGCGTGACGAGATGCAGCCCCGCATCGCTGCCGAGCGCGTGCAGCGCATCGCCGTAGCGGCGCGCGACCGCATCGAGCAGCACCTCGCGGCGCTGCCCGTACAGCGTGCGCATCTTGCGGATATGCGACACGAAATGCCCTTCCGCGATGAATTCCGCGAGCACCGCCTGCTGCAGCAGCTGCCCTTCGCGATACAGCTCGGCGCTCGCGGTCGCGAAGCTTTCCGCGAGCGGTTCCGGCGCGACCAGGTAGCCGACCCGCAGCCCCGGAAACAGCGTCTTGCCGAAACTGCCGACGTAGATCACCTGCCCCGACGTGTCGAGGCCCTGCAGCGACGCGAGCGGCCGGCTGCCGTAGCGGAACTCGCTGTCGTAATCGTCCTCGATGATCCAGCAGCCGTGCTGGCGCGCATATTCGAGCAGCATCCGCCGCCGCGCGAGGCTCATCACCATCCCGAGCGGATACTGGTGCGACGGCGTGACGAGCATCAGCTTCGGCGGCTCGGCGAGATCGGCGGCCGACGGCGCGATTCCCTCCTCGTCGACCGGGATCGGCCGCGTCGTCAGGCCCGACACGTTCAGCACGCTGCGCACGCCCCAATAGCACGGGTCCTCGGTCCAGATCGCATCGCCCGGATCGGTCAGCAGCCGCACCGCGAGGTCGATCGACTGATGGATCCCGGTCGTGATCACGATCTGCTCGGGCGTGCAGCGCACCGAGCGCGACGTGCGCAGGTAGTCGGCCAGCGCCTCGCGCAGCAGCGCGAGGCCGCCGCCCGGCGCATAGGTCAGCAGGTCGGGACGCAGCCGGCGCCAGTACTTGTTGTGCAGCCGCGTCCAGACGCGCGCCGGAAACCGCGACACGTCGGGCACGCCCGGCATGAACGCGCCGCCCTGCCGCTTCGACACGCCCGCCCCCTCGACGAGCCGCGTGCCGCGCGCGGACAGCGGCCGCGCGGCCGGCGTCACGGCCGCCGCCGGCCGCAGGGCCGCGTCGGGCGGCGCGCCGACGATCTCGTCCGGCGCGCTGTCGGCGACGAAGGTGCCGCGCCCGGTCGCCGAGTGCACGTAGCCCTCGAGCGCAAGCTGTTCGTAAACCTGCGTCACCGTGTTGCGCGCGATCCCGAGCTCGGCCGCCAGCAGCCGCGACGACGGCACGCGCGTGCCGGCCGGCAGCTCGCGCGACAGGATCGCCTGCTGCAGCAGCCGGTGAAGCTGCCGGTAGATCGGCTGCGCGCCGCCGCGCACGAGGCGCTGCGCCAGCCAGTCCGACAACACGCTTGCGCGCATGATTGGCTCCTGATTATTTATTGAAATGGCTCTGATTGTCAGAGCCAAATGTGATTATAGTCGCCTCCATGGGCTGCCGAGGCGCCCGAATCCCTACTCACCGGAAAGAACATCAAGGAGATGACCGTGAAGAATGCCGACCTGCTGGCCCGCAAGAACGCCGCCACCCCGCGCGGCGTCGGAGTGATGTGCGACTTCTACGCCGCCCGCGCCGAGAACGCGGAGCTGTGGGACGTCGAAGGCCGCCGCTTCATCGATTTCGCCGCCGGCATCGCGGTGTTGAACACCGGCCACCGCCACCCGAAGATCGTCAAGGCGATCTCGGAGCAACTGAACAACTTCACGCACACCGCCTACCAGATCGTCCCGTACGCGTCGTACGTCGAGCTGGCCGAGAAGATCAACGAACGCGCGCCGGGCGACTTCCCGAAAAAGACCGCGTTCTTCACGACCGGCGCCGAAGCCGTCGAAAACGCGATCAAGATCGCGCGCGCGGCAACCGGCCGTCCGGGCGTCATCGCGTTCTCGGGCGGCTTCCACGGCCGCACGATGATGGGCATGGCGCTGACCGGCAAGGTCGCGCCGTACAAGCTGAACTTCGGCCCGTTCCCGGGCGACGTGTTCCACGCGCCGTACCCGAACGCCGTGCACGGCGTGACGACCGCCGACTCGATCAAGGCGATCGAGATGCTGTTCAAGGCCGACATCGATCCGAAGCGCGTCGCCGCGATCATCTTCGAACCGGTGCAGGGCGAAGGCGGCTTCAACCCGGCGCCGGCCGAGTTCGTGCGTGCGCTGCGCAAGATCTGTAACGAGCACGGCATCCTGCTGATCGCCGACGAAGTGCAGACGGGCTTCGCGCGTACCGGCAAGCTGTTCGCGATGCAGCACTACGACGTGCTGGCCGACCTGATCACGATGGCGAAGAGCCTCGCGGGCGGCATGCCGCTGTCGGGCGTCGTCGGCCGTGCGGACGTGATGGACGCGGCCGCGCCCGGCGGTCTCGGCGGCACCTACGCGGGCAACCCGCTGGCGGTCGCGTCGGCGCACGCGGTGCTCGACATCATCGACGAAGAGAAGCTGTGCGAGCGCGCGACGCAGCTCGGCGACGTGCTGAAGGCGAAGCTGAACGCGCTGCAGGCCGACGTGCCGCAGATCGCCGACGTGCGCGGCCCGGGCGCGATGATCGCGGTCGAGTTCATGAAGCCGGGCACCGGCGAGCCGGACGCCGAATTCACGAAGCGCGTGCAGGCGCGTGCGCTCGAGCGCGGCCTGCTGCTGCTGGTCTGCGGCGTGTACTCGAACGTCGTGCGCTTCCTGTTCCCGCTGACGATCCCGCAAGCCGTGTTCGACGAAGCGCTCGCGATCCTCGAGGAAGTGCTGAAGGAAACGGTCGGCGTGCCGGCCTGAGTTCCCCGTCAACCGAATGCGCCGCCGCCGTCGTGAAGACGGCGGCGGCCGTTTCATCTTCACAGCAGGTACCGGAATGAGCACTGTTCAAGAAACCCTGGCACTGAAAGATCCTTCGCTGTTCCGCCAGCAGGCGTACGTCAACGGCGAATGGCAAGGCGCGGCGAACGGCGAGACGTTCGAGGTCCGCAACCCGGCGACGGGCGGCCTGCTCGGCACCGTGCCGGCGATGGGCGCGGCCGAGACGCGCCACGCGATCGAAGCCGCGAACGCCGCGTGGCCGGCGTGGCGCAAGAAGACCGCGAAGGAACGCGCGGTCATCCTGCGCAAGTGGCACGACCTGATGATGGAAAACGCCGACGACCTCGCGCTGATCCTCACGACCGAGCAGGGCAAGTCGCTCGCCGAGGCGAAGGGCGAGATCGGCTATGCCGCGTCGTTCCTCGAGTGGTTCGCCGAGGAAGGCAAGCGCGTGTACGGCGACACGATCCCGACTCCGGCGAGCGACAAGCGCATCGTCGTGACGAAGGAAGCGATCGGCGTGTGCGCGGCGATCACGCCGTGGAACTTCCCGGCGGCAATGATCACGCGCAAGGTCGGCCCCGCGCTCGCGGCAGGCTGCCCGATCGTCGTGAAGCCGGCCGAGGCGACGCCGTTCTCGGCGCTCGCGATGGCCGTACTGGCCGAACGCGCGGGCGTGCCGGCCGGCGTGTTCAGCGTCGTCACCGGCGACCCGAAGGCGATCGGCGGCGAGCTGACGTCGAACCCGATCGTGCGCAAGCTGTCGTTCACCGGCTCGACGCCGGTCGGCCGCCTGCTGATGTCGCAATGCGCGGCGACGGTCAAGAAGGTGTCGCTGGAACTCGGCGGCAACGCGCCGTTCATCGTGTTCGACGATGCCGACCTCGACGCGGCCGTGCAGGGCGCGATCGCATCGAAGTACCGCAACAGCGGCCAGACCTGCGTGTGCACGAACCGCTTCTACGTGCACGAAGCCGTGTACGACCAGTTCGCGCAGAAGCTCGCGGCGGCGGTCGGCCAGCTGAAGGTCGGGCGCGGCACCGAGCCGGGCGTCACGCAGGGTCCGCTGATCAACGAGGCGGCCGTGCTGAAGGTCGAGGCGCACATCGAGGACGCGCTCGCGAAGGGCGCGACCGTCGTCACCGGCGGCAAGCGCCACGCGCTCGGCCACGGTTTCTTCGAGCCGACCGTGCTGACCGGCGTCACGCCGGCGATGAAGGTCGCCAAGGAAGAGACGTTCGGCCCGCTCGCGCCGCTGTTCAAGTTCAGCAGCGACGACGAGGTGATCCGCCTCGCGAACGACACCGAGTTCGGCCTCGCCGCGTACTTCTACAGCCGCGACATCGGCCGCGTGTGGAAGGTCGCCGAAGCACTCGAATACGGGATGGTCGGCGTGAACACGGGCCTGATCTCGAACGAAGTCGCGCCGTTCGGCGGCGTCAAGCAGTCGGGCCTGGGCCGCGAAGGCTCGCACTACGGCATCGACGACTACGTCGTGATCAAGTACCTCTGCCTCGCCGTCTGACGGTTCGGGATGCGTGAACCGCCCGCCGGGCGCGTTCACGGACCCTGCCGCCCGGCCGGAACCGGGCGGCACCGACGCGGGGCGGCGCCCCTCTCCGTCGCGCCCGCGTCACCTTCCTGCCGCGTTCAGCGGAACACGTTCACCGCATCGACCAGCCGCGTCGCCTGCTGCTTCAGGCTCTCCGACGCCGCCGCGCTCTGCTCGACGAGCGCCGCATTCTGCTGCGTGATGTTGTCCAGGTGCACGACCGCCTGGTCGACCTGCGCGACGCCGGTACTCTGCTCGGCCGTCGACGAGCTGATTTCCGCGATCAGATCCGATACGCGCTTCACCTGCGCGACGATGTCCTCCATCGTGCGGCCGGCCTCGTCGACGCGCCGCGCGCCCGACTCGACCCGCTCGACGCTCGCGCCGATCAGCGTCTTGATCTCCTTCGCCGCGTTCGCGCTGCGCTGCGCCAGCGCGCGCACCTCGCCGGCGACGACCGCGAACCCGCGCCCCTGATCGCCCGCCCGCGCGGCCTCGACCGCCGCGTTCAGCGCGAGGATGTTGGTCTGGAACGCGATGCCGTCGATCACGCCGATGATGTCGGCGATCTTGCGCGAGCTCTCGGTGATGTCGGTCATCGTCGCGACGACTTCGGATACCGCCTGCCCGCCGCGCTGCGCCGCATCGCTCGCCGACACCGACAGCTGGTTCGCCTGCTGCGCCGTCTCCGCATTGCTCGACACGGTGGCCGTCATCTGCGCCATCGACGCGGCCGTCTGCTGCACGCTGCTCGCGGCCTGCTCGGTGCGCGCGCTCAGGTCGTTGTTGCCCTGCGCGATCTCGTTGCTCGCGCGCTGCACGTTGAGCACCTGTTCGCTGACGTCGTCGACGAGCCAGCGGAACATCAGTCCGAGCTGGTTGAGCGTGCGCAGCGTCATGCCGATCTCGTCGACGCGGTTCATCCGCACGCCGCGCCGGCTCTCGCCGGTCGCGACGTTCAGCGCCTGGTCGTGCAGCTGGCGCAGCGGCCGCGCGATCTGCACGTCGAGCCAGAACCCGGCCGCAATCGACACGCCGAGCGTCGCCGCCGCGAACGCGGCGAGCGCGCCGCCGCCGAGACCGCAGGCCCAGCCCGCGCCGATCACGACCGGCGCGAGCACGCATAGCGTCGAGTTCAGCCGTGCGCGCACCGACATCGTCTGGAACAGCGACACGACGCCCGCCACGCCCGTGCGGACGATCAGCCCCTTGTGGAAGCGGCGGCGGCCGGCCTTGCCTTCGCGGAAATCGCGATACAGCGCGTCGGCGGCCGCGATCTCGTCGCGCGCCGGCTTCGTGCGCACCGACATGTAGCCTTGCGGCTGGCCGTTGCGCATCACCGGCACCGCGTTCGCGCGCACCCAGTAGTGATCGCCGTTCTTGCGGCGGTTCTTCACGAGCGCGGACCACGGCTCGCCGCCCTTCAGCGTCCTCCACATGTCGGCGAACGCTTCCTTCGGCATGTCCGGATGACGCACGATGTTGTGCGGCTGACCTTCGAGTTCCTCGCCGGCATATCCGCTGACCTGGATAAAGGCCGCATTCGCGTACGTGACGTAGCCGTCCGCGTCGGTGGTGGACATCAGCGTCGCGTCGTCGGGCAAATCGAACTCGCGTTGCGTGACGGGCTGGTTGTTGCGCATGTGCAGGGCTCCGGTGGACGGGTGTTGCGCCCGTTTCTCGATAAAAGGCTTTCGACCGGCGGCCGCCGGCATGCGGCAAGCCATCGATCGGACCCCTGCTCTTGTCGGCAGATTTCCGGAAAACATTACCCGCTCAACGGAAAATCGCGCGATTTAACCGTCGACTCTGATATTCGTCAAACAAGATGTTCATGGATAAAACCAAACCCAGGCGGGACAAGGCTTCGGCCGTATTCTCGATTATTCCGGCGCGCCACGAATTACGGTGCGATTAATCGGAGGGAATCGCATCTATCGTAATGCGAATATTTCTCTTTACGCGATTCAGGATGCCATGCGCGGCATGCCGCGTCGGGCTGCCGATATGCGCAAAAAAACCGCCCGGTTCCGCGCATCACGCGCGCCAACCGGGCGGTTGCGGACGCGGCCGAAGGCCGCGCAGGCTGCGTCAGACGCGTTCGATCGCGATCGCGATGCCCTGACCGACGCCGATGCACATCGTGCACAGCGCGAAGCGGCCGTTCGTGCGGTGAAGCTGGTACATCGCGGTCGTCACGAGCCGTGCGCCCGATGCGCCGAGCGGGTGGCCGAGCGCGATCGCGCCGCCGTTCGGGTTCACGCGCGGATCGTCGTCGGCGACGCCGAGCATGCGCAGCACCGCGAGGCCCTGCGACGCGAACGCCTCGTTCAGCTCGATCACGTCGAACTGGTCGATCGTCATCCCGAGTCGCGCCAGCAGCTTCTGCGTAGCCGGCGCCGGGCCGATGCCCATCACGCGCGGGGCGACGCCGGCGGTCGCGATGCCCAGCACGCGGGCGCGCGGCGTGAGGCCGAAGCGCTTCGCGCTGGCTTCGTTCGCGAGCAGCAGCGCCGCCGCGCCGTCGTTGACGCCCGACGCATTGCCGGCCGTCACCGAGCCGTCCGGGCGTACCACGCCCTTCAGCTTCGCCAGCGCTTCGAGCGACGTCTCGCGCGGATGTTCGTCGCGCGACACGACGACCGGGTCGCCCTTCTTCTGCGGAATCGTCACCGACACGATTTCCTGGGCGAGCGTGCCGTCCTGCTGCGCGCGCGCGGCCTTCTGCTGGCTGCGCAGCGCGAACAGATCCTGGTCGGCGCGGCTGACGTTGTAGTCGACCGCGACGTTCTCCGCCGTTTCCGGCATCGAGTCGACGCCATACAGCTGCTTCATCAGCGGGTTGACGAAGCGCCAGCCGATCGTCGTATCGTGGATGTCGGCCTGACGCGCGAACGCGCTCGCGGCCTTGCCCATCACGAACGGTGCGCGCGTCATGCTCTCGACGCCGCCGGCAACCATCAGCGCGGCTTCGCCCGACTTGATCGCGCGTGCGGCCACGCCGACCGCGTCCATGCCGGAACCGCACAGGCGGTTGATCGTCGAACCGGGCACGCCTTCCGGCAGGCCCGCGAGCAGCAGCGACATGCGCGCGACGTTGCGGTTGTCTTCGCCGGCCTGGTTCGCGCAGCCGTAGATCACGTCGTCGACGGCCGTCCAGTCGACGTCGCGGTTGCGCTCGACGAGCGCCTTGAGCGGCACCGCGCCCAGATCGTCGGCGCGCACGCCGGACAACGCACCGCCGTAACGGCCGATCGGCGTACGGATCGCATCACACAGAAAAGCTTCGGTCATCAGTGTCTCCTGTCGACCGGGGCGCGCGCTTCAACGCGGGCTCCGGTCCCATGCAAGGCTGGGAAATGAACGGGGCGCGCCCCTTGCATTACCCGCCGGGATGCGCTTAAATGTTCTATATACGAACATAAGATCGTGTATCGAACGTCCAACGCATCATAGGGAGTGCGGGGACGACCTGTCAAGCGCCCGGTCCGCCGCGCGGTTGGCGCGTTCGTCCCCATGCGCTATCTTCTCGGCTGCACGATATTCCTCCTGTTCATGACGACCGAAGACATCCAGACGAAACCCGGCGACTCCTACGTCCAGTCGTTTGCCCGCGGGCTCGCGGTGATCCGCGCGTTCGACGCGGAGCGCCCCGAACAGACGCTCACCGAGGTCGCGTCGGCCACCGGCCTGACGCGCGCGGGCGCGCGCCGCATCCTGCTCACGCTGCAGACGCTCGGTTATGTCGAGGCCGACGGCCGGCTGTTCCGGCTCACGCCGAAGATCCTCGAACTCGGGTTCGCGTATCTGACGTCGATGCCGTTCTGGAATCTCGCGGAACCGGTGATGGAGCAGCTGTCCGCGCAGATCCACGAGAGCTGTTCGGCCGCCGTGCTCGATCGCACCGAGATCGTCTACGTGCTGCGCGTGCCGACGCACAAGATCATGACGATCAACCTGTCGATCGGCAGCCGGCTGCCCGCGTACTGCACGTCGATGGGCCGCGTGCTGCTGTCCGCGCTCGACGACGCGGCGCTCGACGAAACGCTCACGCAGAGCAGCATCCGCGCGCACACGGCGCGCACGATCACGGACCTTGCCGAACTGAAGGCGACGATCGCGCAGGTGCGCGAGCAAGGCTGGGCCGTCGTCGACCAGGAGCTCGAAGTGGGCCTGATGTCGATTTCCGCGCCGATCCGCAACCGGCGCGGGCAGATCATCGCGGCAATGAACGTCAGCGGCAACGCGCAGCGGCATACCGCCAAGCAGATGGTGAAGGAGTTTCTCGGGCCGCTGCAGGAAGCGGCGCAGCGCGTCTCGGCGCTGGTGGCGCGGCGCGGGTAGTCGATCGGAAGCGGCTAGCGTTGCGGGGGCTTGACGCGCGATTCCAGCATGCGCCGCGTGTTCTCGAGCTCCCTTTGCAGCAGCTCGGCATCGGGCAGCACGGTGCGATAGTTGGCGGCCATGACCTGGTTGGGCAGTCCCTCCAGGGCATAGCGCGCCATCGCGTGCCCCTTGTCGGCGCAGAGGATCAGGCCCACCGGCGGGTTCTCGTCGGGAAGCGTCCAGTGCGCCTTCGCATAGTTGCAATACAGGTGCATCTGGCCCACATCGGCGGGGGTCAGGCTGCCGAGCTTCAGGTCGACGATCACGAGACAGCGCAGCCGGCGGTGGAAGAACAGCAGGTCCACGCGATACCAGGTCTGGTCGATGCGCAAGCGGCGCTGCCGTCCGACGAAGGTAAACCCGTCGCCGAGCTCGATCAGAAGCTCCTGAAGCCGCTCGATCAGCGCGCCCTCGAGGTCGGACTCCGAGTATTCGTCCTTGAGGTTCAGAAACTCGAGCACGTACGGGTCCTTGATCGCATCGTCGGGCGTGACGGCATCCGCCGGCCGGGGCGCCGCCGCCTTGGCCAGCATGGCGGCCTTGTCCCTCGACAGCGCCGTGCGCTCGTAGAACTGGCTGCCGATCTGCCGGTCGAGCTGGCGCACGCTCCATCCGCCGCGTAGCGCTTCGGCTTCATAGAAACGGCGAGCGTGGTCGTCCTTCACCGACAGCAGCCGCACGTAGGCGGACCACGGGAGCGTAAAGATCTGCGCCAGTTCGGCCAGGGTCAATTTCCCAGACACTGTCTGGGAAATTTCGGCACCACGGTATGTAAGGAAAAAGCGCCGCATGTTCTCCAGGTTGTTGACGCCGAACCCCCGCCCGAACCGCGCAGTCAGATCGCCCGACAGCCTTTCGATCAACTGCTCGCCATATCCCGCCCGCCGCTTCCCCCGCTGCTCGGCCTCGACGATGCGGCGGCCGATCTCCCAATAGCTCGCCGTCATCAGCGCATTGACGCTGCGCGCGGCGGCCCGGCGCGCCTCGTCGAGCAATTCGACAATGCTGCCGTGGATGCCGGCATAGTCGGCCGGCACGACATCCTTTTTCCCGTTCGTCATGGAATGCGTCCTGTTGCTCGCGCTCGAGCGCATCACAAAAAAACGGGCAGCGCAGGCTGCCCGTTAACCCCAGACTCTGTTGCAACGTTCTTCTCACGGAACACGGAGCAAGCTCCGCACAACGAATTTAGTGACGGCGCAAAACACGGTCAATCTGACAAGAACGAAATTGCGCGACTGCCGTCGGACAGCCCGCCGCGCCGCCATGCGCGACGTGCGGCCTTCACGCGCCGAGCAGCATCCCCGTGCGCACGGGCACCGTGCCCGTCACGCGGCCGAGCGGCGCGCCCGCCGTCACGAAGCGGATCGCGCGACGCATATAGAACACGCCGTCGGTCCCGCTGACGACCGTCGTGATCGCGTCGGTCAGCGGATCGACGATATCGAACAGCGGATCGCCGGCGCGGATCGTCGCGCCGATCGCCGCGCGGTGCACGAGAATCCCGCTCGCCGGCGCGTAGAACTGCTCGCTGCCCGCCAGCGGCGTGGCCGGCGCGGCGAGCGGCGGCAGCGGCGCACGCGCGCCGCGCACCGCGCCGAGCCACCCGAGATAGTCGAGCAGCGCGCCGGCGTCGCGCTCGGCGAGTTCGTAGGTCACGTCGCGCTGGCCGCGACACTCGACCGTCACGGCCACCGTGCCGGCCGCCATCGGCGTGCCTTCCGGCAGATGCTCGCGCAGCTGCGACCACAGCAGGTGATGCGCATCGTCGAACGCATGGCCGCCCGAATCCTCGGCCAGCAGCGACACCTGCGCGCCGAGGTAGCGTGCGAGCGGCTCGACGTCCGGCCATGCGCTGTCGCTCGTATAAACGTGCATCACGGCTTCCAGCGAGCAATGCAGGTCGAGCACGACGTCGGCGTCGTGCGACAGCTTCAGCAACGCGCATTGCAGCGCGTCGAATTCGGTGCGCGGCGCGATGCCGTCGAGCGCCGCGCCGACGCATTCGCGCACGATCGCACGATTGCGCACCGGGTCCGCGCCGAGCCGCTCGCGCGCCCGCGCGGCGATCGCCGCGAGCGGCAGGAAGCCGCGATTGAAATTGCGGCCGCTCGCGAGATCGAAGCGGCCGATGAACTGGCCGAGCAGATGATGATTGAGGCCGATCGGGTTCGCGACCGGCACGAGCACGATTTCGGCCGCGAGCCGACCGTCGGCGTCGAGTTGCGCGAGCCGCTGCTTGAGGATGTACGCCGCCAGCATCGCGGGCGTCTCGTCCGCATGCAGCGCGGCCTGCAGGTAGATCTTGCGGCCGGCGTCGGCCGGCCCGAAATGAAAGCTCGTCAGCGTGCGCTGGGTGCCGATCGACGGCGACAACAGCGGCGTATGGCGGATCTGCATCGAGGATCTCGAACGAATGAAGGCGGATGGACGGAAACGGACGGCGCTCAGTCGCCGTAGGGATTGAAATCGAAATAGCGCTTCGCGATCCGGTCGTACGTGCCGTCCTTCAGCATCGACGCGATCGCGCCGTCGATCGACGCCTTGAGCGCCGTGTCGGACTGCCGCATGCCGATGCCGACACCGCGGTCGCCCATGTCGAGCGGCGCACCGACGAAGGCGAAGCCCTTGCCCTTCGGCGTGCGCAGGAAGCCGTAGTCGGCCTCCACCGCGCCGAGCAGCGCCGCGTCGAGGCGGCCGTTGACGAGATCGGCGAACACGTCGTCCTGGCTCTTGTACGGCACCACGCCGACGCCGGCCGGCGCCCAGTGCGCGAGCGCCCACGACTCGAACTGCGTGCCCGACTGCACGCCGACGCGCTTGCCCGCGAGCGATGCGGCGGTGCTGCCGAGCCCGCTCGCGGGCCGCGCGACGAGCCGCGACTTGAAGCGGAACAGCTTCGACGAGAACAGGATCTGCTTTTCGCGCTTCTCGGTGATCGCCATCGAGGACAGGATCGCGTCGATCTTGCGCGCCTGCAGCGCGGGAATCATCCCGGAGAATTCGAGCTCGACCCACTGGCAATGCAGCTGTGCGCGGCGGCAGATCTCGTTGCCGAGATCGACGTCGAAGCCCTGCAGGCTGCCGTCGGGCGCCTTCGAATCCATCGGCGGATAGGTCGGGTCGATGCCGAGACGCACGGTGTGCGCGTCGGCGGCATGCGCGGGTAGCGCCGCGAGCGCGACGCACAGCGAAACGAGCGGGACGAGGATGCGTTTCATGTTCGACAGGAGCAGGACGGTGGACAACCGGCACGAACCGGACTGCCTGCGATCGTAGAGCGCGCCGCGCGCGGCCGGAATGCGCGGCTGACTTATCATGATCACTCTTTCCGATCACCGACCCGGCGCTTGCTCATGGCGTTCACGCTGTCCCAGCTTCGCATCTTCCAGGCCGTCGTCGAGCACGGCAGCCTGCGCGCCGCGGCGCGCGCGCTCGATCTCGCGCAAAGCGGCGTCACGCAGCAACTGCAAAGCCTCGAAGCGACGCTCGGCGCGACGCTGTTGACGCGCACCAATCGCGGCATCGTGCCGACCGCCGTCGGCCAGCGGCTGCTTGCGCGCTCCGGCGCGATCCTCGGCGAATGCGAGCAGGTCGAGGCGGAAATCCGGCAGCTGAGCGGCGCGTACGAAGGCACCGTCACGCTCGGCCTGGTGGCCGAGCCGCTGATCGATGCGTTCGCGCCGGTGCTGAGCGCGTTCCGCGCGCGCTTCGACAAGGTCGACGTGCATCTGCGCACCGGCACGTCGCGGATGATGATCGGCTGGCTGCGCGAAAGCGCGGTCGATTTCGCGATCGCGCTCGTCGCGAAGCAGACCGATACGACCGATCTCGCGGTCACGCCGCTGCGCGCATCCGCGCCGGTGGTCGTCTGTCGCGCCGGGCATCCGAAGAGGCACGCGCAATCGCTCGCCGAACTGGCCGATCATGCGTGGGTGTCGACGCGTTCGCCGAACCTGAGCGCGGATCCGGTCGTGAACCGCCTGCTCGCCTACTTCGACGCGCACGGCCTGCCGCCGCCGAAGATCCTGGCCACCGTCGAAGGGATGTTCGAGACGCTGCAGCTCGTCACGCAGACCGATTGCCTCTCGCTCGAAACCGAAGCCGTCACGCGGCACGGGCCGTTCGCCGGCGCGCTCGTGAAGGTGCCGGTTCGCGAGCGCGCCGAGGCGCAGGACATCTGCCTGCTGCAGCGCGCCGCCGTGCCGCTCACGCCGGCCGCGCAGGAACTCGCGACGATGCTCGCGTCGTATCTGCGGATGGTGCGCGGCAGGTAGGCCGCGCCCCGTCAGTCCATCCTGTCGCCGGCCGTCTCGCGCAGCATCGCGACCGCGATCAGCGACAGGATCACGCACGCGGCCACATAGCCGGCCGGCGCGAGCTTGCTGCCGGTCGCCCGCACGAGCCAGGTCGCGACGAGCTGCGCGGTGCCGCCGAAGATCGTCACCGCGAGCGCATACGCGATCGAGATGCCGGTCGCGCGCACATGGCGCGGCAGCGACTCGCACATCAGCGCCATTTCCGATGCGGAGCCAAGCGAATAGAACAGCAGCATCAGCGCAGTCAGCGGCAGGATCGCCGACAGCGACGGATGATGGTTCATCAGCCAGAACGCGGGGAACAGCAGCACGACCAGCACGCCGCGCCCGATGAAGATCGGCAGGCGACGACTGCCGATCCGGTCCGACAGCCAGCCGAACAGCGGGCACGTGACCAGCATCACGCAGCCTGACGCGACGCCGACGAACATCGACAGCTTCATCGGCAGGCCGAGCGTGTGGATCGCGTAGGTCGGCATGTAGAACGTCAGGATATAGGTCGACACCGTGCCGCCCATCACCGTGAGCATCAGCAGCAGCACCGTGCGCGCGTGCCGCGAGAACAGCTCGTGCAGCACGCCGCGCTCGATCCCGTGATGGCTGTCGCCGGGCGCATCATCGGCCAGGCGCCGGCGCAGGTACATGCCGACCGGCGCGATCAGCACGCCCGCGAAGAACGGCAGCCGCCAGCCCCAGCTTTCGAGCGCATCGCGGGTCAGCGTGTTCGACAGCAGCGCCGCGAAACCCGAGCCCATCAGCGCCGCGCCGCCCTGCGTCGCGAGCTGCCAGCTCGCGCGGAACGCGCGCCGCGACCCGCCGCCGTGCTCGATCAGCGTCGACGTCGCCGCGCCGAATTCGCCGCCCTGCGAGAAGCCCTGCATCAGCCGCGCGCAGACGACGATCAGCGGCGCCGCCACGCCGATCTGCGCATAGGTCGGCGCGATCGCGATCAGCCCCGTGCCGAGCGCCATCAGCATGATCGTCAGGTTCAGCGCGGCCTTGCGGCCCTTGCGGTCCGCATACACGCCGAGCACGACACTGCCGAGCGGCCGCGTGAAGAAGCCCGCCGCGAACGTCGCGACCGACAGCAGCAGCGACGTGGTCGGATCGCTCGACGGGAAGAACAGCCGGCCGATCAGCACCGCGAAAAAGCCGTATACGGTGAAATCGAAGAATTCCAGCCAGTTGCCGATCACGGCCGCCGCGATCGCGCCGCGCCGCGTGACGGCCGGCGCGCCGCTCGCAGCGGGCGCGGCCGGCGCCGGGTGCAGCGCGAGATGGTCTTTCTGCATCGTTCCCTCTCCTGTCGATGCGGCCGCAAGCGCCGGCCGCCAGCATGCCTTCGCCGCGGTCACTGCCCCAGGTAGCGCTCCACGAGGCGCGTCCAGAACGCCGCGCCGATCGGCAGGTTGCGATCGTTGAAGTCGTACTTCGGGTTGTGCACCATGCAGCCGTCCTCGCCTTCGCCGTTGCCGAGCCGCACGAACGAGCCGGGCCGCTGCTGCAGCATGAACGCGAAATCCTCGCTGCCCATCAGCAGATCGGCCTGCTCGACGACGTGCGCATCGCCGACCAGTTCGCGCGCGACCTGTGCGGCGAAATCCGTTTCGGCATCCGTATTGACGACGACCGGATAGCCTTCGATGTATTCGACCTGCGCGGTCGCGCCGTAGCTCGCCGCCTGCGTCTCGGCCAGCGCGACGATCCGGCGCTTCAGCAGCGCGCGCACCTCGGGGCTGAACGAACGCACGCTGAGTTCGAGACGCGCGCCGTTCGGAATCACGTTGTTCGCGGTGCCCGCATGCATCGAGCCGACCGTCACGACCGCCGGCTGCGCGGGATCGACGTTGCGCGCGACGATCGTCTGCAGCGCCATCACGATGCTCGCCGCGACGACGACCGGATCGACGGTCAGGTGCGGCCGCGCCGCGTGGCCGCCGACGCCTTCGATAGTGATGATCGCCTTGTCGCCGGCCGACATGAACGGGCCGCGCCGCATCAGGAACACGCCCGGCGCCGCGCCCGGATGGTTGTGCATGCCGAACACCGCATCACACGGGAAGCGCTCGAACAGGCCGTCGTCGATCATCTTCTTCGCGCCGCTGTCGACGCCGTGCTCTTCCGCCGGCTGGAAATACAGGTGCACGGTGCCGGAGAAGTTGCGCGTCTTCGCGAGATGCTGCGCGGCGCCGAGCAGCATCGTCGTGTGGCCGTCGTGACCGCATGCGTGCATCTTGCCGTGCGTGCCGCTCGCATACGGCAGGCCGGTCGCCTCGACGATCGGCAGCGCATCCATGTCGGCGCGGATGCCGATGCTGCGCGGGCCGTCGCCGACGCGCAGCGTGCCGACCACGCCCGTCCGGCCGACCCCGCGCGTCACCTGCCAGCCCCATTGCTCGAGCTTGTCGGCGACGAGCGCGGCCGTCTCGTGTTCCTCGTAGGCCAGTTCGGGGTGGTGGTGGATATGGTGGCGGATCTCGCGCAGTCCGCCGGCGGCGGGCATCAGATCCTCGATTTCGGTGAATCGGGCGTTGGTCATCAACGGGCTCCAGCTGATTGTCAGCGCATGCGCCCGGGCGCATGCGGGAAAGCGAGCCACTATATCGAGCCGATATCGATTCAATAAGATGCGGAATTTTTCACCGCGATAAAGCTTTTTAATCAGGGTTTTTACCGGTCCCGGCTGCCCGATCGAGGCCGCCGACGCACAGCGCAGCGCGGTGGTTGATTTTCGAGACGAACGGTCTATTATTCGCGCATGGACCTTCGAACCGACCCGCCCCGCCGTCGCGGCAGGCCTCCCAGGAAGCACGAGGACCTTGTCGCCACGCGCGACATGCTTCTGCGCACGGGCCTCGCGGTGCTGACCGAAAAAGGCTTCTCGGCCACCGGGCTCGACGAAATCCTCGGGCGCGCCGGCGTGCCCAAGGGCTCGTTCTATCACTACTTCGACAGCAAGGAGGTGTTCGGCCTCGAACTGATCGACCGCTACGCCGAGTTTTTCGCGCGCAAGCTGGACCGTCATTTCGGCAACACGGCGCTGTCGCCGCTGCAGCGCGTGCGCGCGTTCGTCGACGATGCGCGCGACGGGATGGCCCGCTACGACTATCGGCGCGGCTGCCTGATCGGCAACCTCGGCCAGGAAATGGGCGCACTGCCCGAGAGTTTCCGCGCGCGGCTGCGCGCGACGTTCGAAGACTGGCAGCGCCGCCTCACCGCTTGCCTCGTCGCCGCGCAACAGGCCGGCGAGCTGGCCGACTCGGCCGTCCCGGCCGAACTGGCGGCGTTCTTCTGGATCGGCTGGGAAGGCGCGGTGCTGCGCGCGAAGCTGGAGCGCAGCGATATGCCGCTCGCGTTGTTCGCGCAGTTTTTCCTCGATGGACTGCCCGGCCGCTGAGTTTTTTGCCAATAACCAGACGATCGGTCTGGAAAGGAGAACCCATGTTCCACGGCATCGTGATCGACAAGGACGAAACCGGCCAGCACGCGCGGCTGCAAACGCTGGACGACGCGCAGTTGCCCGCCGGCAACGTGACGGTGCGGGTGCAGTACTCGACGCTGAACTACAAGGACGGCCTCGCGATCACCGGCAAGGCGCCGGTGGTCCGCAAGTTTCCGATGGTGCCGGGCATCGATTTCGTCGGCGAAGTCGAGGACAGCACGCACCCGGACTACCGTCCCGGCGACCGGGTCGTGCTCAACGGCTGGGGCGTCGGCGAAACGCACTGGGGCGGCCTCGCGCAGAAGGCGCGCGTCGACGGCGACTGGCTGGTGCCGCTGCCGTCCGCGTTCTCGCCGCAACAGGCGATGGCCATCGGCACCGCAGGCTACACCGCGATGCTGTGCGTGATGGGGCTGGAACGCCATGGCGTGCGCCCCGGCGACGGCGAGATCGTGGTGACGGGCGCGGCCGGCGGCGTGGGCAGCGTCGCGATCGCCGTCCTCGCGCGGCTCGGCTACCGCGTCGTCGCGGTGACCGGCCGTCCGGACGATGCCGACTACCTGACGCAGCTCGGTGCGGCGGAGATCCTCGATCGATCGCAGTTCAGCGCGCCCGGCAAGCCGCTCGGCAAGGAACGCTGGGCCGGCGCGGTCGACGTCGCGGGCAGCCACGTGCTCGCGAACGTCTGCGCGAGCACGCGATACCGCGGCGTCGTGACGGCCTGCGGCCTCGCGGCCGGCATGGACTTCCCCGCGACGGTCGCGCCGTTCATCCTGCGCGGCGTCACGCTGGTCGGGATCGACAGCGTCATGTGCCCGCGCGAAGACCGGCTGGCCGCATGGGGACGGCTCGCCTCCGATCTCGACGTCGATAAACTGGGCGCCATCGGCCATCAGGCGGCCCTGGGCGATGCCGTCGCGCTGGCCGACGAACTGATGAGCGGCAAGGTGCGCGGCCGCATCGTCGTGGACGTCAACGCGTAAGCGCCGGTACAACGGCAATCCGTCGTCCACGTTGCTTTCATCCGGCCCGGCGGCTCGTGCGTCGGGACCGTCCACGCCATTTCATCGAGGAGACCCCATGACCGCTGCAGACACCGCCCCCATCAGCCGCTTCCCCGTGCCGACGCTCGAGGAACTGCCCGAGGACATTCGCGCGCGCATCGCCGCCGTGCAGGAAAAGTCGGGCTTCATCCCGAACGTGTTCCTGACGCTCGCGCATCGCCCGGACGAGTTTCGCGCGTTCATGGCGTACCACGACGCGCTGATGGACAAGCCGGGCAACCTCAGCAAGGCGGAACGGGAAATGATCGTCGTCGCCACCAGCAGCGTGAACCAGTGCCAGTACTGCGTGATCGCGCACGGCGCGATCCTGCGCGTGCGCGCGAAGAACCCGCTGATCGCCGACCAGATCGCCAGCAACTACCGCAAGGCCGACATCACCGCCCGGCAGAAGGCGATGCTGGACTTCGCGATGAAGGTGTCGCAGGCCGCGCAGCAAGTCGGCGAAGCGGACTTCGACACGCTCAAGTCGCACGGCTTCAGCGAAGAAGACGTATGGGACATCGCGGCGATCTCGGCATTCTTCGGCATGTCCAACCGGATCGCGAACGTGACGAACATGCGGCCCAACGCGGAGTTCTACGCGATGGGACGTTGAGCGCGCGGGCGGCGCGGGCATGCGGAAGAAACGCGACGCTCGCGCTCGCCCGGGCGGCCGAAGCCGCCGGTATCCGGTCCGTTCGGTCCGCTCGGCCCGTTTAGCGCGGACCGCGAAACAGCCGGGCCGGCCCTCCTGCCGGGGCGCGCAAGCCGGCCGCGGCATCCCGGCAGCCGGCTCTGGCAGCATCGCGCAACACCCGCCGCGCATCCCGATCGTGCGGCAACAGGCTTCGGCGATGCCGCTTCCGTTACACGTTGAAAGGGCGAACGCGTACACGATCCATCAAAAGCGTGCACTATTAGCGTTTTCACGTACCGGTGCGCGGCCTGTCGGCGCCCGGTGCTTCGACGTTCGTTCCACGCTCACCGTTTCAGACGCGACCCATCCATGACGAATCAGCCTACCCAGACCGAGGCCGACCGGCCTGTCGACATGATCATCTTCGGCGGCGGCGGCGACCTGGCCGCCCGCAAGCTGCTGCCCGCGCTGTACATGGCGCATCTGCACCAGAACCTGCCGCCCGACACACGCATCATCGCCGTCGGCCGCCGCGACTGGGGCATCGACGGTTATCGCAAGTTCATGGACGAGCAGTCGCGCCCGTTCATCGACGAGAAGGCGTTCGACGCCGCGGCATGGAGCCGCTTCCTCGACCTGTTCAAGTACGTGCTGATCGACGTGAACGTGCCGGACGACTACCAGCGGCTCGCCGAAGCCGCGCGCGGCGACGCGATCCGCGTGTTCTACCTGTCGACGTCGCCGGAACTGTTCACGACCATCTGCGACAACCTGTCGGCCGCGCACCTCGTCGACGCGCGCTCGCGCGTCGTGCTCGAAAAGCCGCTGGGCCACGATCTGGCGTCCGCGAAGGCGATCAACGACGCGGTCGGCAGGCACTTCGAGGAATCGCAGATCTACCGGATCGACCACTACCTCGGCAAGGAAACCGTGCAGAACCTGATGGTGCTGCGCTTCGGCAACCCGATCTTCGGGCCGCTGTGGCAGGCGCCGAGCATCCGCAGCGTGCAGATCACGGTCGCGGAGACGGTCGGCGTCGGCAGCCGCGCAGGCTTCTACGACCACACCGGCGCGCTGCGCGACATGGTGCAGAACCACCTGCTGCAACTGCTGTGCATCGTCGCGATGGAGCCGCCCGTGTCGCTCGATCCGGACGCCGTGCGCGACGAGAAACTGAAGGTGCTGCGCTCGCTGCGGCCGATGGCGGTGGCCGACGTCGCACGCGACACGGTGCGCGGCCAGTACACGGCCGGCGCGGTCGACGGCCAGCCGGTCAAGGGCTATCTCGAGGAGGACAACGTGCCGGCCGACAGCCGCGCGGAAACCTTCGTCGCGCTGCGTGCACACATCAACAACTGGCGCTGGGCGAACGTGCCGTTCTTCCTGCGCACCGGCAAGCGGCTGCAGCGCCGCCAGTCGGAAATCGTGATCGAGTTCGCGGACATGCCGTTCTCGATCATCCCGACCGGCCCGCGCCACTACAGCAACCGTCTCGTGATCCAGCTCCAGCCGGAAGAATCGATTCAGCTGCAGATGCTCGCGAAGGAGCCGGGCAGCGGGATGAACATGGTGCCCGTGAGCCTGAACCTCGACCTGCAGCAGGCGATTCCGGAGCGGCGCGCGGAAGCGTACGAGCGGCTGCTGATCGACGTGATCCGCGGCCGTCTCACGCACTTCATGCGCCGCGACGAACTGGAAGCCGCATGGTCGTGGGTCGAGCCGATCCTCGACGGCTGGAAGCAGCTCGGCGATCGGCCGCGTCTCTACACGGCCGGCACGTTCGGCCCGGCCGCGTCGTCCGCGCTGCTCGCGCGCGACAACATGTCGTGGTCCGAGGAAGCGTGACGGGCGCGCATCGCCCGATGTGACCGCCGCGCAGCGCCGGCGCCGACGCACGGTGCGCCGGCGGCGCGCGGGGCCGGCCGCTACAGCGTCCCCATCCACACCGCCTTGCGCCGCGTCGGCGCATCGGCGCCGCTGCCGAGCGCATCGATCAGGTAGTCGACGAACGACGCGATCCGCGACGAAATCGCCGTGTTCCGGTAATACACCGCATGAATCGGCTGCTGCACGTCGAGCGTCTGGCGCGCGAGCACCGGCACGAGCCGGCCCGCGTCGCGATCCTGCGCGGTCATGAAATCCGACAGGCACACGATGCCTACCCCTTCCAGCGCGAGCTGCCTGAGCGTCTCGCCGCTCGACGAGCGCACGTCGGGCTCGATGCGGTGCGGCTCGTCATCGGCGCCGAGCAGCGGCCACACGTTCAGCGACTCCGGCTGCGTGAAGCCGAGCAGCGTGTGCCGGTCGAGATCCTCGACCTTGCGCGGCTGACCGTGCGCGTCGAGATACGCCGGGCTCGCCAGGATCCGCACCCGGCTGCTGCCGATGCGCCGGCTGTGCAGCGTCGAATCCTTCAGCCGGCCGATCCGGATCGCGACGTCGGTGCGCCGCTCCAGCAGATCGATGATCCCTTCGTTGCTGTTCAGCTCCAGCTCGACCTTCGGAAACCGTTCGCGATAGCCGCGCACGAGCGGCACGATCACGTGCAGCATGAACGGCGTCGCGGCGTCGACGCGCAGCCGCCCCGACGGCATGTCGCGGCGCGCGAGCATCTGCTCCTCCGCGGTCTCGACCGACGCGATGATCGCGCGCGCGTCCTGCAGGAACGCGCGGCCCTCCTCGGTCAGTTCGAGCCGGCGCGTGGTCCGGCGCAGCAGCGTGGTCTTCAGCTTTTCCTCGAGCCGCGCGAGCGTGCGGCTCGTCGCCGACACGGTGAGGTCGAGCTGCTGCGCGGCAGCGGTGATCGAACCGGAGTCGACCACGGCGGCAAAGGCCTGGAGTTCGTCGAGCGTAATCTTCATTGTTGATCTGAAATCAAGACTATTTGGTTTATAGGCGAGTTTTTCAGCAAAAGTAAAGCGCCTACACTGCGCATCGATATCCGTTTCCGCCGCCGGCCTCACCGGGCGGATCGAAACCGCGCCATTTTCCAGGAGCACACGATGAGCAAGATTCCCGCATTCGGCCTCGGCACCTTCCGCCTGAAGGGCCAGGTCGTGATCGACTCGGTCCGCAACGGCCTCGAACTCGGCTACCGCGCGATCGACACCGCGCAGATCTACGGCAACGAAGCCGAGGTCGGCGCCGCGATCGCCGCGTCGGGCGTGCCGCGCGACGAGCTGTTCGTCACGACGAAGATCTGGGTCGACAACCATGCGCCCGACAAGCTCGTGCCGAGCCTCGAGGAAAGCCTTCGCAAGCTGCGCACCGACTACGTCGACCTGACGCTGATCCACTGGCCGGCGCCCGAGCATGGCGTCGCGCCGGAAACCTTCATGACCGCGCTCGCCGATGCACGGGCGAAGGGGCTGACGCGCCGGATCGGCATCTCGAACTTCAACATCGAACTGACGAAGCGGGCGATCGCCGCGGTCGGCAAGGATGCGATCGCGACGAACCAGATCGAGTTGAGCCCGTACCTGCAGAACCGCAAGCTGGTCGAGTTCCTGAACGGCGCAGGCATCCACGTGACGTCGTACATGACGCTCGCGTACGGCAAGGTGCTCGGCGATCCGGTGATCGGCGCGATCGCGCAGCGTCACGACGCGACGCCCGCGCAGGTCGCGCTCGCGTGGGCGCTGCAGCTCGGCTACTCGGTGATCCCGTCGTCGACGAAGCGCGAACACCTCGCGAGCAACCTGCTCGCGCAGACGCTGCGCCTGACCGACGACGACATGGCGCAGATCGCCGCGCTCGAGCGCAACGGCCGGGAAGTCGATCCGGTCGGCCTCGCGCCGGCGTGGGACTGACGGGCCGGCCGCCATCCGACATTCACCCAGCCGCGGCCAGCCGGCCGCGGCGCCGACAGGACATTTCCGATGACCCACGACCCGCTTTTCCAACCGCTGCGACTCGGCGCGCTGACGCTGCCGAACCGCATCGTGATGCCGCCGATGACGCGTTCGCGCGCAAGCCAGCCCGGCGACGAAGCCAACGACCTGATGGCCGCCTATTACGCACAGCGCGCGAGCGCCGGCCTGATCGTCAGCGAAGGCACCTACATCGCGCCGCTCGGCAAGGGCTACGCATGGACGCCCGGCATCCACACGCCTGCGCAGGTCGACGGCTGGCGCAAGGTGACGGACGCGGTCCACGCCGCGCACGGCCGCATCTTCGCGCAGCTCTGGCACGTCGGCCGGCTCAGCCATACGAGCCTGCTCGGCGGCCGGCAACCCGTGTCGTCGTCGCCGATCCAGGCAAAGGGCGTCAACGTGTTCGTCGCCGGTGCGGACGGCAGCACGCCCGGCTTCGTGCAGGCGTCCGCGCCGCGCGCGCTGTCGGTCGACGAGATCCGCGAGATCGTCGATCAATACCGCGCCGCCGCGCGCAACGCGATCGCGGCCGGCTTCGACGGCGTCGAGCTGCACGGCGCGAACGGCTATCTCGTGAACCAGTTCATCGACTCGAACGCGAACACGCGCACCGACGCGTACGGCGGCTCGCTCGACAACCGGCTGCGCTTCCTGCGTGAAGTGGCGCAGGCGCTGATCGAGGGCGTCGGCGACGCTTCGCGCGTCGGTATCCGCCTCGCGCCGCTGACCACGCTGAACGGCTGCGTCGACGACGACCCGCAAACGACCTATCTCGCCGCCGCGACACTGCTCGGCGAACTCGGCGTGGGCTACCTGCACATCGCGGAAGCCGACTGGGACGACGCACCGCTGATGCCGGTCGAATTCAAGCAGCAACTGCGCGCCGCCTACTCCGGCGTGCTGATCTACGCCGGCGCCTACACCGCGGCGCGCGCCCGCGACGCGATCGCCGCCGGCTGGGCCGACCTCGTCGCGTTCGGCCGCCCGTTCGTCGCGAATCCCGATTTGCCCGAGCGCCTGCGCAGCGGCGCACCGCTTGCGCCGCACGACCGCAACACGCTGTTCGGCGGCGGCGCGCGGGGCTTGACCGACTATCCGACGCTCGTGCAGTCTGCAGCCTGAGCACGCCGCAGGCGCCCGCCGTGCGGCCGGCGATCGCGGCGGCTATCGTCGCGATCGTCATTTCCGAATTGCGGTGTGGCCGGCCGAGGTCTAGCGTTTACGGCACGCCCCGATGCCCGTTCCTCGCCCCTCGAAAGGATCCGCACCATGCCCACCCATTCCCCGCAACGAAACACGCTGCCGGCCGCCGTGGCCTGCCTCGCGCTGGCGGTCTGCTCCGTATCCGCGCAGGCCGACGAAGCGGCCAGCCTCGCGCCGCCGCAATCGGCCGCGCCCGTGCTGTCGACGACCGCCACCGGCGTGCAGATCTACACGTGCGAGTACGATGCCGGACACCGGCTCACGTGGGTGTTTCAGCGCCCGGAGGCGTCGCTCTATGATGCCGGCGGCACACTCGTCGTGCGGCACGGCGCGGGACCGTCGTGGGAAGCGCTCGACGGCAGCCGCATCACCGGCAGGAAGCTCGCGGAGGCGCCGGGCGCACGCGCGGGCAGCATCCCGCAACTGCTGCTCGCGGCGACGCCGGCCGCGACGGGCACGCTCGCCGGCGTGCGCTTCGTGCAACGGCTCGATACCGCGGGCGGCATGCCGCCGGAAGCGAGCTGTTCGACCGAGCATGCGGTCGGCCGCTTTCCCTATTTCGCGCGATACGTTTTTCTGAAGTGACGTGCGGCGGTGCGTCGTTGACAGCGCAACGCCGCGATGGAGAGCTTTATTTATACCCGAGGCACGGCAACAACCTCATCCACACGCAGGTTGCAAACAACGGATAATCTCCCTCCGCACCGCCCCCGCCAGCCACACTGAAAGACAATCGTAATGCCCGCCACCCGCCTTCCATCCCGCGCCGCCGCCGACGCCACATTCAAATAGTCGCCTTAACGGATTCGAACTAGGCGTATACACGCGTGTCGTCGCGACAGAGCCCCGTTGCACGCAGATATAAGCGCTGCGACATGCGCTGCATGCTTTTCGCCCAATGGGACGTGATGCGGCGTTCGCCTAACCTTCGCTACGGCAAAGCACACACGTGACGGGGTCGACCGCACAGCACGTCGTACGACGCGACACCCTCGCCGTCGCCTCGACTCGCGTTCCGCGGCGCGCATCACGCGTCCTTCGTCCCCACGACGATGCCGACAATCCAACTAGATACGAGACAACCCTGACGATGGCTCGCAACGGGCCATTTCAGCACGCTGATAAAGGAGCAAGCTCATGAGCGATACCCCGGTGCAGCCGACGATCGACGTCGGCTCGGAAGAAACGGACTACGGCACCAAGGGAGTCCTCGATCGCTATTTCGACATCTCGTCGCGCGGCAGCACGCAGCGCCGTGAGATCGTCGCCGGCGTCACGACATTTCTCGCGATGGTCTATTCCGTGTTCGTCGTGCCCGGCATGTTCGGCAAGGCGGGCTTCGACACGAGCGCCGTGTTCGTCGCGGTCTGCCTGACGACCGCATTCGGTTCGCTGCTGATGGGCCTGTGGGCGAAGCTGCCGATCGCGATCGGCTGCGCGATCTCGCTGACCGCGTTCACCGCGTTCGGCCTCGTGCTCGGCAAGGGGCTGTCGCCGACCGTCGCGCTCGGCGCGGTGTTCCTGATGGGCCTCGTGTTCACGGGCATCTCGGTCACCGGCGTGCGCTCGTGGATCCTGCGCAACCTGCCCGCCGGCGTCGCGCACGGCACCGGGATCGGCATCGGCCTGTTCCTGCTGCTGATCGCGTCGAACGACGTCGGCCTCGTGATCAAGAACCCGGGCGCCGGCCTGCCGGTATCGCTCGGCCAGATCACCGCGTTCCCGGTCATCATGTCGGTCGTCGGCCTCGCCGCGATCTTCGGCCTCGAAAAGCGTCGCGTGCCGGGCGGCATCCTGCTGGTCGTGATCGCGATCTCGGCGATCGGCCTCGCGTTCGACCCGGCGGTCAAATACCGCGGCATCTTTGCGCTGCCGTCGCTGAGCGCACCGGGCCACGCATCGCTGATCGGCGCAATGGACATCAAGGGCGCGCTGTCGATGACCGTGCTGCCGAGCGTGCTCGCGCTCGTGATGACGGCCGTGTTCGACGCGACCGGCACGATCCGCGCGGTCGCGGGACAGGCCGGCCAGCTCGACGAGAACGGTCGCATCATCAACGGCGGCCGCGCGCTGACTGCCGATTCGGTCAGCTCGATCTTCTCCGGCTTCCTCGGCGGCGCACCGGCAGCGGCCTATATCGAATCGAGCGTCGGCGTGGCCGCCGGCGCGAAGACGGGCCTCGCGGCAGCCGTGGTCGGCCTGCTGTTCCTCGTCGTGATGTTCTTCTCGCCGCTCGCGGGCCTCGTGCCGTCGTATGCGACGGCCCCCGCGCTGATGTATGTCGGCCTGCTGATGCTCGGCAGCGTGAGCAAGCTGCACATGGACGACATGGTCGACGCGATGTCGGGCCTCGTGTGCGCGGTGTTCATCGTGCTGACCGCGAACATCGTGACGGGCATCATGCTCGGCTTCTCGACGCTCGTGATCGGCCGCGTCGCCAGCGGCGAGTTCCGCAAGCTGAACGTCGGCACCGTGCTGATCGCCGCCGTGCTCGTCGTGTTCTATCTCGGCGGCTGGGCGATCTGACCGCGCATCATGCGCGACGTCGCCTGCAGAAGGACGGCGCGCATCGGGACGACATCGTCTCCTCCACCATCGTCGTTGATGGTCTCCAGGCCTGGGAACGCGAGTTTCCAGGCTTTTTTTGTCGGTGCGCCGGCGCGGCCGGCACCCGCATCAATTTCGCGATCCTCATCAATGACCGTGCACCGTGCACGCCGGGACGATCGTCCCGCGATTTTTGTTCCGCGCAGCACCGCCCGGCGCAACGCGCTACCCTGTCGCTCTTCGCGCCGCCCCGGCCTGCCGCTGCTCCGAACCCGATCGATGACCCGCATCCGCAACCACCTGAACCTCGCACAACTCCAGGCGTTCGTCTCCGCCGCGCATCACCGGAGCCTGCGCGCCGCCGCGCGCGAACTCGGCGTCACGCAGCCCGCGATCACGCATACGATCCGCGAGCTGGAAACGGCGCTGAACGCCGAATTGCTGGTCCGCAGCGTGCGCGGCGTCGAGCTGACCGCGTGCGGCCACGCGCTGCTGCCGCGCGCCGAGCAGCTGCTCGGCGACATGCGCCGCACGGTCGAAGCCGTCGAGCACGTGAAGGGCGAGATGTCGGGGCACGTCGCGGTCGGCACGATCCCGTCGATCGCGCTGAGCGCGCTGCCGCACGCGGTCACGGCGTTTCGCCGCTCGATGCCGAACGTCAGCCTGCATCTGGAGGAAATCGCGGTGCCGGACGCGCTCGCGCAGCTCCGCAACGGCACGCTCGACATCGCTGCAATGCACCACGTCCCGGCGCTCGACCGCGAGTTCACGCAGTCGCCGCTGCTGTCGACCGAATTCACGATCGCGATGCGCGAAGGCCATCCGCTCGCGCATGCGCGCCGGTTAGAGGAATTGCTCGACGCCGAATGGATCGTCACCGTCGGCGCCGAGCAGTTTCCGCACAGCGTGATGACCGCGATGTTCGAGGCGCGCGGGCTGCCGCTGCCGAAGCGGCTGCTGCGCACGCCGATGTCGTTCGCGGTGACGCTCGGGCTCGTCGCGCGCTCGGACGCGATCGCGTGCTTCACGCGCCCGCTCGCGGCAATGGTCGCGCCGCTCGGCATCCGCACGGCCGAACTCGACGAAAGCATGCCGCGCTTCGACCTGTCGATCATCGCGCGGCGCGACCTGCTGCCGACGCCGGCCGTCTCGCAATTCGTCGCCTGCCTGCAGCGCGCGGTCAACGAAACGCTCGGCTGAATCGTTGCTCCGTCTGGAACGGTTGCATGCACCCATGCGTGCACCGTCGGGCCCGGTATCGGGGCATGTCCTAGGCGCCCTGCCGGTATTTTGTCTTGATAATCTCCGCACGTCGCGCGCCCCCATCGGGCGGGCGAAACGGACAGTCCGACGCGAAGCCGTGCCGGACCGAACGCTTACGGCGCGGCACAACCGCGCATCCATCGAACAAAACGAGGAGTCACCGAGTGAAAAAGATTCTTGCGGCTGTGACCGTGGCCCTGCTCGCCGTATCGGCCGGCAGCGCATACGCGAAGGACTGGACGACCGTGCGGTTCGGCGTCGACGCGAGCTACCCGCCTTTCGAATCGAAAGGCGCCGACGGCAAGGTGGTCGGTTTCGACGTCGATCTCGGCAATGAAATCTGCCGCCGCATGAACGCAAAGTGCGTGTGGATCGAAAACGACTTCGACGGGATGATCCCGGCGCTGAAGGCCCGCAAGTTCGACGGCGTGCTGTCGTCGATGTCGATGACGCCGGCGCGTCAGGAGCAGATCGCGTTCTCGTCGAAGCTGTTCAACACGCCGACGCGCCTCGTCACGAAGAAGGGCGCCGGCCTGATGCCGACGGCCGAATCGCTGAAGGGCAAGTCGGTCGGCGTCGAGCAGGGCACGATCCAGGAAACCTATGCGAAGACGTACTGGGCGTCGAAGGGCGTGAACGTCGTGCCTTACCAGAACCAGGACCAGGTCTATGCCGACCTGATCTCGGGCCGTCTGGACGGCGCGCTGCAGGACGCGGTGCAGGCCGAGATCGGCTTCCTGAAGACGCCGCGCGGCGCGAACTTCGCGTTCGCCGGCAAGGACCTCGACGATCCGAAGACGCTCGGCGAAGGCGCGGGCATCGGCCTGCGCAAGGAAGACACCGACCTGAAGGCGAAGATCGACAGCGCGATCGCCGGCATGCGCAAGGACGGCACGTACGACAAGATCGCGAAGAAGTACTTCGATTTCGACGTCTACGGCAAGTAAGCGCGCGATACGCATCCGCACGAACGGGCGCCGCAAGGCGCCCGTTTTTTTCGTTTACGCGCGACGAAACCCGCGGAAAACCCGCAGGCGCAGCGCTGCCGCAGCGTTATTTTTTTCGCGGCAACCCGATGATCCTCAAAGGAAATCGGCGTGTTCCGGAACCGGTTTGATGGGTTCGACGCAGGCAACGTACAATCGATCTTCCACGCACACCGGATCATTCGCGGCTGCGCCGCGCTCCCTCTCATGCAAACGCAGACCCATCCGCTGATTTCCCCCGCCGTCGGCACCGAACGCCAGATCACGAGCTTCCACTACGGCCCGCGCGGCGGCAAGAAGGTCTACATCCAGTCGTCGCTGCATGCGGACGAACTGCCCGGCATGCTGGTCGCCGTGTTGCTGCGCCGCAAGATCGCCGCGCTCGAGGCGGCCGGCAAGCTGCGCGGCGAGATCGTCGTCGTGCCGGTGCCGAACCCGATCGGCCTGTCGCAGCACGTGTTCGGCGATCACCTCGGCCGTTTCGAGCTCGGCTCGATGCAGAACTTCAACCGCAACTTCCACGATCTCGCGGCGCTCGTGCTGCCGCGCATCGAAGGGCGGCTCACGGCCGACGCGCAGCACAACCTCGTCGCGGTGCGCACCGCGATGCGCGAGGCGCTCGACGAGCAGCTGCCGCGCACCGAACTCGCGTCGCAGCGTCTCGCGCTGCAGAAGCTCTCGTACGACGCCGACATCGTGCTCGACCTGCACTGCGACAGCGACGCGGTGATGCACCTGTACACGAATCCCGACCTGTGGGCGGACGTCGAGCCGCTGGCGCGCTATCTCGACGCGCAGGCGTCGCTGCTCGCGCTGAATTCGGTCGGCAATCCGTTCGACGAGATCCACAGCTTCTGCTGGTCGGACCTGCGCAGCCGTTTCGGCGATCGCTTCCCGATCCCGAACGGCTCGATTTCCGTCACGGTCGAGCTGCGCAGCGAACGCGAAGTGTCGTACGAGCTCGCGGAAAAGGACGCGCAGGCGATCATCGAATACCTGACCGAACGCGGCATGATCGACGGCACGCCGGCGCCGCTGCCGCCGCTCGCGCATCCGGCCACGCCGCTCGCCGGCACCGATCCGCTCGTCGCGCCGGTGTCGGGCGTGCTGGTGTTCCGCACGCCGGTCGGCGCGTGGATCGAGGCCGGGCAGGAAGTGGCCGATATCGTCGATCCGCTCAGCGATCGCGTGATCACGCTGAAGAGCAGCGTGTCGGGCGTGCTGTACGCGCGCCAGGTCGTGCGCTTCGCGACGGCCGGCATGGAAGTCGCGCGCATCGCCGGCGCGACGCCGATCCGCACGGGCTCGCTGCTGTCGGCCTGAGCGGCCGGTCTGGCGCGGGCGGCCGGCTGTCGTTCCGGCCAGCCTGCGGCGCGCTCACGTCGCGCCGCCCGCCCACCGCACGCCAATAAAAATCGCCCGCTTGCGCGGGCGATTTTATTTTCCTTGCAGCCTGCGTCGCCAGCCGCGCTCGCGCGGCGGCCGCTCAGAAGGCCGGCACGATCGCACCGCCGAACTTCTGCTCGATGAACTTGCGCACGTCGTCCGATTCATAGGCCGCGACGAGCTTCTTCACCCACGGCTTGTCCTTGTCCTGCGCGCGCACCGCGATCAGGTTCGCGTAAGGCCCGCGCAGATCCTCGATCGCGATCGCGTCCTTCACCGGCGTGAGCCCCGCCTTCACCGCGTAGTCGGTATTGATCGACGCGGCGTCGAGATCGGGCAGTGCGCGCGGCAGCTGCGCGGCGTCGAGCTCGACGATCCGGATCTTCTTCGGATTCTCCGCGACGTCGAGCGGCGTCGCGTTCACGCCGTTCGTGCCGGCGCCCGCCTTCAGCTTGATCACGCCGTATTTCTGCAGCAACAGCAGCGCGCGGTTGCCGTTGGACGGGTCGTTCTGGATCCCGACCTTCGCGCCGACCGGCAAGTCCTTGAGCGACTTGATCTTTTTCGAATAGAAGCCCATCGGCGCCGTGTAGGTCAGCCCGACGTTGACGATCTTGTAGCCGCGCTGCTTGATCTGGCTGTCGAGAAACGGCTGGTGCTGGAAACCGTTCGCGTCGAGGTCGCCCGCGTCGAGCGCCGCGTTCGGCTGCACGTAGTCGTTGAACTCGATGACCTTGATCGCAAGGCCCTCGCGCGCGGCGACCTTCGTCACCTCGGTCCAGATCTGCGCGTCGGGGCCGCTCATCGTGCCGATCTTCAGCGTCGGATCGGCGTGTGCGCCGGGTGCCGCGAAGGCGAGCACCGCGCCGAGCGCGGCAAGGCTGGTCAAGATCGAGCGTCGCATGGTGTCCTCTGTCCCGTATCGTTGTGGAAGCGCGCATCGTGGCACGGGGCGGAAACGGCACCAACCAAGCTTATTTCATGTGCATATTCCACGGCCAGATCAAACGACAGGCGAATTCGGTATAACCCCCGATGGCGCAACCGGGCATCATTCAGTGTCGCATCGGCACCACACATTCGTCATATGACAGAGGCTGTCACATTCATTACGTGGCCCGCCGATAAAGTTGCGGCCGGTCCGTGAAAGCGCCCGCAGAGAGCGCCGGAACCGCAACTGGACACGCCATTCATTCGCTCGGAGAATCCTTTGAACAAGAAACTGTTGACCATCGCCATCCTGGCAGCCACCGCCGGCACGGCTCACGCACAAAGCAGCGTCACCCTGTACGGCGTCATCGATGCCGGTATCAGCTACGTGAACCACAGCAAGAACGCAACCGGCGGCAGCAGCAAGCTGTTCAAGTACGACGACGGCGTCGCCCAGGGCAGCCGTTGGGGCCTGCGCGGCACCGAAGACCTCGGTGGCGGCCTGAAGGCGATCTTCGTGCTCGAAAACGGCTTCAACAGCGGCACGGGCGCACTCGGCCAGGGCAACTCGATCTTCGGTCGCCAGGCCTACGTCGGCCTGTCGCAGAGCCAGTACGGCACGGTCACCTTCGGCCGCCAGTACTCGTTCTCGACCGACATCCTCGGGTCGAACTACTCGACCGGCGGCAACACGGTCGCGGGCAACTACGCGTACCACGTGAACGACGTCGACCAGCTGACGTCGAGCCGCATCAGCAACGCCGTGAAGTTCCAGAGCGCGAACTACTCCGGCTTCACGTTCGGCGCGATGTACGGCTTCTCGAACTCGACCGACTTCGCAGGCGCGCCGGCGACGACGACCGGCACCACGACGACGGCAGGCTCGTCGCGCGCATACAGCTTCGGCCTGAACTACGCGAACGGCCCGTTCGCCCTGGGCGCGGCCTACACGGACATCCGCTTCCCGAGCCAGGCTTCGCCGACGGCGTTCTCGACGACGATCGCGAACATCAGCACGGGCAACATCCGCGACCTGCGCTCGTATGGCGTCGGCGGCCGCTACGTGTGGGGCCCGGCAACCGCATGGCTGCTGTGGACGCGCACGCAGTTCACCCCGGTCGCGGCTGGCGCGTCGGGCACGTTCTACAACGCGTATGAAGGCGGCCTGAAGTACGCGATCACGCCGGCCCTGTCGGCGGCAGCGGGCTACACGTACACGAACGCGACGCAAAGCGGCAACTCGGCGCACTGGAACCAGGGCAACTTCGCACTCGACTACGCGCTCAGCAAGCGCACGGACGTGTACGGCCTCGTCGTCCTGCAGAAGGCGTCGGGCAACAACGTGCAGGCGCAGATCGGCTCGAGCACGAGCTACTTCAATACGTCGGGCACCGGTTCGACGAACCAGATCGCCGCTCGCGTCGGCATCCGCCACAAGTTCTAAAGCATTCGCTTAACACGCGGATCACGACGGCAAGAAGCGCCCCGCTCCACGCGGGGCGCTTTTTTATGGGCTTTTAAGTTTCGCTTAATTCTGGGCTGAGACGATGCACTCACCCCCCCTGTTGGCCGCCTGAGCACCGGCGGCTTTTTTTTTGAGAACCCGACGGCACCGCCATCGGTTGCCCATAACAAGACAGGATCGGAAGCCATGATGATCGAAGATACCGTTTTCAGCCATCTGCATACGATTCTGACCCGCGAGCACTCGCTGCCCGTGCAGAGTTGCCGCGTGTCCGTCGAAATGCAGCGCCCGTGGGGGCGTCCGTACCGGCTCGTCGAATGGACGATGCACCTCGACGCGCCCGCGCGACGGCAGATCGTGCCGGCCGAATCGACCGACGAGGAAATCGCCGAGGTCGTCGCGTCGCACGTGCCGGGCCGGCTGTACGGCGACGGCCGGCTGCAGTTCTGACCGCGCTGTCCGAGTTTCCCCGTCCCGCAACGGGGCCGGCCCGCACGCCGCGTGCGGCACTCGGTCCCGTTTGATCCCTCCCCGAAGTCTGCTACGCTGCGCGTTTTCGTCCACGCAACACACGATGGAAAACGCTTTCAACGAACGCGGCGTGATGCTCACGCGCAACGGCCTGTCGGTCGCCGGCCAGGTCTTTCCGCTGCGCGACATCCGCCGCGTCGACGTCGTCAAGATCCCGAAAAACCGTATCGTGCCGTCGCTGATCTCGCTGATCGGCGCGGGCACCGCCGTCGCGGGCGGCATCGGCGCGTCGAGCGCGGCGCTCGTCGCCGGCGTGATGCTGGTCGTCGTCGGCTATCTCGCCTGGACGACGCAGGACGTCACCTACCGGCTGATGGTCGAGATGCCCGACGGCCAGCGCGAAGCGCTGTCGAGCGTCGACGCCGAGTTCGTCGAACGCGTCGCGCAGGTCGTGCGCGATGCGCAGGCCGCGACTGCCGCCGGCTGACGCCGCTTCGCCTGCATCGCACGCACCGACCGCCTAGTATGGAGAGAGCGGCCCGCCGCCGCATCGCCCGAGGAGGTCGGCATGAACGCTCAATCGCTGTCCGGCATGCTCCGCGCACAGGAGCTGCTGCTCGTCTCGATGATCCGCGCGCTGTCCCCCGATGCCCGCCGCGCACTCGTCGATCTCTACGCCGAGCAACTCGCGTTTGCTGAACAGGCCGGTCTCGAACGCCGCAGCGATCGCGACACGCACGACGCGTTCGTGTCCCACGCCCGCAATCTGCTGATCCGCATCGAATCGCTGGCCTAGCGCAGCGCCGCCACGCCTTTTCCCGAATTTGCGCGCGCGACTGGCGAGCGCCGCGCATGCAGGCGCTCGGCCGCCCGCTGCGCAGCATGTCGCTTGTATCGATAATAATTCTCATTTACACTGGCAAAGTTATCAGTTGCCTTTCAATTCGCCGTGCGCCGCATGCCGCGCGCACGGGCCAGCCAGGTGAACGCGTCGCCCAGCCAGCCTTCGGGCTTGTTTCAACCATGGGAGACCACCTGTGCATTGCTATTCGCTGGCGCGGCGGCCGATCTGTGCCGCGCTGTTCGGCGCGTTCGGACTGTCCGCCGCCACGGCTCACGCCGATTCGTCGCCTTCGTCGCCGTCGGGCGCCACGCCCGCCTCCACCTCGATCGTCGCGCGCGCCGATGCCGCGCTGCTCGACCCCGTCACCGTCACGGCGACCCGCACCGCCACGTCCGCGAGCCGCACGGCCGCGTCGGTGTCGGTGATCACCGACGACGATCTCGAGGAACAGCAGGCCACCAACATCAAGGACGCGCTGCGCTACGAGCCCGGCGTCACCGTACGCCGCACCGCGTACCGGCCCGGCAGCGCCGCGCTCGGCGGCGGCCGCGACGGCGATTCGAGCATCAACATCCGCGGCCTCGAAGGCAATCGCGTGCTGCTGATGCAGGACGGCATCCGCCTGCCGAGCGCGTTCTCGTTCGGCCCGCTCGAAGCCGGCCGCGGCGATTACGCGGATCTCGACATGCTGAAGCGCATCGAGATCCTGCGCGGCCCGGCCTCGGCGCTTTACGGCAGCGACGGCCTGACCGGCGCGGTGAACTTCATCACCAAGGATCCGAAGGACCTGCTGTCGATCTACGGCAAGCCCGTGTACTTCTCGTTCCGGCCGAGCTACGACTCGACCGACCGCAGCATCGGCGCGACCGTATCGGCCGCAGGCGGCAACGATCGCGTGCAGGGAATGATCATCGCCGACGGCCGGCGCGGCCACGAAGTCGACACGCGCGGCGACAACAACTCGGCGAGCACGCTGCGCACGACCTCGAATCCGCAGGACGTCTATTCCGAATCGCTGCTCGGCAAGCTCGTGCTGACGCCCACCGCGCGCGACACGATCCGGTTCACCGCCGAAACGGTGCAGCGGCGCGTCGGCACCGACGTGCTGTCCGCGATCAATCCGCCGACCACGCTCGGCCTCACCACGAGCGACCGGCTCGAACGCAACCGCTTCAGCGTCGACTACGACTTCCGCGACGACGCGTTCCGCTGGTTCCAGAAAGCGCACGTCCAGTTCTACTACCAGGAAGCGACGCAGGACCAGTACGCGTTCGAGACGCGCCGCTCGCAGCCCTCGCGCTCGCGCGACAACCAGTACCGGGAGCGCACGTTCGGCGGCTCCGCGTTCGCCGAAAGCGGCTTCTCGACAGGCCCGTTCGCGCACAAGCTGCTGTACGGCGTCGACGGCAGCCTGTCGCGCGTCACGAACCTGCGCGACGGCACCGTGCCGGGCGTCGGCGAATCGTTCCCGAACAAGGCGTTCCCCGACACCGACTACACGCTGTTCGGCGCGTTCGTCCAGGACCAGATCGGCTACGGCCGCCTGCTCGTCACGCCCGGCCTGCGCTTCGACACGTACCGGCTGAGCCCGGCCGCGAACGATCCGCTGTTTACCGGCACCGCCGTGTCGACGAGCGCGAACGAACTGTCGCCGCGCGTCGCCGTGCTGTACGAGATCACGCCCGCGCTGATTCCGTACGTGCAGTACGCGCACGGCTTCCGCGCGCCGACGCCCGACCAGGTCAACAGCAGCTTCTCGAACCCGGTGTACGGCTATACGTCGATCGGCAACCCGAACCTAAAGCCCGAGACCAGCGACACGTTCGAGGCGGGCCTGCGCGGCAAGGCCGGCACCGGCTACGGCGTCGTGCGCTACAGCGCCGCCGCGTTCACGGGCCGCTACCGCAACTTCATCGCGCGCACCACGATCTCCGGCAGCGGCCGGCCGACCGACCCGTCGGTGTTCCAGTACGTGAACTTCGCCGACGCGCGCATCCACGGCCTCGAAGGTCGCGCCGAATGGGTGATGCCCAACGGCATCACGCTGAAGACGGCGATGGCGTTCACGAGGGGCTCGACGCAGAACAACGGCGCGGCGAGCCAGCCGCTCAACACGGTCAACCCGTTCTCGGCCGTGTTCGGCGTGCGCTACGAGCCGACCGAGCGCTGGTTCGTGCAGACCGACCTGCTGTTCCAGGCCGCGAAGCGCGACAAGGACATCGACAGGTCCGACTGCTCGAACAAGGCCTGCTTCGCGCCGCCGTCGTCGCTCGTCGTCGACCTGCGCGGCGGCTACCGCTTCAACAAGCACGTCAGCGCGACGATCGGCATCCGCAACCTGTTCGACCGCAAGTACTGGAACTGGTCGGACGTACGCGGCATCGCCGCCGATTCGCGCGTGCTCGACGCCTATACCTCGCCCGGACGCACGGTCGCCGTCAGCATGAAGGTGGATTTCTGATGCACGCCGCCCGCGCTTCCAACCCTTTCGTCACCTGAAGGAGTCCGACATGATGCAATCCGCCCTTCCCGCCCAAGCGGCCACGCCGGCCCGCGCGGCCGCCGCGCTGCGCGACGCGTTCGTCAAGCTCAAGGCCGAGCGCCAGTTGCGCAACCGCGATGTCGCGCAGGCGCTCGGCGTCAGCGAAGGCGAAGCGCTCGCCGCGTTCGTCGGCGAACACGTGGTGCGGCTCGATGCGCGCTTTCCGCAGATGTTCGAGGAAATGCCGCGCCTCGGCCGCGTGATGGCGCTCACGCGCAACGACGCGGCCGTCCACGAGAAGGACGGCGAATACGCGCAGATGAGCCATGACGGCCCGATCGGCCTCGCGCTCGGCGACATCGACCTGCGCATCTTCTACCGGCACTGGGTGTCGGCATTCGCGGTGCGCGACGAGACGCCGCACGGCCCGCTGAAGAGCCTGCAGTTCTTCGATGCGCAGGGCCACGCGATTCACAAGGTCTATCTGCGCGCGCACAGCGATCACGCCGCATACGACGCGTTCGTCGCGCGCTGGCGCGCGGCGTCGCAGGAGCCGGGCCTCGATGTGGTGCCGGCCGCATCGAAGCAGCCCGAACGCGCGGACAGCGACATCGACGTCGCGGGGTTTCGCGCCGCCTGGGGCGCGATGACCGACACGCATCAGTTCTTCGGCATCACGCAGCGCTTCGGCGTCAGCCGCATGCAGGCGCTGCGCCTCGCCGATCCGCAATACGCGTATCCCGTCGAAACCGCGCATGCGCTGCGCCACGTGCTCGAACGGGCCGCGCAAAGCGGCCAGCCGATCATGGTGTTCGTCGGCAATGCGGGGATGATCCAGATCCATACGGGGCCGGTCGCGAACGTGCGCGAGGTCGGCGCGTGGATCAACGTGCTCGATCCGGGCTTCAACCTGCATGTGCGCGAGGACATGATCGCCGCCGCGTGGGTCGTGAAGAAGCCGACCAGCGACGGCATCGTCACGTCGCTCGAACTGTTCGACCGCCAGGGCGACCACGTCGCGCTGCTGTTCGGCGAACGCAAGCCCGGCAAGGCCGAGCGCGACGACTGGCGTGCGCTCGTCGCGACGCTGTCGCCGGCAGCGCGCGGAGACGCACGGTGAGCGCCGGTTCGTTCGATCCGCGGCGGCGCGCGGTGCTGGCCGGCGCGCTCGCCGGGGCAGTCGCGGGCGCGCTGTCCGGCCGCGCGCTCGCACAGGCCGCGCCGAAGCGCGTCGTCGTGATCGGCGGCGCGCTCGCCGAAACGGCGTTCGCACTCGGCGGCACCGACACGCGCGGCTACCGGCTGGTCGGCGCCGACACGACCTGCACCTATCCCGATGCGGCGAAGCGCCTGCCGAAGGTCGGCTACCAGCGCGCGCTGTCGGCGGAGGGACTGCTGTCGCTGCGGCCCGACCTCGTGCTCGCGTCGGCGGAAGCCGGGCCGCCGGCCGCGATCGCGCAGATCAGGCGCGCAGGCGTCACGGTGACGACCTTCGACGAACGGCACGACGTCGACTCGGTGCGCGCGAAGATCGCCGGCGTCGCCCAGGCGCTCGACGTGCGCGACGCCGGCACGGCGCTGCTGCAGCGCTTCGATCGCGACTGGCAGGCCGCGCGCGACGCGGTGGCCGCCCGCGCGCCGGGCGGCGCGCAGCCGCCGCGCGTGCTGTTCGTGCTGAACCACACCGGCACCCAGGCGCTCGTCGCCGGCCAGCGCACGGCCGCCGACGCGATGATCCGCTACGCGGGCGCGCGCAACGCGATGCAGGGCTTCGACCACTACAAGCCGCTGACGACCGAGGCGCTCGCCGCCGCCGCGCCCGACGTCGTGCTGATCTCCGACGAAGGCCTCGCGGCCGTCGGCGGCCGTGCCGCACTGCTCGACGCGCCCGGTTTCGCGGCGACGCCGGCCGGCCGCGCGCAGCGCGTGGTGTCGCTCGACGCGTTGTTCCTGCTCGGCTTCGGCCCGCGCCTGCCGCTCGCCGTCACGACCCTGCATCGACGCCTGTCGGATGCGCTCGCCTGATTCCGGATCGTCCCGATGCCCGCTCATGCTTCTCCGTTTCCCGCGTCGTCGCACGCCGGCCGCCGCGGCGCCGCGCGCCTCGGCGCGTCGCGCCGCCATGCGCCGCTCGCGCTGGTCGTGCTCGCGATCCTCGTCGGCGCGATGTCCGTCGTCGCGCTGTGCGTCGGCGCCTACCGCATTCCGCTGGCCGAAGCGTGGGCCGCGCTGAGCGGCGACCCGGCCGCACGACAGGCGCGCGCGGTACTGTTCGACATCCGCGCGCCGCGCGTCGCACTCGCGCTGCTCGTCGGCGGCGGTTTCGGCGCGGCCGGCGCCGCGATGCAGGCGCTGTTCCGCAATCCGCTCGCCGATCCGGGGCTCGTCGGCGTATCGAGCGGCGCGGCGCTCGGCGCGACGACCACGATCGTGCTCGGCCCCGCGCTGTTCGCCGCGCACGTGAACGCGGCCGCGCTGCCGATCGCCGCGTTTGCCGGCGCGCTCGCGGTCGCCGCGCTCGTCTACCGGCTCGCCGCGTCGCGCGGGCGGCTCGCGTTACCGCTGCTGCTGCTTGCCGGCATCGCGATCAACGCGCTGGCGGGCGCGGCGATCGGGCTGCTCACCTTCGTCGCCGACGATGCGCAGCTGCGCTCGCTGACGTTCTGGAGCCTCGGCAGCCTCGGCGGCGCGCAATGGTCGGCGCTGGCGGCCGTCGCGCCGTGCGTCGCGCTCGGCTGCGTGCTGCTCGCGCGCGAACGCGAGGCGCTGAACGCGCTGCAGCTTGGCGAAACCGAGGCGCTGCACCTCGGCGTGCCGGTGCAGCGCCTCAAGCGCCGCGTGCTCGTCGCGGTCGCGCTCGCGATCGGCGCGCTCGTGTCGTGCGCCGGCATCATCGGCTTCATCGGGCTCGTCGCGCCGCACTGCGTGCGCCTCGCATGCGGGCCCGACCAGCGGATCGTGCTGCCCGGCGCCGCGCTGCTCGGCGCGCTGCTGACGCTCGCCGCCGATCTTGCCGCGCGCACCGTCGCCGCGCCGGCCGAGATTCCGCTCGGCGTGCTGACCGCCCTGCTCGGCGCGCCGTTCTTTCTCGCGCTGCTGTGGAAAAGCCGCGGCGCGCTCGGCGGCTAGCGCCTGTTTCCGCTCATGCCCGGGCCTGCGCTCGCCGCTGAGCGGAGGCCGGCTCCCACCCTTGCCACACGACCATGCTGACCGTCCACCATCTCGACGTCGCGCGTCGACATCACGCGATTCTTCACGACCTGTCGCTGTCGATCGAACCGGGCCGCGTCACCGCGCTGCTCGGCCGCAACGGCGCCGGCAAGAGCACGCTGCTGAAAACCTTCGCCGGCGAGCTGACCGGCAGCGTCGCGCCGAACGGCGTGCGCGTGACGGGCGACGTCACGCTGAACGGCGAATCGCTCGCACGCATCGACGCGCCCCGGCTCGCGCGCCTGCGCGCGGTGCTGCCGCAGGCCGCGCAGCCGGCGTTTCCGTTCAGCGTCGACGAAATCGTGCTGCTCGGCCGCTATCCGCATGCGCGACGCAGCGGCGCAACGTCGCGCCGCGATCGCGACATCGCGTGGCACGCGCTCGAACGCGCGGGCGCCGACGCGCTGGTCGGCCGCGACGTGACGACCTTGTCCGGCGGCGAACTGGCGCGTGTGCAGTTCGCGCGCGTGCTCGCGCAGCTGTGGCCGGCCGACGATACCGAAGCTGCGGACGACCGCGACGCGGCGGCCCCGCGCTACCTGCTGCTCGACGAACCGACCGCCGCCCTCGATCTCGCCCACCAGCACCGGCTGCTCGATACGGTGCGCACGGTCGCGCGCGAATGGCGGCTCGGCGTGCTCGCGATCGTCCACGACCCGAACCTGGCCGCGCGTCACGCGGACACGATCGCGATGCTCGCCGACGGCACGATCGTCGCGCACGGCGCGCCGCGCGACGTGATGACGCCCGCGCATATCGCGCGCTGCTACGGATTCACGGTGAAGATGGTGGAAACCGGCGACGGTTCGCCGCCGGTCATGGTGCCGGCGTGACGCCGCATCGGGATATCGGGCGGTCGTGCGCGACGGGGGGTGAAGCGGTCCGGCGTGCGCTTCGCGCTCAACGCTCGACGTCCGCGACGCCGAAGCTGCGCATCTTCCAGCCGAAGCGCACGGCGAGCATCCGCATCGCAAACCCCGCCGCGAGCGCGCACACCGTCGCGAAACGCGCATCGACGCCGAGCTGCTGCATTCCGACATACAGCGCGCCGGTCACGAACGCGACGCTCGCATACAGCTCCTCGCGCAGGATCAGCGGCATCTCGTTGCACAGCAGGTCGCGCAGCATCCCGCCGCACACGCCCGTGATCGCGCCGGCCAGCACGACGATGATCGACGCCGCGCCGGTCGATGCACCGATGTCGCAGCCGATGATCGTGAACGCCGCGAGGCCGATCGCGTCGACGGTGACGAACAGCGTCTTCATTCTCGCGACGTGCCGCGCAGCCCACGACGCGACCGTCGCCGCGACCAGCGTGATCACCAGGTATTCGGGATGCGCGATCCAGCCGAGCGGATAGTGGCCGAGCAGCACGTCGCGCACGGTGCCGCCGCCGAGCGCCGTCACCGCGCCCACCAGCGCGAGCCCGAAGCGGTCCATCCCGCGCCGCATTCCCATCAGCGCGCCCGACATCGCTTCCGCGACGATCGCGATCAGATAAAGCGTATGCATGTCGCGCCTCAGTCCTCGGTGCGGAACAGGTCGAGCACGCGCTCGCGTTCGGCCGCATCGACCGCCGCGGGCATCGGCTCGCTCGTCTGCGCGCCGCGACGGCTGTCCGCCGCGCCGGCATCCGACGCCGCCGCGACGGACGCACCGCCGCACGCGAAACGGCTGCGGATGAACGGCGGCACATCGGCCGTGCAGGTGCCGTGCAGGTATTCGGCGTAGACGAAGTCGCCGTCGACGAGCGCGACGTCCTGCGGCGGCGTCGTGTCGATCGGCGTGCGTCCGTCGACGGCCGCTTTCATGTAGTCGAGCCAGACCGGCAACGCGAGCGTCGCGCCGGTCGCGCGGCCCATCGAGCGCGGCGTGTCGTAGCCGAGCCATGCGACCGCGACGACGCCCGACGAATAGCCGGCGAACCATACGTCCTTCGAGCCGTTCGACGTGCCGGTCTTGCCGGCCGCGTCGTCGCGGCGCAGCGCGAGCGCGCCGCGCGCGGTGCCGGCGCGCACGACGTCGCGCAGCATGCTGTCCATCACGAACGCGTTGCGCGCCGACACGACGCGCGTGCCGTCCGGCGCCGGCGCGTCGTACAGCACGCTGCCGTGCCGCTGCTTCACCGACAGGATCAGGCGCGGCTCGGTCCGCACGCCGCCGTTCGCGAATACGCCGTAGGCGCTCGCGAGTTCGAGCGGCGTCACGGCGCCCGCGCCGAGCGCGAGCGGCAGCGACGCCGGGTTGCGCGGCGCGTCGAAACCGAAACGCATCGCATGCTGCTGCACGTAGCGCGCGTCGGCCGCCTGCATCAGGCTGACCGCGACGAGGTTCTTCGAGCGCACGAGCCCGCGCCGCACCGCGATAAAGCCCTCGTAATCGTTGCCGAAATTGCGCGGGCGCCACGGCCGCGCACCGGTTTCCGCCGGCGTCAGCGTGCGCTGCGTGTCGTCGACCAGCACGCCCGGGAAATAGCCCTTCTCGAGCGCCGCCGAATAGACGAACGGCTTGAAGCTCGACCCCGGCTGGCGATACGCCTGCAGCGCATGATCGAACACGTTGCGGCTGAAATCCGCGCCGCCGACGAGTGCGAGCATGTCGCCCGTCGCGACGTCGAGCGACACCAGCGCGCCTTCGAGCCGGTCGCGCTTCGCGGGCTGCCGGCGCAGCGTGCGATCGAGCGCGGCTTCGGCCGCGTGCTGGTCGCGCATCGACACCGTCGTCGTCACGTCGAGGCCGAGCGTATAAGCGTCGTCGTGGAAACGCTCGACCATCATGCGCCGCGCGCGTTCGGCGACGTACGGCGCCGCGACGATGCCTGGCGGCGGCGTGGTCGACAGTGCGAGCGGCGCATCGACGGCCGCCCGATAGGTCGCGTCGTCGAGTTCGCCGAGCGCATGCATGCGCCCGAGTACGTAGTTGCGCCGTGCGGTCGCGCGCGCCGGGTTGACGACCGGATTGAACGCCGACGGCGCCTTCGGCAGCCCCGCGAGCACGGCCGCTTCGCCGGCGCTCAATGCGTCGAGCGGCTTGCCGAAATACACGTTCGCGGCCGCCGCAAAACCGTACGCGCGCTCGCCGAGATAGATCTCGTTCATGTACAGCTCGAGCAGCTTGTCCTTGCTGTATTCGCGTTCGAGCTTGTAGGCCATCAGGATCTCGGCGAGCTTGCGGCTCAGCACCTTGTCGCGCGTCAGGTAGAAATTGCGCGCGACCTGCATCGTGATCGTACTGCCGCCCTGCCCCGGCTGCCGCGTCACGAGGTTCGCGAACGTCGCGCGTGCGAGGCCGCCGGGATCGACGGCGCCGTGCTGGTAGAACTGCGCGTCCTCGGCCGCGAGCAGCGCCTGCCGCATCAGCGGCGGGATGCGTTCGAGCGGCACGAACTCGCGGCGCTCGACGCCGTATTCGGCGAGCAGTTCGCCGTCGCGCGCGAAGATCCGCAGCGGCAGCGCGGGCCGGTAGACCGCCAGATGCTCGACGGACGGCAACCGCGTCCAGATGCGATGGACGGTCCACGCGCCGATGCCGGCGCAGGTGAGCGTCAGGCCGAGCAGCGCCCCGGCGAGCGTGCGCCATACGCGTCGACGACGCGGCGGCGCGGGCGGCGGAGGAGGGCTAGCGGTGTGGTCGGTCATGTCGGGCTCCTTCTTCGAGGCCGCGACGGCCGGTGCGCAACACGCGCCCGTCCATCGCGGAAGGCGCGCATTGTCGAAGGGATGCCGGCAAACCGGAACCTTCTTTAGCCAAAGTTGGGCTGACTAAATTTTATTTAGGAAAGGCCGCGGCCCACGGCACGCGATGCGCCCGCCACGACGAAACGCGAACGCGCCGCACACCCGCGCTCACTCGCCCTGGCTTGCCGCCGCCCCGAGCAAGGTCTTCGGCTCCAGATAGGCGCTCATGCCCCACCGGCCCATTTCGCGGCCGAGCCCCGAATGCTTGAAGCCGCCGAACGGTGCGCGCGGCTCGTGGGCGAGCGTATTGACGAGCACGCGGCCCGCATCGATCTGCAGCGCCACGCGTTCGCACCGTTCGTGGTCCTGGCCCAGCACCACGGCGCTCAGGCCATAGCGCGTATCGTTGGCGATCGCAATCGCATCGGCATCGTCGTCGTACGGAATGATGGTCAGCACGGGGCCGAAGATCTCTTCCTGCGCGATGCGCATTCTGTTGTCGGCGCGCGAGAACAGCGTCGGCTTCACGAACCAGCCGGCCTGCACGCCTTTGGGCCGCCCTTCGCCGCCCGCGAGCAGCACCGCGCCTTCTTCCTGCCCGATGCGGATGTAGTTCTGCACCCGCTCCCATTGCCTTGCGCTGACCATCGGCCCGATATCGGTATCGGCGTGGCGCGGATCGCCGGAGACGATGCGCGACACCGCTTCCTTCGCGATGCCCTCGAACTCGTCGAGCCGACTGCGCGGAACCAGCACGCGCGTGCCCGCGATACATGCCTGGCCGCTGTTCGCGAATCCCGCCTGCAAAACGAGCGGCATGATGCGCGCGAAATCCGCATCGTCGAGCACCACCGTGGGCGACTTGCCGCCCAGCTCGAGCGTCACGCGTTTCATCGTCGCCGCGCCCGCGCGCACCAGATGCTCGCCCACCGCGGACGAGCCGGTAAACGAGAGCTTCGCGATGTCGGGGCTGCGCGACAGTGCCTCGCCGACCACGTCGCCGCGCCCGTTGACGATATTGAACACGCCCTCGGGCAAGCCGGCCGCGTGCAGCGCTTCGGCGACGATCTGCGTCTGCATCGCGCTCATCTCGCTGGGCTTGATGACGGCGGTGCAACCGGCGGCCAGCGCGGTCGCGAGCTTGTTGCAGATGAAGCCCGCGTTGCTGTTCCAGGGCGTGATCAGTGCGGCGACGCCGACCGGCGTCATGATCACGCGGGCCGTGCCGGCCTGCTCCTCGAACGCGAACGATTCGAGCGCGGCGATGGCCTGCAGGATCGCATCCGCCGGATAGGTCGCCATCCAGCGGCAGCGCACGGAAGGCGCGCCGTATTCGGTCACGATGGCCTGCATCAGGTCGTCTTCGCGCGCGACGACGGCCTCGTGCATGCGCGTGAGCGCCGCGATGCGTTCCTCCCGCGTGGTGCGCGACCAGCCGGGAAATGCGGCCTTGGCCGCGGCGATTGCGCGTTCGACATCCTGCTCGTCGCCGAGCCTGACCTGGCCGATCGCCTGCTCGGTGCTCGGGTTGTGCAGGTCGAACCACGCCCGGCCGTGCGGTGTCACGAATGCGCCGTCGATGTAGATGTGTTCGATGCGTTCCATGCTGCGGACTCCTTTGCGCGTATCCGAAAAACTGTCGTGGCATGCAGTCTAGGATTACGTTACCGTTCTGATAAGCCGCCTTATTGCTGATGAATCATCCTGAAAATCGGGACAATCAATGCATCGCACCGGTATGACCGAACTGGAAGTGGTCCTCGCCCTCGCGCGCCGCAGCAGCTTTCGCGGCGCGGCGCTGGAGCTGGGCATGTCCACCACGGCGGTAAGCAGCGCCGTAGCCGGACTGGAAGCGCGCCTGACGGTACGCCTGTTCAACCGCTCGACGCGCAGCGTGTCGCTGACCGACGCGGGCCGACGCTATGTGACGCGCATCGCGCCCGCGCTGGATGAAATCCGCAGCGCCGGCGAGGAAGCCGGCACCGGCTCGGACACGCCGAGCGGCACGCTGCGCGTGAACGCGCCGCAAGGCGCGGCGTTCCTGCTGATGGAGCCGCTGTTTTACCGATACGCGCAGCGCTACCCGGACGTGCGCATCGACATCGTCAGCGAGTCGCGGATGATCGACGTCGTCGCCGAAGGATTCGACGCCGGCATCCGGCTGGCCGAGTCGGTGCCGCAGGACATGATCGCCGTGCCGCTGTCGCGCGATATCCGCATGCTGGTGGTGGCGACGCCCGACTACCTGAAGGCCCACGGCACGCCGCGGCATCCGCGCGATCTGCTGGCGCACCGCAGCATCGGCATGCGCATGTCGCACGGCGGCATCTATCACTGGGAGCTCGAGCGCAAGGGCGAGAAGCTGCGCATGGATCTGCCGGTGCGGCTCGCGCTCAACGAAATGGCCGCGATCAAGCAGGCGGTGCTGCTCGGGCTCGGCATCGGCTTCATTTCGGAGTGGTTCATCGACGACGAGCTGAAGCGCGGCGCGCTGGTGCCCGTGCTGGCGCCGTGGTGCCCGTCGTTCGGCGGGCTGAGGCTCTATTACTCGGGGCACCGCTTCGTGCCGGCGCGCTTGCGCGCGCTCATCGACCTCGTCCACGAACTGCGCCTGAGCGAGGTATCGTGGCCCGGCAGCCGGGCCGGATGATGCGGGACCGGGCGTCGCGTTCCGGCGAGCGCATGGCCGCGATCGCCAAAGCGCCCGATCGGCGAAACGGATACCGCACAAAGAAAAAACCCGCCGGCATACACCGGCGGGCTTTCGAATCCAGCTGCGTGCGACGCGCTCAGCGTGCCGGATTCAGCGTCAGGTTCATGTGGCGGTTCACATCCTTGTACAGCAGGTAGCGGAAACGGCCGGGGCCGCCCGAGTAGCAGGCCTGCGGGCAGAACGCGCGCAGCCACATGAAGTCACCCGCCTCGACCTCGACCCAGTCCTGGTTCAGGCGATAGACGGCCTTGCCTTCGAGCACGTACAGGCCGTGCTCCATCACGTGCGTTTCGGCGAACGGAATCACGCCGCCCGGCTCGAACGTCACGATGTTCACGTGCATGTCGTGACGCATGTCGCTCATGTCGACGAAACGCGTCGTCACCCACGCGCCGTTGGTGCCCGGCATCGGAATCGGCTCGACGTCCTGTTCGTTCGTCACGAATGCTTCCGGCAGCGGAATGCCGTCGACGGCCTGGTAGTGCTTGCGGATCCAGTGGAAACGCACGGCGGCATCGCTGACGTTGTGCAGCGTCCAGTCCGCGCCCGGCGGAATGAACGCGTAGCCGCCCGGCTTCAGCACGTGCTTGCCGCCCTGCAGCGTCAGCTCGGCCTCGCCTTCGACGACGAACAGCACGGCTTCGGCGTTCTTGTCCTGCTCCGGCTTGTCGCTGCCGCCGCCCGGGTTCACTTCGACGATGTACTGCGAGAACGTCTCGGCGAAGCCCGACAGCGGACGCGCGATCACCCACAGGCGCGTGTTGGTCCAGAACGGCAGCCAGCTCGTGACGATGTCGCGCATCACCCCCTTCGGAATGACCGCGTACGCCTCGGTGAACATCGCGCGATCGGTCAGCAGATCGGTCTGCGGCGGGTGGCCGCCGTGCGGCGCGTAATACGTTGTCTTCGACATAATGCTTCCAGGCAATGGGTTGGTCCGGCCCGGCGGCAAACGGCATCGGGGCGGCACGCGCGCGGGGGGCGCACGCGGCGGCGGGATATCGTTGCCGGGGACGTTTGAAGGCGCTTGCGCCTTCGTTCGGTCGGCCAGGTTTCGCGACGGGCCCGTCCGCTTCGCCGGGCCGTGCGGCCCTTGCTTGACGGGCCGCACGCCGGGTCGCGACGCTCGGGGTCATGCGGCGAGGCGCGGGGACGGCACGGTTCGATTCCGTACGCGGGCAGCATCGACGATAGCGAAGTCGATCGCGATCGACCAATTAAATGTTGCGATGGATTGCATTCGATTTCCCACTACTTGCCGCCGACGATCGCATGGTCCGAAAGCGGGAACGGCATGCGTGCGAACCGGGCAGATCGCGCAGTCGATGCGGGGCGACGGCGACGTGCGCGACGCGCTGGCTCGCGGTCATGCCGAGGACGCGACGGCGCGCGCGATACATCTGGTTACGCAGGTTGCAGATGCGCGTGCGTGGACGGGAAGAGAGTCGTCATTCCCGCGCGCGGACAGCCGTCGGCTCGGGATCCTGCAACACGTCGCACGGAACGCCGAAGACGGTTCGCCAGCCATGCCGGATCATGCGTGGCAGCGCGTGTCGTTCGGAAAACGGGGGAATCGGTCGGGAGGGGAAGATGCCGGGCCGTCGATCAGGCATACGGCGAACACTGCTGAAACCGGAAGAGGCTGCCGGTCCTGTCGGACCGGCGATCGCGGCCCGGCTGATGGCGCCGGGCCGGGTCACGCGTCGGACGCGATCCGCTTGGGCGCGCCGGCGTGCCGGTCGCACGCCGCGCTGCACCCGCTGCGATCAGTCCCAGTCGCGGTGATGGCGATGCTTGCGATGGCGATAGCCGCGATCGCCGTCGCGCGATGCGCTGCGCGACATGTTGCCGCCGAGCGCCGCGCCTGCGCCGCCGCCCAGGGCCGCGCCGATCAGGCCGCCCGAGCGGCCGCCCATCGCGTTGCCGGCTGCGGTGCCCGCGCCGCCGCCCAGGGCGCCGCCGATGATCGCGCCGGTGCGCTCGCGACGGTTCGACGTCACGGCGCCGCCTGCGCCGCCGCCGATCGCGCCGCCGATCACCGAGCCGGTGCTGCCGCCGACCGCGCCGCCCACGGCTGCGCCGGCTACCCCGCCGAGCGCGCCGCCAAGCGCATTGTTCAAATCGCTAGCTGCTGCCGGCAGCGAAGTCGCGCCGACGAAAGCGGCGACGACGAGAGTGGGGGCGATCTTCTTCCACATGCCCGTATTCTTCCTGGTTGGTTATCGAAGGAGCGCTCGGTACGGTGATTTGAACCGATCGACGCCGATTCGGGCATTGTGCCGAACCCCGGACCAATTCATTTCAATGAGCTTGCGGCGAAGAATAGCACCGCTCCCGCGGTCTTGACCCCGGGATTCTGGTAACAAGTTGTTTACGGAAAAGGCGGGTATACACCGAGCCGGACATACCGGCTGAAACCCGCGTCGGCACGGGCTTCAATACGGGTTCCGTCCCTCCGAAGCGGGAAGCCGGCCTGGCACGGTGTCGCGCGGTCGCGACACCGGAGGCCGCGCATGCCGCACGCGACGACGCCGGCGCTCGTCCGTTGCCGGACGGCAGTGGAACGCTCAGTACAGGCCGGGAACCAGTCGCCAGGTCCGCGCGCAATAGGCCTCGTATTCGCCGCCGAAATGAGCGCGCAGCAGCGCCTCCTCGGCACGGATGCGCGCGACGAGCGGCACCAGCATCAGCGCGACCAGCAGCACGCCGACGCCCGAGCGGAACGCAAACGCCCAGCCGACCGAATTGACGAGCAGGCCGAGATAGCTCGGATTGCGGATGCGGCGGTAGATGCCGTCCGTCACCAGCGCATGGCCGGGCTGGATCGCGACGAGCCCGCTGAAGCGCTTGCCGAGCACGAACACCGGCCAGATGCGCAGCGCGCCGCCCGCGACATACAGCACCACGCCGATCCATCGCAGCGTATCGCCGTCGAACGTCCAGAAATCGAGCCGGTCGGTCAGCGCGGGCAGGTACGCGAGCAGCAATCCGAGCAGCGCGAATGCCGCGAGCACCCAGCGGTTGTCGCGGCTTTCGCGCTCGCCGGCGCTCAGGTTGCCTTCGGTGAACATCGCGACGACGGCCATCGCCAGCGTCGCGACGACGATGACGACCAGCGGCGGATGGGAGAAGAAGGCCGCGAACCCGCCGATGCCGAGCACGGCGAGCCCGAGGTAGACGAGCGTGGACACGCTCGACAGGATCGCCATCTTGGGCGTGAGGGTCATGGCTGCCTCGCCGGGATGCGTTTTCCTGTGAAGTATAGGAACCCGGCGGACGATGCGGAGGCGGCGCGTCGCGCGCCGGACGCTCAGCGAATCCGGAAGTTGCCGCCGATGCCGACGCTGATCGGCGGTGCGTAATAGGCCGGCGCATAGCCGTAGTAGGCCGGCGCGGGCGCATACCCGAAAGGCGGTGCGACATAGCAGCCGGACAGGCCGCCGATCAGGGCAAGCGTGAGGAGAAGTCTGGTCATGGCTCGGATCCCGGCGCTGAACACGAAAGACGAAGGGCATCTCGCGAAGGCCGCGCCGCCGCGGTGCGCGGCGGCCGGACGAAGCGGCGATCCGCCTTCCCGTCGCTCGATGAAGCAATGCGCCGAGTCTAGCGCGCGGCTTTCCGGGCCGCGTTTCGTGCGCGGTTACACGTATTACCTCGCATGACCGCTGAAACAGATGGCAGCGGCGTGGCAGCCGACCGGCGCGGCCCCGCCGCCGTGCAAGCCTTACACGAAATGCGCGCGGATACGCTGCGCGATCGATTCGAGCGTCGCCGCATCGGCCATGTCGCGCGCATGCATCCGCAGTTCGACGCCTTCCGAGCGCGGAATCACGTGGAAGTGCACGTGCGCGACCGTCTGGCCCGCCGCCGCGCCGTTGAACTGGCCGATGAACATGCCGTCCGGTTCGAGCGCCGCGCGCACCGCCGCCGCGACGCGCTGCGTCATGCGGATGCTCGCCGCGGCCGCATCGCCGGACAGGTCGAAGATCTGTGCCGCGGGCTCCTTCGGGATCACGAGCACGTGGCCGTCGGCCTGCGGCATCAGGTCCATGATCGCGACCGTCGCGTCGTCTTCGGCGACCTTCACGCATGGCAGTTCGCCGCGCAGGATTTTTGCGAACGGGTTGTTGTTGTCGTAGGACATGGCTTTTTTCCGGTATCGGTTTGGCTGGGAGATCGATGTCGGACGATTATCGGCCGATGCGCGGCCCGATTTCAACTCGCCGGCGCCGCGCGTCACACAGCCGCGATTGCCACCCGTCGCCCGAACCTGCGACACTGCCGGATCGTTGCCGGCCGGCACGCCATCGAGGACGCTCGCGCATGACGATCCCCGTCAAACCGTTGATTCGACGCGGCCTTGCGGTCGCGCTCGTCGCCGCGCTCGGCTATGCCGGCTACATGCTGTCGCGGCTCGCCCCGATCGCCACCGGCTATGCGGCCAAGGCGCTGTGTTCCGGCGTGTTCGTATCGGGCCGGCCGGCCGCCTCGGTGATCGACATCGACATCATGGCCGGCGTGCATCCGCTGCTGAAGCTGGTGCGGCCGTCGATCGATGCCGAACATCATCGCGCCCGCGCCACCTTCGCCGGCTTCGCCGAACGCGACGCCGAATTCCGCCCCGGCCTCGGCTGCACGCTCGTGCTCGGGCCGTCGCCCGGTGCGCTGCCGGCCGCGCTGCCGCCGCTCCCCGATCCGCCGCCCGACGATCCGCCGCCGGCCCGCTCCGGGCCGCCTGCCGCGCCGCCTGCCGGCGTCGACGCGCGCAAGCTGCGGACGGCGCTCGACCGCGCATTCGACGAGCCCGATCCGGCGCGACCGCGCCGCACGCGCGCGGTCGTCGTGATGTGGCGCGGCCAGGTGATCGCCGAGCGCTATGCGCCCGGCTTCACCGCCGACACGCCGCTGCCCGGCTGGTCGATGACGAAGAGCGTGACGGCCGCGCTGATCGGCACACTCGTCGCGCAGCACCGGCTGTCGCCGGACGCGTCGGCGCTGCTGCCCGAATGGCGCGGCCGCGGCGACCCGCGCGCGGCCATCACGCTCGACGAACTGCTGCGGATGACGAGCGGCCTGCACTTCAACGAGGACTACGACGACCCGCTGTCCGATGTCGCCGTGATGCTGTTCACGCAAGCCGATACCGCGCGCTTCGCGGCGGCCATGCCGCTCGTCGCGCCGCCCGGCACGCAGTGGTACTACTCGAGCGGCACGACCGAGATCGTCGCGCGCGTGATGCGCGACGCGCTGGGCGGCGGGGAAGACGCCCTATCGTTCCCGCGGCGCGCGCTGTTCGCGCCGCTCGGGATGCGCAGCGCCGTGTTCGAGCCCGATGCGGCCGGCACGCTGGCCGGCGCGTCGTTCATGTATGCGAGCGCGCGCGACTGGGCGCGCTTCGGGCAACTTCTGCTGCAGGACGGCGTATGGAACGGACAGCGGCGGCTGCCGGAGGGCTGGGTGCGCTACATGGCGAGCGCGACGCCGCTGTCGCCGCGGCAGGAATTCGGCGCGCATCTGTGGGTCAAGGTGCCGGAACCGTTCAACGATCGCGATCCGCATGCGCGCGCGATGCCGGCCGACGCGTTTCATGCGGTCGGTCACGAAGGACAGTTCGTCAGCGTGGTGCCGAGCCGGCAGCTGGTGGTCGTGCGGCTCGGGCTGTCGCGTCCCGAATCCGCGTGGAATCACGAGGCGTTTCTCGCGCGCGTGCTCGACGCACTGCCGCCGGCCGGCGGATAACGGGTATCGGGGTATCGCGCAGGCGCGCGGCGCGGGCGCGACCGGCCCAGGTATCGACTGCCTCCCGCCCCTGCGCCCGGCCGCCGATGCCGCGCGCGCCGTCAGGGGTTCGCGCTGCCGCCGTAAGTCTTGAATCCTTCGCGCGTCGCGAGCCGCTCGACATAGCGGGTCACGGCCGGGAAGTCCGGGTGCTCGAACGGCGTGCCGAACCAGCGGTTCACCGACAGGCCGATCGGAATATCGGCCAGCGTGAACCGATCGCCGGCCACGAACGCACCGGTCGCCTCGAGCTGCGCGTTCAGCACGCGCATGTGCTTCGTCCAGTTCGCGATCGACTGCGCGATCGCGGCCGGATCCTGATGCTCCGGCGCTTTGCGGACAAGGCCGAGAAACGCGGGCGGCCATGCGCGATTCAGGTCCGATCCCTGCCAGTCGATCCATTGATCGACCCGCGCGCGGGCCTGCGGCTCGACCGGATAAAGCGACGCGTCGCCATAGCGGTTCGCGAGATAGCGGAGGATCGTGTTCGATTCCCAGAGCACGAAATCGCCGTCCTTGATGACCGGCACGAGGCCGTTCGGATTCAGCGCGAGATAGGCCGGATCGTCGGTCGAGCGGAAGCCCGAGCCCCAGTCCTCGCGTTCGAACGGCAGGTTCAGCTCGGCGCACAGCCACAGCACCTTGCGTACGTTGATGGACGGGATCTTGCCGAGTATCTGCAGCATGCGGGCTCCTTGTGAGGTCGGGATGCGGAGCGTCCGCGACGCGCGAGCGCCGCGGACGCCTTACCGTCGGAGTTATACACGACCTCGTCGAAAACCACAGCCCCTCGACGGCCCGCGACCGCGCCCTACCGCCCGGTCAGGTCGCGCAGCGCGTGCTCGGCGGTCGGGAACCGGAACACGAAGCCGTACTGCTGCAGCCGCGCGGGCATCACGCGCTGCCCGTCGAGCAACAGTTCGGCCATTTCGCCCATCGCGCAGCGCAGCGGCGCGGCCGGCAGATGCAGCCATGCGGGGCGGCGCAGCACCTTCGCGACGAGCTGCACGAATTCGCGCTGGCTCAGCGCCGCCGGCGCAACCGCGTTGTAGACGCCCTGCATGTGCGGATCCGACATCGCGCGCGCGACGATCCGCAGCACGTCGTCGCGGTGAATCCAGCTCATCACCTGCGCACCGTCGCCGAGACGGCCGCCGACGCCGACATAGTGCGGCAGCAGCATCGCCCGCAACGCGCCGCCGGGGCCGAACACGATGCCGAGCCGCAGCACGACCGTGCGCACGCCGTGACGCGCCAGCGGCTGCGCGGCCGCCTCCCATTGCCGGCACAGCTCGGACATGAATCCGCTGCCGGCGCGGCCGTTTTCGTCGATCCGCTCATCGGGCGCGCGCACGCCGTAGTAGCCGATCGCGGACGCCTGTATCCACGTGCGCGGCTTGACTTCGGCGGTCTCGACCCATTGCATCAGCGCGCGCGTGACGCCGGCGCGGCTGGCGAGCAGCAGCGCCTGCCGGCGCTTGCTCCAGCGCGCGCCGAGCACCGGTGCGCCGGCCAGATTGACGACCGTATCGAACCGCTCGTGCGGATGCAGCTGCGCGGCCGACGTCACGCCGCGCACGCGCCCGTGGAACTGGTATGCCGCGCGCAGCGGATCGCGCGTCAGCAGCGTGATCGTGTGACCGGCGTCGAGCAGGCGGTTGACGAGCGCTTCGCCGATGAAACCCGTGCCGCCGGTAACCAGCACGTTGCCGGGCGACAGTCCGTCGAACGGATTGGCGACCGGCGCGCGCGGCGCGCTCCGGCAGGCGGCGATGCCGTCGCGGATGCCCGACGCGGTCACGCCGATCGCGAATACGGTCAGCAGCGCGCCGCGCCATCCGGCATCGACGACATGCAGCGCGGTCGGCGCCTGCGCCCAGTCGGCGAGCTGCATCGCATACAGGCCGATCAGCGCGCCGCCGTTGACGGCCAGCAGCGTATGCAGCACGCGCTCGGTCGCCGGCAGCTTGCGGCTGCGGTCCTCGACGACGAAATCCCACAGCGTCAGTAGCACTTCGACGCTCAGCACGGCCGCGATGGCCGCCACCCATGCGCCGTGAAACGCGAGCTGCGCGAACGCCGCGAACACGAGACCGTAGAGCACCGACCGCACCGCGTGGATCGCGAGTTCCAGCCGCGCATGCGGCCGGTGCGGCAGGTCCTGCGTGAGCTCGTGATGATAGAGCGTGTCGAACGCGCCCATCGCGCCCTGCACGATCAGCAGGTCGATGGCCCACTCGAAGGCAGGCAAGGTGTTCATGCGGCGTCCCTCCTCCACAGCCAGACGAGCGGCGGCACCAGCGCGGCCAGTGCCGCCACGTCCGCCGCGATATTGATCCCGATACCGGCGCGCCACGACATCAGCAGGTCCTGCGGCGCCCAGACCAGCAGGCCGGCGAGCAGCCATCCCCATACGGCCGGCCGGCGCAGCCGGTTGCCGAGATGCACGAGCGCCAGCATCCAGATCGACATGCATTGCAGCGTCGCGCCGAGCAGCGATATCCACCAGAGCTGCTGAAGGCGCGCCGGGATCGGCGCAGCGGTTGCCCAGAAGTGTCGTTCGATGCCGACGTGATAGCCGTCGAGCAGCGGCGAAGCGGCGATCCACGGCAGCGCCGCACCGACGAGCAGGTGCGCGATCGCCGCCCCGACCATCCAGGTCACCGCGACGCGGCGCGCGCGGTCGTGTTCGTGGATCCGGCGCTGCGTGTCCGAGGCGCCGAGACGCCGCATTCCCGCCACGCATAACGGGCACCGGCCGTCGAAATACAGCACCAGTTGATCAGCCTTCATGCTTTGCACTCCTTTTTTATTTCGGCAACCGCGATCCGATGCGTCGGCCACCCGTCACATCGGCTTGAGCACCATCAGGAAATAGACGCCCAGCATCGCGAAGAACGCCGGATAGCCGAGCCGCTCCCAGCGCTTCGCATAGCGCCAGTACCGCTCCGGCAGCGCGGCGTCGCCGTTCGCGTGCGCGAGCTTCGCCATCGCGGCCAGCTCGATCTGCAGCCACACGACCGGCAGCCAGCATGCGCCCGCGATCGTGTACAGCACGAGCGACGCGGCGAGCCACGGCGCATGCCAGGGCCAGCCGGCCGTATGCGCGAGCCACAGCCCGGACGCGGGCTGGAAGATCACGGCCGGGGTCGTAAACCACCAGTCGGCGCGCACCACGAGGCGCGACACGGCCGCGATCGCCGGCACCGAGCGCGTGCGGTTCGCGAAGAACAGGTAGAACGCGGTACCGAACCCGGTGCCGACCAGCAGCACCGACGAGAGAATGTGCAGCGTCTTGACGACGAGATAGGTATTCACGAGCGTTCCTCTTCGGCAAGCAGGATCAACAGGATGGCGAGAATCGGCACGTTCTTGAGCACCGGTCCGAACGGCTCGGCCAGCAGGCCGGGCATCGTGACCGCGATGACGGCCGAATACGCGACGATCAGCGCGCCCTGCGCGAGCCACAGGCGGCGCGACGGCGCGGCGACGGTCGCAACACCGAACGCGAAATCCAGCGCGCACGCCGCATAGAGCGCGACCTGCGCGGGCAGCCCGGTCAGGTGCGCGAGCGCGAGCCGCGCGAGGCTGTCGTTCAGCGGATGGACGAATGCGCTGACGATGGCCGTCCAGATCCATACGATCGCGAGCGCGCCCCGCAGCAGCGGCCTGCGCCACATCGCCAGCGCGTCGCGCCGCAGCGCGGCCGCGTCCGTGCCGGCGAAGGTGCGGATCCCGCGCGGCGGCCGCCCGAGCAGCGCGGCCGTGGCGGCCGGATCGCCGGTGTTGCCGGCCCGCAGCATCGTCCACGTGTCGCGCGTCAGCATCGCGCCCGGCATCAGCCCCGACAGCGCGGCTGCCGCACCGACCAGCGCGCCGGGCAGCGTCACGCGCAGCGCCGGCGGCAGCCCCATCGCGGCGCGATAGGCGCCCAGCATCTCGCGATACTCGACTTCGTCGCCGCCGACCACGTCGACGATCGCATGGCCGCGCGCCGGCGCATCGACGAGCCGCGCGACGCATTCGGCGAGATCGTCGAGATGCACGGGACGCAGCAACTGGCGGCCGCCGGCCGGCAGCCCGTGCACCGGCAGGCTCGCGAGCATCCGGAACCACCGCGCCGATGCGCCGTCCGTGCCGTACACGAGTGCGGGACGCACGATCCGCGTATCGAGCGGCAGCGTGCGCAGGAAGCGATCGGCCGCGAGCTTGCTCGCGAAATAGCGCGAGTCGCCGCGCTCGACGCCGAGCGCCGAGATCTGGATCACGCGCCGCACGCCTGCGCGAACGCAGGCCGCGAACAATGCACAGGGCGCCGCGCGATGCACGGTGTCGAGCGTCGCGCCGCGCCGGTCGCCGAGAATGCCGACCGCATTGACGACCACCTCGACGCCATGCCGCGCCAGCCGGTCGAGCCACGGCTCGACGTCGACGTCCTTCGCGAAATCGATCGCGATGTCGCGCGGGCCGGCCGCTTCGCGCACACCGCGCAGCACGCGATGACCACGCGCTTCGAGCTGCGCGCACAGCGCCCGCCCGATAAAGCCGTTCGCGCCGCAAACGAGCACGTTCATGGCGCACGCTCCGCTGCGGGGAACCGCGAGACCGGCGGGACGGACCTGTTCATTTTCATCCTCTATTTACAGTTATTTCTGTACGGACAGAAATATTCGCCGCAAAAAAAGCGGGCTGCCGCCCGCACGGGTTACTTCGACGGCTTGCGCCTGACCGTCTGGCTGATCTTCGCGCCGATGCCGAGCGCCTTCATCAGCGTATCGGGCTTGAGCCGCAGCATCTCGTCCGACCAGGTCGTCAGCGTCTCGACGAACTGGAGCGTGTCGCGAATCCGCTGCTCGGTCTCGCGGCTCTCGTCGGCAATCTCCGGGCTCGTCAGGCAATCGCGCAGCACCGTGAGCGTCGGCTCGATCTCGCGCTGGCGCCGCCCTTCGACGATCAGCTTGAACAGTTCCCAGATGTCGGTCGACGTCTCGAAATGATCGCGGCGGTCGCCCAGCACATGCACGACCTTCGCGAGCCGCCATGCCTGCAGCTCCTTCAGGCTCGTGCTGACGTTGGAGCGCGCGACGTTCAGCGTCTCGGCGATCTCGTCGGCCGCAACCGGCCGGCCGGCGAGATAGAGCAGCGCGTGAATCTGCGACACGGTGCGGTTCACGCCCCACCGCGAGCCCATCTCGCCCCAGTGAAGAATGAATCGTTCGGCAATCGGTGTGAGTTCCATGTCGCGAAATTTAGGCTTTTCAGTTATTTCTGTCAAGAGAGAAATAACCGGAGTTGCTGCCCGATGCGCGCCCGCACTGGTCCGACCCCGGCTGTCCCGACGCGCGGGCACGCGGCGCGCGCCGCCATGCCCGCCAGCGATCCGCCGCTTCCTTTACAATGCGCGGGAATTTTTCCGTTTTCAGGCCGTTGCCGCCTTTCAGACAAGAGGTTTCCATGATCATCAAACCGCGCGTGCGTGGCTTTATCTGCGTGACGACTCATCCCGTCGGCTGCGAAGCCAACGTCAAGGAACAGATCGACTACGTGACTTCGCACGGCCCGATCGCCAATGGTCCGAAGAAGGTGCTCGTGATCGGCGCGTCGACCGGCTACGGCCTCGCCGCCCGGATCTCGGCCGCATTCGGTGCGGGCGCGGACACGCTCGGCGTGTTCTTCGAGCGCGCCGGCAGCGACACCAAGCCCGGCACGGCCGGCTGGTACAACAGCGCCGCGTTCGAGAAGTTCGCGGCGGAAAAGGGCCTCTACGCGCGCAGCATCAACGGCGACGCGTTCTCCGACAAGGTCAAGCAGGTCACGATCGACACCATCAAGCAGGATCTCGGCAAGGTCGACCTCGTCGTCTACAGCCTCGCCGCGCCGCGCCGCACGCATCCGAAGACCGGCGAAACCATCAGCTCGACGCTGAAGCCGATCGGCAAGTCGGTCAGCTTCCGCGGCATCGACACCGACAAGGAAGTGATCCGCGAAACCGTGCTCGAGGCCGCGACGCAGGAAGAGATCGACGGCACCGTCGCGGTGATGGGCGGCGAGGACTGGCAGATGTGGATCGACGCGCTCGACGCGGCCGGCGTGCTGGCCGACGGCGCGAAGACGACCGCGTTCACGTATCTCGGCGAGCAGATCACGCACGACATCTACTGGAACGGCTCGATCGGCGAAGCGAAGAAGGATCTCGACCGGAAGGTGCTGTCGATCCGCGACAAGCTGGCCGCGCACGGCGGCGACGCACGCGTGTCGGTGCTGAAGGCCGTCGTCACGCAGGCGAGCTCGGCGATCCCGATGATGCCGCTCTACCTGTCGCTGCTGTTCAAGGTGATGAAGGAAGCGGGCACGCACGAAGGCTGCATCGAGCAGGTGTACGGGCTGCTGAAGGACAGCCTGTACGGCGCGACGCCGCACGTCGACGCCGAAGGCCGCCTGCGCGCGGACTACAAGGAACTCGATCCGCAGGTGCAGGCGAAGGTCGTCGCGCTGTGGGACCAGGTCACAAACGACAACCTGTACGAGCTGACCGATTTCGCCGGCTACAAGACCGACTTCCTGCGCCTGTTCGGCTTCGAGATCGCCGGCGTCGACTACGACGCGGACGTGAACCCGGACGTGAAGATCCCGGGCCTCATCGACGTCACGGCCTGACGGCACGCCTGCCTGCCGCCCGCGCACTCGCGCGCGGCAGGCGAGCGGCGAGCGCCGGCGGGCCATCCGCCCCGCTCGCCGGTCGCGCCGTCAAAGCGGCGCGCCTTCCTGCAGATAGATCCCCGCCGACAATCCGGCCTTCACCTGCCGCGTGAACTCGTCGGTGGACACTTCCTCCGCGCCTGCCTCGATCGCGTCGTACGCCTGGCGCACGACGTCGGCCGGCGTCGCCTTCGGCACGTCCAGCCCGCGCGTCAGGTCGGTATCGATGAAACCGGCATGCAGCCCGACGACCTGCGTGTGCTGCTCGCGCAGCGAATGACGCAGGCCGTTGGTCAGCGCCCACGCCGCCGACTTCGACACGCCGTAGCCCGACAGGATCGGCCGGTTCACCCAGCTCGCGACCGACAGCACGTTCAGGATCGCGCCGCCGCCGTGGCCGGCCAGCGTGCCCGCGAACGCGCGCACCATCGCGAGCATCCCGAACACGTTGGTTTCGAAGTGATCGCGCAGCGCGACCACCGCGCCGTCGTCCGTCAGGCTGCCGAGCCGCGCGATGCCCGCGTTGTTGATCAGCAGCGTGACGTCGCGCGCCGCCTCGGCGGCCTCGGCCACCGACGCCGGATCGGTCACGTCGAGCTTCACCGGCACGACGCCCGGCAGCGTCACGCTGGCCGGATCGCGCGCGCCCGCATACACCTTGCGCGCCCCTCTTTCGAGTGCCTGCCTCGCAAATTCGCGGCCGAGCCCGCGGTTTGCGCCCGTGACGAAAACGACTGCCCCTTCGATCTTCATGGTCCTTCCTTTCGCGTGATGGATCGCCTGCGCGCCGGCTCGCCGCGCGCGTGAAATCCGGTGGAAACGAACTTGCCGATGCGTACCCGAACCGTTGCGTCGACGACGGGCCGGCGCTCGCACCGATCTGCCGCCCTGCCGACGCCCAAGACCGCGGCGATCGCCCTGCTGCCGCGCAGCCCGCTTCGCGTCGGTCGCGAAGTCGGCTACACTCGATGTCAATGTCGATCGCCATTGTCTTTGCGAGGCATTGTGCCGGCGCGACTCGGGCACGTCAATGGTGATCACCATTGTGTTTTTCAATCGACGCGATCGGCGAAATCAGGGAGGGATCGATGGGCGTTTCGAGACAGCAGGCCGCCGAAAACCGCAGCGCGATCGTCGCGGCCGCCGAGCGGCTGTTCCGCGCACGCGGCGTCGAGGCGGTGGGGCTGACGGAGTTGATGAAGGAAGCCGGCTTCACGCAGGGCGGCTTCTACAACCATTTCAAGTCGAAGGACGCGCTGGTCGCGGCGGTGCTGGAAAAGGCGATGGCGGACCGCGCGGATTCGCCGGGTGCCGGCAGCGTCGCGCAGCAGGTCGCGTCGTACCTGTCGGCCGCGCATCGCGACAACGTCGAAGCCGGCTGCCCGTTGTCCGGCTTCGCGGGCGACGCGCCGCGCCTGACCGACGCGGCGCGCGCCTGCTATGCGCAGGGCCTGGCCGCGTATCTCGACCGGCTCGCCGGAAAGGTCGCCACGGACGGCGCGACGGCGCAGCAAAGCCGCCGCGACGCGATCGCGATGTTCAGCCAGATGGTCGGCACGCTCGTGCTGTCGCGCGCGGTCGCCGGCGTCGATCCGGGATTCGCCGACGAAATCCTCGACGCGGGACGCCAGGCGCTCGTCGATTCGCCCGACGCGCCGTCCGCGCCGGCGTGATGCGCGGTGCCCGCGCACCCGGCGGCCCCTTATTCGACCGCGCGCGCGGCGTCCCACAGCGGCTGCGCGCCGAGCGTCGCATGCCACGCGTCGAAGCGTGCGCGCCACGCCTCGAACGGTTCCTTCAGCGGATGGCGCGGATCGCCGCTGAGCGAATAGGCCATCCCCTCGATCAGCCAGCGCGGCTTGGTCGCGACGGCCACGTTGCCGAGCACTTCGGCCTGGCGGTGGTGAATCAGTTCGTGCGCGACGAAGAAGGTCTGCCAGCCGCGCGGCGCGACGACCACGCCGAAATCGCCGAGCGTCAGCGCCGCCCGTTCGCCGAGGCCGAACTGATCGGCGCATGCGCGGGTCGAGCAGAACACCACGCGCGGCGCCTGCCGGAACGCGCCGACCGCCGCCGCCGCGCGCGCGGCGCCGTCGTCGTACAGGCGCTGCGCGGCGCCGAGCTTCGCAGGATCGTCGATGCAGATGTCCGCACGCGGGCAGGACACGCCGGGCAGCAGCGCGGGCGCGACGACGCGCAACGGCTTGACGAACGCATAGGCGGCGATCGGCAGCGCGACGAGCAGGCCGGCGATAGCCAGCGCGACATGGGTACGTTTCATCGGATGGTTCGGGATTCGATCGGCCAGGTGACGGTTGGCGTGCGGCGGGACCACGCACGCCGCCGCTACGCGAGTTGCTTGTGGAAGAACGTCGTCGCGCACGGCACGCCATCAGGCATCAGCGCATAGTTCGGCACGACGCCGACGCGCTGCCAGCCGGCCCGCTCGTAGAGCCGCTCGGCGTCGCTGCCGGTCACGGTATCGAGCACCAGCACGGTCTTGCCGGCCTCGCGCGCGGCCGCGTCGGCCGCGGCCATCAGCCGCGCGGCGACACCCTGGCGGCGCGCGTGCCGCGCGACCAGCATCTTCGCGATATCCGCGCGGTGCGGCTGGTTCTCCGGCTGCGCGGTCACGACCTGCACGGTGCCGACGATCCGGCCCGCCGCGTCTTCCGCGATCAGCAGGATGCGTTCGCCGTTCGCGACGCCTTCGGCCACGCGCGTCCAGAACGCGACGGCGGTCGGCCGCGCGATCGGCAGCATGAAGCTGACGGATGCGCCGCCTTCGACGCAATCGATCAGCACGTCGGCCAGCGCATCGACGCAGGCCATCGCATCGCGCGCCTCGACGCGACGCACGGTAACAGGTTCGGTCATTCGCACTCCGGTAGTCGGCAGGCGCATGCGCTCGGGAATCGGCACGGCCCGGTTCGGCAAGCAAACAGCCCGCCGGCGACGCGCGCGACACGCGCAACGGCAGCGGGCCTGCGGCAACGCACCGCTCGATCCGCGCGCGTTGCCGCCCCATCATGCTACGCGATGAAAATTCCCGCTGCACCGCGCCGTCGCACCGCCTATACTTAGCCTCATGGCTAACTTTCAACCCGGCATCAGCGACGTATTCCACGCACTCGCCGATCCGACGCGCTGCGCGATCGTCGGCGCGCTCGGTCGCGGCGAGCAGACCGTCTCCGCGCTGGCGGCGCCGTTCGACATGGCGCTGCCGTCGTTCATGAAGCATGTCGCCGTGCTCGAGCGAAGCGGCCTGGTCCGGACCCGCAAGACCGGCCGTTCGCGCACCTGCGAACTGGTCGGCAGCCGGCTGACCGAGGCCGAGCAGTGGCTCGCCGCGCAGCGCGCGCTGTGGGAAGCGCGCTCGGACCGTCTCGTCGAATTCGTCGAACGCCGTCACCAGGAGGAGCAAGCGCATGTCAGCAAGCCACGTCGAACCCGATGAAAGCCGCGACCTCGTGATCACGCGCACGCTGCGTGCGCCGCGCAGCGCGCTGTGGCGCGCATGGACCGATCCCGCACTGCTGAAGGAATGGTGGTGCCCGAAACCCTGGACGACCGAAGTTCGCGCGTTCGAGCTGCGGCCGGGCGGCGCCTTTTACACCTTCATGCGCGGCCCCGACGGCGGTACGAGCGACAACCCGGGCTGCTTTCTCGAGATCGTGCCCGAATCGCGCATCGCATTCACGTCGATGCTGACCGGCGGCTGGCGGCCGCAGGTGCCGTGGCTCGGCTTCACCGCGATCGTCACGATGGCCGACGACGACGCGGGCTGCCGCTACGAGGCGCGCGTGATGCATCCCGACGCGGCGACGCGCGATCGCCACGAAGCGCTCGGCTTTTTCGAGGGCTGGAACATCTGCATCACGCAACTGGACGACTTCGCCGCCACGCTGCGCTGAACGGCGGCGGGCGCACTGCGCCGCCATTGCATGGCGCCGCGCGCGCGCCTACGATTCGACACAGGACCGCCGCGGACGCGGGCATGCAGCCCGCGCCGCCGCGCGCTCCGGAGGAGGCGGCCATGTTGCATGCGCACTCGACCCGAATCAGCCGGCACGTCAATGCACCGCGCGAGCGCGTCTACCGCGCGCTGCTCGATCCGCACGCGGTCGAGCAATGGAAGGTGCCCGACGGCATGACGTGCCGCGTGCATGCGTACGACGCGCGCGAAGGCGGCGCGCTGCGCGTCTCGCTGACTTATGAAGCGCCTGCGGCAGGCGATCCTGCGGCGGGCGACTCTGCAGCAGGCGTCGGCAAGACCGCCTCGCACACCGACACCTATCACGGCCGCTTCGTGACGCTCGTGCCGGACGAGCGGATCGTCGAAATCGATGTATTCGAAACCGACGACCCGATGCTGCGCGGCGCAATGACGATCACGATCACGCTGTCGGACGAGGACGGCGGCACGCGCGTCGACGCCACGCATGACGGCGTGCCGCCCGGCGTACCGGCCGCCGACAACGAGACGGGCTGGCGCATGGCGCTCGCAAGGTTGGCGGCGCTGGTGGAGCGTGGCGAGGGCCGGCCGCGGTCGTAGCCCGGCCCGGAGGCCGTGCAGGTCGCTGCGCGTCGCACGACGTCCGGCGCACATGCCGCCCTGCCACCGCCGCATCCGGCCGCCGCGCGACGCGCAGCACGGGACCATGCGACACTGGCCGTCACCCGCGAGCGTCGACCGCCCCGTGATCCGGCCGACGCCCGTCTTGATCCGGACATGCACGAGGAGACCCGCCCGATGAACGCTGCGCGCACCGCAACGTGGTATTTCGATTTCGTTTCGCCGTTCGCCTACCTGCAGCAGGAACAGTTCGACCGGCTGCCGCCCGCTGCCAGCTTCGAGCCGAAACCGATCGTGCTCGGCGCGCTGCTCTCGCACTGGGGGCAGAAGGCGCCCGCGGAGATCGCCGCGAAGCGCATCTTCACCTACCGCCACGCGCAATATCGCGCGGACAAGCTCGGCATCCCGTTCCGGATGCCGCCCGCCCACCCGTTCAACCCGATCCGGCCGCTGCGCCTCGCGATCGCGATGGGCGGCTCGCTCGACGCAATCCGGCAGATCTTCCGGCACATCTGGCGCGATGGCCACGATGTCGCGTCGCCGGAAGGCTTCGCCGCGCTGTGCGACGCGGTCGGTTTTCCGGAAGGCGTGAGCGCCGTCGACGCGCAGCCGGTGAAGGACGCGCTGCGCGCGAACACCGATCAGGCGATCGCGCACGGCGTGTTCGGCGTGCCGACCTTCGAACTCGACGGCGACCTGTTCTGGGGCGAAGACGCGACCGCGATGTTCGTCGACTGCGCCACCTCGCGCGCGTGGCTCGACTCGCCCGAGGTCCGTCGCATCAGCGCGCTGCCCGAAGGCATCCGGCGCGGCTGATCGCACCGGCGCCTGCGGACGCGCGCGCAGGCCACGCGGGCGAACCCGAGCGGGGGCTTGCCCGCCTTTTCTTTTTATTTTCGAGCGGCGGCTTCGCGGCCTGGCGTGCCCGACAAGTTCGCGCGGCACGCAAACGCATCGCTCATTCGATGCAATCTCCGCATCGCGTCGTCGAACCGGCCGGTCCGGCTCGATATTTTTCGGCCTGCCGCGAACATCCCGGCGCAAAAATCCGACGATTCGCGACCGCCTTGCCGCATGCCGCCGCGCAGTCCGGCCCGATCAAATCGCCCTGTTTTATCAGGGGATTCCCGGTATTTTTTCGCATTTTCTTCGAAATAACGGGTGACATACTTGCCCCCATTGCGCTCCGGTGCGAGCGCGCTTCCTGATCCTGGCGGCCGCGCGTCATGCACGGCGCGTCCGCCGGGGTCGCAGAACATGAACAATTTCGACACCGCGATCCAGCTCTTTCTCACGCGCATCACGTTCGGTCCCCTGATGAATCACGCGATTCGCGTGATCGCCGGCCTGTACACGTTCAAGGGCTTCGTGCTCGTCCCCGTGCTGTGCTGGCTCTGGTTCCAGCCCGGCCCGTACCGCGAACGGCAACGCGAGCTGGTCGTCGCGACGCTCGCGAGCGGCCTCGTCGCACTCGCGATCGGCCGGCTGCTCGCCGCGGTGCTGCCGTTCCGCGTGCGACCGATCTACAACCCCGAGTTGCACCTGCACTTTCCGTCTGCGGGGCTGCGCGCTGCGACGCTGCAGGCCTGGAGTTCGTTCCCGAGCGATCACGCGATGCTGTGGATGGCGATCGCGACCGGCATCTTCATCATCGCGCGCCGCGTCGGCGTGCTCGCGCTGCTGTATGCGGTCGTGTTCATCTGCCTGCCGCGCGCGTATCTCGGCTTCCACTACCCGACCGACCTGCTCGCCGGCGCGGCCATCGGCGTCGCGATCACGTGGCTGCTGACGTGCGATGCCGTCCGTTCGCGCTTCGCGCCGCACGTGCTGCAGACGATCCGGCGCTTTCCCGCGCCCGCCTATACGCTCGCGTTCCTGCTGTGCTTCGAGCTGATCACGCAGTTCGACGAACTGCTGACGCTCGCGCAGTCGGCGACGCACGCGATGTGACGCGCGGGCTTCACGATGCTGCCGCTGCTGTCTTTCCGTCGACCGGGCGTGCGCTGCCGCCCGCATGCGGCGGCCTCGCGCCGCGCCACACCCGCATGCGTCAGTCGCGATCCGGCGCGCCGAGCGGAAAGAACGAACGGAACGGCCGCGCCTCGTCGACGGCGCGCGCGAACGACGGCCGCGCAAGCAGACGCTTGCGATACGCAATCACGTTCGCGAACGACGGATCGATCCGGTGGGTCCAGTCCGCGTAGAACAGGAATGGCGCGGCGCCGCAGTCGGCAAGGCTGAAGCGGTCGCCGGCCGCCCATTCGCGATCGGCCATCTTCGCGTCGAGCCAGGCATAGGATTTTTCCAGCATCGCGCGCGCGTCGGCGACACCCCGCGCGTCGCGCTCGGCCGCCGGACGCAGCGCGTCGTACACGACCTTCTGCTGCGGCGTCGCCACGTAGTTGTCGAAGAAACGATCCATCATCCGCACCTCGATCGCGTCGTTCGGATCGTCGGGCAGCAGGCGCACGGGCCCCGGATATCTGAGCCCGAGATACTCGACGATGATGGTCGCCTCGATGATCGTGCGGCCTGCGTCGACCAGCACCGGAAAGCGCTTCATCGGCCACAGCGCGGCCAGCTCCTGCATCGGTTTCGGATCGTCGTGCGGCAGCAGACGGTAATCGAACGGCGTGCCGTTCTCGTACAGCGCGGTCAGCACCTTCTGGCAGTAGGACGAAAACGGATGGGCGTAAAGCGTCGGCATCATTGCGCGGCCTCTCTGGGATTCGGGCGCCGTGTCGCGGCGCCGCATGGTCGGATACCGTGACGACGAACGGCAGCCGGCCGATTCGACATGCGTGCGGATATTTTCCGGTCATGCCGGCGCTACGCCGTGCCGTCCATCGCGAGCCGCCCTTCCGCGCGCCAGCGCAGCATCCCGCCGCCGAGATTCGCGACCGCATCGAAACCGGCCTTGCGCAGCAGCACGGTCGCCTGCGCGGAACGCCCGCCGGCCCGGCACACGGTCACGACCGGCCGGTCGCGTGCGAGCTCGCCGGCGCGCGCGGCCAGCTCGCCGAGCGGAATCGACGTCGCGCCGGGCAGGTGGCCGAGCGGGCCCGTGAACTCGTCGGGCTCGCGCACGTCGACGACCTGCACCGCCGGCAGATGATCCTCGAGCCACTGCGGGTCGATTTCCCAGAAGCCGGCGAACGTATAGACGAGCGGCGCCCAGTCGGCCTCCGCCTGCGCGTCGGGCGCACTCGCGGCGACCCCGCACTGCAGGTTCGCGGGCACCGCGACGTCGATCTGTCGCGGATGCGGAAGGCCGAGGTTGTGCATGTAGCCGGCGAAATCGTCTTCGCTGAGATCGCCGCCGAGGCGCGGATTGAAGCGCCGCTCCTCGCCGACGCTCGTCGCCGTCAGCCCGCGATAGTCGTGCGCGGGATACAGCAGGCAGGCGGCCGGCAGCGTGAACAGCCGGCCGTGCACCGCGCGATACAACGCGCGCGGATCGCCCTGCTGGAAATCGGTGCGCCCCGTGCCGCGGATCAACAGGCAGTCGCCGGTGAAGGCCATCGATTCGTCGTCGAGCACGAGGCTGATGCAGCCGTTCGTATGGCCCGGCGTCGCGCGCACGGTCAGGTAGCGCGCGCCGAATGCGCAGCGATCGCCGTCGCGCAGATAGCGATCGGCGCCCTGCGCGCCGCTCGCCGCCGAGATCGCGATCGCGCTGCCGGTGCGCTGCTTCAGCAGCCACGCGCCCGTCACGTGATCGGCGTGCACGTGCGTGTCGACGGTTGCGACGAGCCGCAAGCCCAGTTCGTCGAGCAGCGCCGAGTCGCGGCGCACCTGTTCGAAGACCGGGTCGATCAGCAGCGCCTCGCGCGATGCGTGGTCGGCGAGCAGGTAGGTGTAGGTAGACGATTGCGGGTCGAAGAGTTGCCGGAAGATCATCGTGAGGGCGCTCCGTCGCCGGTTCGTGTCGACTTATAGCGTAGGCCAAAATGCGCGCCGCCGACGCACGGCGTGCGGTGGATTCCGGGGCGGCGGGACGATACGCCGCGACCGGCCGCTCGCGTACGCTGACTTACACTACGCCCTGTTCACGTCTTGCGTTCACAGGAATTCCGTCGACATGTCGATGACGATCGATCCGAAGCAGGCCGCCGCGCTTCTGGCCGTCGCCGACACCGGCAGCTTCGAGCAGGCCGCCGTGCGGCTGCACGTGACCGCATCCGCGGTCACGCAGCGCGTGCGCGCGCTGGAGGCGAGCCTCGGCACGCCGCTCGTGCTGCGCACGCGGCCGTGCCGGCCGACGGTGGCCGGGCAGCGCGTGCTGCAGCACCTGCGCCGCGTCGCGCTGCTGCAGGCCGACCTGCAAAGCATGCTCGCAACCGAGCGCGAATCGCCGATCTCCGTCACGATCGCGCTCAACTCCGACAGCCTCGGCACCTGGTTCCTGCCCGCGCTGACCTCGGTGCTGGCGGGCGAGCGCATCCTGTTCGAGCTGATCGTCGAGGATCAGGACCACACGTTCGCGCTACTCGAGAGCGGGATGGCGATCGGCTGCGTGACGACCGAGCCGAAGCCGATGCGCGGCTGCGTCGCGACGCCGCTCGGCACGATGCGCTACCGGCTGCTCGCGGCCGCCGCGTTCGCGGTGCGCTGGTTTCCGCGCGGGCTGAACCGCGCGAGCGCGCGGCGCGCACCGGTGGTCGCGTATTCGCGGCGCGACACGCTGCAGTCGTCGTTCCTGGAAGAAAAATTCGGGCTGCCGGACGGCGCCTATCCCTGCCACTACGTGCCGGGCACGCACGCGCACTTCGCGGCGGTGCGGCACGGGCTCGGCTATGCGATGGTGCCCGAGCCGCTGATCGGCGGCGCGCCGCTCGACGCGCAGGGGCTCGTCGATCTCGCACCGGCACATCCGACCGACGTCGCGCTGTACTGGCACGCGTGGACCGTGCAGTCGCCGACGATGGCGTCGCTGTCCACGCGCGTCGTCGAAGCCGCGCGCCGGCTGCTCGAGCCGCTGCCGAAATGAATCGGCGGGCGACCGGCGCCGCGCCGGCCGCACTATCCCGCGCGGCGTGCGGGCCGCGCTTGCCGCCGCCCGCGACGCGAGGACTTCAGCCGCGCCGCTGCGCGAAATACGCGCCGACCGCCTCGATAAAGGTGTCGATGTCCGCGCGCGACACGTCGCAGTGCGTGACGAAGCGCGACGCGTACAGCATCTGCGTGAGCATCCCGCGTGCCTTGAGCCACGCTTCGAGCGGCGCGCAATCGGCTTCGGGGAATTGCGCGAACACCATGTTCGTCGCGTGCGACAGCACCTTCACGGGCTCGATGCGAGCGAGGCCCGCGGCAAGATGCGCGGCGTTCGCATGGTCGTCGGCGAGCCGCTCGACGTTGTGGTCGAGCGCGTACAGGCACGCCGCCGCGAGAATGCCCGACTGGCGCATCCCGCCGCCGAGCACCTTGCGCCAGCGCTGCGCGCGCTCGATCAGCGGGCGGCTGCCGACCAGCACCGAGCCGACCGGCGCGCCGAGCCCCTTCGAGAAGCAGATCGACACGGTGTCGAACGGCGCGCACAGCTCGGCGATCGAGCGGCCCGACGCGACCGCCGCGTTGCACACGCGCGCGCCGTCGAGATGCGCGGCCAGCCCGCGGCTGCGCGCGAACGCGACGGCTTCGTGCACATAGCCTTCCGGCAGCACCTGGCCGCCGATCGTGTTCTCCAGCGCGAGCAGGCGCGTGCGCGCGAAATGATTGTCGTTCGGCTTGATCGCGGCGGCGATCTTCGCGATCGGCAGCGTGCCGTCCGGCGCGTTCTCGATCGGTTGCGGCTGGATGCTGCCGAGCACGGCCGCGCCGCCGCCTTCGTACTTGTAGGTGTGCGCAAGCTGGCCGACGATGTATTCGTCGCCGCGCTCGCAGTGCGCCATCAGCGCGGCCAGATTGCTCTGCGTGCCGCTCGGGAAGAACAGGCCGGCTTCCTTGCCCGCGCGCTCGGCCGTGGCGCTCTGCAGGCGCAGCACGGTCGGGTCGTCGCCCCATACGTCGTCGCCGACTTCGGCGGCTGTCATCGCGGCCAGCATCGCCTGGCTCGGACGCGTCACGGTATCGCTGCGTAAATCGATCATTGCTTTGCCCTGAGTGAACGCAGGCCGGAACCGAGGCGCCCGGCCCTGCCGAAACGAGACTCAGAGTGTACGCAATTCGCCGCACGCCTGCTGACGGTGCGGCACGCGCGCGGCGCGCCGCGTGCCGCACGCGCTGTGTCGCAGCGCACCGTGCCGTCGGCCGTCAGTAGCGCGGCGGCGGCGGTTGAACGCCGGCCGGCGGCATCGGCGGCGGCGTGCGCGGCGCGCCGCCATATCCACCACCCCCGCCGCCGCTCATCCCGCCCGGCACCGGCACACGGTTGCCGGCCGCATACATGCATTGCAGGTAGCCGTAGTCGTAGCGGCGCTGCATGTCGTATGCCGAGCCCTGCGCCGCGCCGGCGCCGACCACGCTGCCCGCGAGCAGGCCCGCTCCCGCGCCGACGGCCGCACCGGTGCCGCCGTTGATCGCGGCGCCCGCCGCCGCGCCGAGCGCGGTGCCGACGGCCGCGCTGCCGACCGCGCTCGCGGTCGACGCCTGCCCGGCGCTCACGCCGCCCGACTGCTCGAACGCAAACTGGCGACAGTTCGCGTCGTCGGCGCGGAACTGGTCGAACGACTTGCCGGTGCCCGGCAGCGCCATCACGCTCGGCCCGGTCGGCATGTACGCGCATGCGCCGAGCAGCGCGGCCAGCGCCAGCGCGGCCGGCAGGCGCAGAGGTCGAATCGCTGGTTTCATCGTCGCGCCTCCGTCATTGCGGTCGCGCCGGCACCGCTCGCCAGCCCGACCTGCATTCCTTCACATACGGGTAGTAATGCCTCGACGCGTCGCAGTAGTACCAGAGGTTCGCGTCGCCGTTGTCCTGGGGCTGGCCCTTCTCGATGTATTCGGGCGGCGGCCCCGGATCGACGGGCACCGCGACGACGGGCGGCGGGTAGTAGTACGGCGCGGGAACCACGGGGTAGTAGTACGAATAGCCGGGGCCGACATAGACCCCGACCCGGGCGGCATGCGCGAGGCCGCCCGTCGCGATCGCCACCGTCGCGACCGCGCCCAGCGCGAGCTTCAATCGATTCACGTCACGTTCTCCGGCACGCCGGTTCGTCGATTCGAACCCGGCATATCGAACGCTACGCCGCGCGCGATCCGGCATCCATTACAGGCACGCGCGCCAATGTTGCGCGCCGTTACCGTTGTGACAGACCCCGTCGGCGACGGCCCGCCGGCGCGGCCGCGCGCATTACGCGCTAACGGGCCGAAACCGGCCGGTCGCGCGCGGCGCCGCGCAGCAGCGGTTCGCCACCGCCGCTATCGTTCAATGCCGCGACGCGCCATATTGACGCACGTGCGGCAGACCGCCACGCCGGCCGGTCGCACGCCGCGAACGCCGTTCTTGATACGAATCAACGATTTATCCCGGCATCGGCCGAAACGGGCTGGACATCTGCGACGAGTTGGCACATTTCGCGGCGCAACATCGCGTCCCATACTCCAGCCAACCCCGCCGCCCGTCGGCCGGGGTCCGCCGGCATCCGCCGGCGGGCATCGACAGCTTCGGTCAACTGGTATGGATACCGCTTTCTCGGCCCTCGATCTGGCCCGCCTGCAATTCGCGTTCACCGTCTCCTTTCACATCGTCTTTCCGGCCATGAGCATCGGCCTCGCGAGCTTCATCGCGGTGCTCGAATACCGCTGGCTCAAGACCGGCAAGCCGTACTACAAGACACTCTGCCTGTTCTGGTCGAAGATCTTCGCCGTCGCGTTCGGGATGGGCGTCGTCTCCGGCGTCGTGATGAGCTATCAGTTCGGCACCAACTGGTCGGGCTTCTCCAGCTTCGCCGGCTCGGTCACGGGCCCGCTGCTGATGTACGAGGTGATGACCGCGTTCTTCCTCGAAGCGGGCTTCCTCGGGATCATGCTGTTCGGCTGGAACCGCGTGAGCCCGCGCGCGCACTTCGGCGCGACGCTGATGGTCGCGATCGGCACGCTGATCTCGACCTTCTGGATCCTCGCGTCGAACAGCTGGATGCAGACGCCGCAGGGCTTCGAGATCGTCGACGGCCGCGTCGTGCCGACCGACTGGTTCGCGATCGTCTTCAACCCGTCGTTCCCGTACCGCCTGCTGCACATGGCGATCGCCGCGTTCATCGTCGCCGCGCTGGTCGTGGCCGCGACGGGCGCGTATCACCTGCTGAAGGGCCGCCGCGACAAGAGCGTGAAGAAGATGTTCTCGATGGCGCTGTGGCTGCTGCTCGTGCTCGCGCCGCTGCAGGCGGTGATCGGCGACCAGCACGGCCTGAACACGCTGAAGTACCAGCCCGCGAAGATCGCCGCGATCGAGGGGCTGTGGGAAACCGAGAAGGGCGGCACCGCGCTGAACCTGTTCGGCATCCCGGACATGAAGGCCGAGACGACGCACTACGCGTTGAAGGTGCCGCATCTCGGCAGCCTGATCCTTACGCACAGCTGGGACGGCGAGATCCGCGGGCTGAAGGAATTCCCGCCGGAAGACCGGCCGAACTCGACGCTCGTGTTCTGGAGTTTCCGCATCATGGTCGGCCTCGGCTTCGCGATGATCGGCCTCGCCCTGCTCGCGTGGTTCCTGCGCCGCCGCGGCCGCCTGTATGAATCGAAGCTGCTGCAGCGCTTCGCCCTGGTGATGGGCCCGGCCGGCTTCGTGTCGCTGCTCGCCGGCTGGGTGACGACCGAGGCGGGCCGCCAGCCGTGGGTCGTGTATGGCGTGATGCGCACCGCGCACGCGGTGTCGCCGCTGTCGGTGCAGCAGGTCAGCGTGTCGATGATGACGTTCGTGATCGTGTACTTCCTCGTGTTCGGCACCGGCGTGTACTACATGCTGAAGCTGATGAAGGCCGGCCCCGCGCTGCCCGATGCGAAGCACGACCATACGCCCGACACGCGCCACGACCATACCGCGCGCCGCCCGATGTCGGCCGTCGACGAACCGCTCGAGACCGTCTGAGCCGCCCACCCCATCCGCATACGAGAAAACCTATGGACGTCACCGTAATCTGGGCCGCGATCATCGCATTGGGGCTCTTCATGTACGTCGTGCTCGACGGCTTCGACCTCGGCATCGGCATCGTCTTCCCGTTCTTCCCGGACGAGAAGGAACGCGACCTGATGATGAACACCGTCGCGCCCGTGTGGGACGGCAACGAGACCTGGCTTGTGCTCGGCGGCGCGGGGCTGTTCGCGGTGTTCCCCGTCGTCTACTCGACCGTGCTGTCCGCGCTGTACCTGCCGCTGATCTTCATGCTGGTCTGCCTGATCTTCCGCGGCGTGTCGTTCGAGATCCGCGCGAAGGCGCGGCGCACCAAGCATCTGTGGGACCTCGCGTTCATCGGCGGCTCGGCCGGCGCGACGTTCTTCCAGGGCATCGCGCTCGGCGCGTTCCTGCAGGGCATCGACGTGAAGGACGGCGTGTTCGCGGGCGACGCGTTCGACTGGCTGACGCCGTTCAGCCTGCTGACCGGCCTCGGCCTGATCGCGACCTATGCGCTGCTCGGCTGCTGCTGGCTCGTCGCGAAGACCGAAGGCGACCTGCAGCGCCGGCTGCATCGCGTGGTGTGGCCGCTGACCGTCGTGCTGCTCGGCTTCATCGCGATCGTCAGCCTGTGGACGCCGCTGCAGGATCCGGCCATCGCGCAGCGCTGGTTCGATACGGGGCTGTTCTGGCGTCTGCTGCCGGTACCGTTCCTGGTCGCCGGGTGCGCGGTGTGGATGCGGCGCGCGGTGCGCGACCGGCACGACATGACGCCGTTCGTGCTCGCGCTGGCGCTGGTGCTGCTCGGCTACGTCGGCCTGCTCGTGTCGCTGTTCCCGTACGCGATTCCGCAGACGCTCACGATCTGGGAAGCCGCCGCACCGCATTCGAGCCAGACCTTCACGCTGGTCGGCGCAGCGGTTATCCTGCCGATCATCATCGCCTACACGACGATGGGTTACTGGGTATTCCGAGGCAAGGTGCGCCATGAAGACCAGCATTACTACCACCACTGAACGGCAAGCCGATACGCGGCGGCCGCGCATGCGCGGCTGGATGTGGTTCGTCGTGCTGTGGGCGGGCGGCGTGATCGGCGCCGTCACGCTCGGCTACGCGTTCAAGATCTTCATGAACCTGACGCTGTTTGCGGTGAAGTAAGCCGCGCGCCCGGCGCGAAGCCGGGGCGCAGGGTGCCGGTCACGCGCGGCGGCGGCGCATCATCCGCGTCCGCGCAGCGCCGCTTCGATCTTGCGGTCGGTCTTGTACTGGCTCAGCGCATACACCGACCAGATCGCGGCCGGCAGCCAGCCGATGATCGTGAGTTGCAGGATCAGGCAGATGATCCCGGCGATCGGGCGGCCGATCGTGAAGAACTGGAACCACGGCAGCAGCAGGGCAAGCAGAAGGCGCATGAACCCACCTCTCGGGACGTTGTTGAACGGGTGATGCCTCGCGAATATGCCGGCGCACCCGGCGGATTTCAAGCCGCATGCGCCGGCCCGCATCCCGGCCCGCCCGACGGCAGCGCGGCGCCGTCGACCGCCCGGCGCCGCCTGCCTCGCCCGCGTCATGCCGCGGACGCCTTCCCGTCAGGCGCGGCGATCCGCGTCCGACGCCTCCCTCGACACCCGCCTCAACGGTCGATACCGAGCCCCGGCAGCACGCGCGTATTCTCGGCCACGACCGCATGCAGCAGGCGCGGGTCCGCGCCGAGCAGCCCGAGGATCGTCGGCGCGACCTGCTTCGTGCCGACCAGGTCGGTCACGGTGCGCGCGCGATGCAGGCCCGGATACGACACGAGCAGGCCGAGATGGCTGTCGTCGGGCGCGTTGCCGCCGTGCTCCTCGTCCTTCTTCGTGCTCGACGTATAGATCACGCCCGGATTCGGCTGCACGACGATGTCCGGCGTGCGGCCGTTGGCCGGGTCGCCGAAGCGGTCGGCGAGCGCCGCACCGTACAGGATGTACGCCTGCGGACCGTCCGCGCAGATCCCCGGCGCATTGCAGCCGAGGTTCGCCTTCAGCGTCTCTACGACGGCCGTGCGCTGGCTGCGGTCGCGCAGCCAGATCAGGCCGACGTCGTCGGTCTGCACGAAGCCCGTGCCGACCAGCCCCGAACCGTCGTTCAGGTTGCCCGTCCGGGTGTTGTTCTGGCCGAAGTTGCCGTTCGGGTCGAGATAGTTGTTCGCTTCGAGCAGCTTGGTCAGCGTATCGCCGTTCTTCACGAGCTTCGTGTGATCGGTCGGCGACTGGCCGTGCTTCGACGTGACGATCACGGCCGTCGACGAATACAGGTTCGCCTGCTTCAGCGCCGCGACGACATGGCCGATCGCGTTGTCGACATACGTGATCGCATTCGCGACCTGCCCGTTCGGCGTGAAGTTCGCGTCGAGATAGCCGCCGCCCGTCGCGACCGGCGCCTTCTGCGCAACGCTCAGCGTCTGGAAATTCGCGCCGAACAGCGTCGGCACCGGCGCGCTCTTGGTCCCCGTCGAGTCGCGACCGCCGATCTGGTTGATCAGCGCCTGCACGTGCAGGTTGTCGAAGCGCGCGGTATGCGAATAGACGTCGGTGTAATCGGTGCCCGTCGCCGGATCGATCGAGTTGATCTCGGTGCGCGCGAGATCGTCGACGCCGGCGCCCGACGGGCCGTTCAGCCAGTCGTAGCCCCACGCGTGCTTGTCGGCCCACGCGGTATGCGCGTTCGGGATACCCGCCTTCACGGCTTCGAACACCGTGTTGGTCTTCACGTAGTTGTGCGGATAAACCGGCACGCACTGGCCGTTGACCTTCGCGTGCGGAATCGCCTGCGGGTTGAATGCGCCGCCGCCGTCGAGGTGGACGAGCGCGCCGCCGTTCTGGGCGTCGATGCCCGTCGTCTCGTCGAACACGACGTTCCAGCCCTGCTTGCCCGAGCAGGTCGTATCGCTCGGCGCGTACAGGTTGCGGTCGTACGACACGTCGTAGAACAGGCCGGCCGTCTTCGGCGAGCCGCCCGTCACGAGCGCCGCGAGGCCCGGGAACGAATCCGACAGGCCCGGCGTATACGCATTCGTGTAGGTCACGCCGCTTTGCGCGAGCACCGCGAGGTTCGGACACGTGTTCGCGCCGATGCAGCGCGCGAGATCCTGCTCGTGCAGGCCGTCGATGCTGATCAGCAGCACGTGCTTGACGACGCGCCGGCCGTGCGCGGCGTCGCCGCCCTGACTGTTGCCGTCCTGCTGCGCGTATGCGCCCATGCTCGCGAGCGCCAGCGCGCCCGCCACCATCGCTGCGGTTTTCCGCTGCTTAACGAAGAAAGACATCATCACCCCACCTCATCGATTGACGTTGAACTGCATGACTTGCCACCAGCGCGCAAAATATCGCCGCGCCGTGCGGCGGTCGGATGAAGCGGGGCTTTCTGTTTTCTATCAAACGTAACTAATCGCAAGCGACACGCAATCGTCGCAATGCGGCGCGCGACGCGCGCTCACGCGCCGGGCGAATTTTTTTCCGGTTGGCGCACGACTATTGGCGTGTGATAAAGGGTTTTCCCTGACCCGGAGCACGAGTATGTCGACCCTGGAAGCCCTCCGGTTCGTGCTGGACGACGCACGCACCCCCGAAATCATTCGCCATCATGTCGTCGACGCGCTGCAGTACGCGCTGCGCAACTACGGACAGGTCTTTACGGCGAAGGAAGTCGAATGGCTCGCGCAGTGGGACGACGCGCGCCTGCCGCTGGCCGCGAGAAAGGAACTGGACAAGCGCGAGCCGGCGATCGCCGCGCGCTGAGGACGCGCGCCGCGGCGCCCCGCTCGGGCGGGCGCCGCGGCGGCTTGCTACGCGCTTACTGCAGACCGAAATCGACGCGCGTCGTCGCACCCTTGTCCTGGATGCCCTTCGCATCGAGTTTCGGCGCCACGACGAACACGCGGCGCGCATCGATCTTGCCTTCGAGATACTGACGCACCGCCTGTGCACGCTGCTGCGCGAGCGCGCGCAGCGCGTTGTCGTCGGCCGGCGCGTGGTCGGCCAGCGCCTTCTTCATGTCCGCGTCGGGCAGCGTCTTCTGCAGGCCGATCAGGTTGCGCGGCTTCTTGAAGTCGGCGGCCTTGTAGGCACGCGTCAGGTACTTGCCGTACTCGGCCGGCTCGACCTTCACCGACATCGGATCGATGCTCTCGCCCTGCCCGATCACGTCCTTCAGCTTCTGCTGGCGAACCAGGCGATCGACGTACGCATCGCGCAGCCCCGGCGTGTCCTTGGCCGGGTCGACGCGCCCGATCAGGTCGAGACGGATCGACGGCTTCTCGGTCAGCATCTTCACGACGGTGTCGAGCTTCTTCTGCTGCGCGTCGTCGAGTTCGTACGAGCCCGGTGCGAACTCGACATAGCCGAGATCCTCGCCGCCGCCGCCGAACGCGTTCGCGAGCAGCATGAACGGCGACGTGACGGCCTTCGCGATCAGGTTCAGCACCGCATGCCAGATCAGCCCGCCGACGCTGAACTCCGGATTCGACAGCGAGCCCGACACCGGCAGGTTCACGTCGATCTCGCCGCGCGTGTTCTTCAGCAGCGAGATCGCGAGCTTCACCGGCAGCTTCGTCGCCGTGTCGTTCTCGACGTGGTCGCCGAACGTCAGCTGGTCGATGAAGATGTGGTTGTTCGCCTTCAGCTGGTCGTTCGCGAGCTCGTAGTGCAGATCGACGTTGAGCTTGCCCTTCGTGATCGGATAGCCCGCGTACTTCGCCGAGTACGGCGTCAGGTTGGTCAGTTCGATGTCGTGCGCGGTCGCCGTGAGGTCCAGCGCCGGCTTGTCGATCAGCGGGTTCACCGAGCCCTTGATCGAGATCGGCCCGTTGCCGGCGAGGTTCGCGGCGACGTCGACCGGCGCGGAGGTCGTCGAATCGGTGCCGAACGCGCCGACCGTGCCCTTGATCGCGACCAGGTTCGCCGTGTAGTTCGGCTTGATGAAGTTGTCGGTGTAGGTCACGCGGCCGTTCTGCAGCACCAGCTGGCCGAAGTGCATCCGCACCGGGTTCTTCGGCGGCGGCGCGGCCTTCACGATCACCGTCGCCGACGCGGCGGCCGGCGCGGACGCCTGCTGCGCGGCCGCGGCCGACGCCGCCTGCGCGGCGGCCGGCGGCGTGACGCCCGGCGACAGCGGCACCGGCTCGCCCTTGCTCGCATCGCGCGTCAGCGACTGCGCGGGGCCCGACTCCTTCGCGACGACGTCCTTCAGGTTCAGCCGCCCCTGCGCGTCGAGCAGCACGCGGCCGTAGAAGTCGGAGAAGGTCACGCGCGACGCGTCGACGTCGGTGCCCTTCTCGTCGTAGTTCGCCTTCAGGTTCGACAGCGCGAGCGAGCGCCAGCCCGCGAACGGGTCGGAGGTCGCCTTGTCGAGCATCCGCACGTCGACGAGCGCGACGTCGCCGCGATACGTCGCGCGCATCGCGTCCTTCACCTGCGCGAACTGCAGGTTGCCCTGCGCGTTGAGCAGCGCGCTCGCGATCGTCGCGTTCAGCGTACTGCCGAAATACGGCTCGAACGCGGCCGCGTCGAGGCGGTTGCCGTTGATCTTCAGGCCGAGCTTCAGCGGTTGCGCAGTCACGTCGCCCGACACGTTCAGCGAGCCCTTGCGATTCAGCGTCGCCTTCAACTGCACCGGCAGCGGCTTCGTCATGTCGTCGCCGAGCTTCTGCACCGACAGGTCGAGCGGCTTGATCGCCAGTTTCACCGGGCGCGGCGTCGACAGGTCGGTGAAGTTCGCGGACGCGTCCTTCACGTTCAGCGCATCGATCCGGTAATGCCAGGACGGCGCGGCGGCCTCGGCCTTGCGCGCGACCGTGCGCTTGGGCACCGACGCCTGCGCGGGGCCCGCGAGCGCCGCGAGGTCGATCTTGCCGTCCTTCAGCCGCTTCACGTCGAGCGCCAGCCCGCTGGCGTCGACGCTCGCGATCTCCGCGGTGCGCGCGGCGACGTCGACCTTCGCGATCTTCGCGCTCGCATCGGGCAGCACGATCGCGGGCGCCTTCGCGTCCGGCGCCGCGATCTTCACCGACTTCAGGCTCACGACGCTGTCGGCGACCTGCGCGTCGAGCGGCGTCTTGCCCCAGTCGGCCTTCGCGTTGAGCGTCGCGCCGAGCGCGCCGTCGAGCACGCGCGCGCGCGTCGCTTCGCCGAGATACGGCTGCAGCGGCGCCAGCGCGAGCGCATCGACCGTCAGCTTCGTGTCGACCTGCTTCGCCGCCAGGCTGAACGCGCCTTCGGCCTTCACGTCGCCGCCGCGCGACAGCGCCGTCGACAGCGTGTACTTCGCGGGCGTCCTGCCTTGCAGCGAGAAGCCGTCGAGCGTCGCGGCGAGCTTCGTCAGCGACAGCGCGGTCGGCGGCGCCGGCACGCGGTCGTCGAGGTTGACCGTGCCGCCGTCGATCGCGAAATGGCGGATCGTCAGGTCGAGCGGCGGCGTCTTCGCGTTTGCTGCGGCCGGCTTCGCACCGCTCGCGGCGGCGGAGGCGGCAGCGGCCGTGGCGCCCGATGCGGCCGCTGCCGGCTTCGGCGCGGCTGACGGCTGACCGGCGAGCTTCTCGAGGTTCAGCACGCCCTGCTTGTCGCGCGACAGGTCGACCACCGGCCGGTCGATGCGAATCTCGTCGAAATGCAGCACGTTGCGCAGCGGCTCGAGGCTGGCCGCCGCGACATGCACGCCGTGCGCGGCGAACAGCGGCTCGGACGCGAGGCCCGTCACCTTCGCGTCGGCCAGGTCGACGGTGCCCGACACGCGCAGCGCCGGCGTTTCGCCGTTCATCGCGAAGCTGAGCGCGAGGTCGCTGCTCAGCAGGCCGCTCGTCACGGCGACCGGCAGCTTGGTCGGCGCGTACGAGATCAGCTTCGGCACGTCGAGCTTGTCGAACTTCAGCGCGATCTCCGATTCGCGCGACTGCGCGAACGGCTTGGTCTTGCCGTCGATCGCGATCGGGCTGCCGTCGAAGCGCAGGCGCAGCGTCGGCTGGACGAAGATGTCGGTCTTCGACGGCAGCGTCGCGATATACGGAATGCCGAGCGTCCAGTTGTCGACGACGTGCTTTTCGTTCAACAGGCGGTCGTCGAAATCGATCCGGCCGTTGTTGACCTGGATGTTCGACACGGAGAACAGCGTCGGCTTGCTGTCGGGTTTCGACGGGGTCGAGAATTTCTCGATCAGGTCGGTGAAGTTGAAGCGCTGCGCGTCGTAGCGGACGATGTGAAAGCGCGGCGAATCGAGGCGGATCTCGTTGACGATCGGCGCGCCGCGGAACAGCGACGTCCACGACGGCCGAACGACGAGCTTCGCGATGTCGATGAAGTCGCCCTGCCCGCCGCGCTCGCCGAGGTGGATGCTGTCGGCTTCGAGGTTCAGCGTGTACGGGTTCAGCGCGATGCGCTGGATCGTCGCGGGCCGGTCGAGCTGCTTGCTCAGCTGCTGCTCGGCGATATGGCGGATCAGCGGCGGCGCCGCGAAGAATCCGAGCAGTCCGAATAAAACCAGGAAGATCAGCACGCCGATGCCGATACGCCGGGTGCGACGCGCGCGTGCGATGCCGCCGAGGGCATGGAGGGTCGAGGGTAGGGTTTCTTTGTCTGCGCTTGCCATGCTGGATTGCCTCGGGAATGGACGCCGGCCGCACCGGAAAACCGGTTCGCCCGCGCGCGCTATCCCGAAAGTATAGGCTCAGGAGGTAACGGAACGGCGTTCGGGTGCCGCCGCCGCGCCCGCCGATCGGACCACGGCGGCGGCCGTCCGTTCATTTCCGCACGACGACGGGCGGCATCCACGAGCCGTCGCTCGCTTGCGGTTTCGGCGCATACAGCCGCAACGCGAGTGCGAAATCGGTGCGCGGCGCCGGCAGCCAGTTCGCGCCGCCGGGCGTGGCGGACACGACGATGTCGATCGAGCCGTCGTGATTGCGACGCAGCCGGTCGCGATCGCCGAGCGAGCGGCGTGCGGCGCCGACGTCGGGCAGCGCGCCGTTCGTCGTGTACGGCGTCAGCGTCCAGAACGCGCGCACCGGCGGCAGCGCACGCGGCGCGAAATGCAGCACGTAGCGGTTCGCGCCGTTCAGCGGATGGCCGTCGCTGTCGACGCGGACGATCGCGAGCGTCTCGTCGTCGCGCGTCGCGGTGCCGAACTGCGTATAGGCCGCATACGCGCGCAGTGCGTAGTCCTGGCCGTACTTGCCGGCCGTATCGCCGATCCAGGTCCAGCCGTTCGCGTTCAGCAGGTTCGGCGGCGGCGTCGCGAGCCGCGCGCGCGCCTCCGCGACGCCGGCCGTCGCGGCCGCGAGGCGGTCGCCCGTCCACAGCACCGGATAGCCGGCCGATACGCCGATGTCGTCGAGCAGTTGCTTCGCGTGCGGATCGTCGTCGGGCGCCGGGTTGTCCTGCAAGGCCTGCGCGAAACGCGTGAAGAACGCCTTCGGATCGAGCGCGGCGACCTGCTCCGCCGGCGTGCCGCCGCTCGCCGCCTCGGACGGCGCACTGCCCGCGTGGACCGCGACCGACGCGCCGCGCGCGGCGCCCGTATAGACCGACAGCGGCACCACGCGGATCGCACGCTGCAGCTTCTTCACGTTGGTCAGGTCGCGGCCGCCGCTCGTCTGCAGCCGCACGTCGAGCCAGACATTGCGCGACGGCACGTCGACGCGCACCGCCCCCTTCGGCAGCGCGCCCTGCCAGTCCTTCGCGGCGAAGGCAATCGTTTGCGATCGCGCGCCGCCGCGAGCCCCGTGCGCGGTCACGCTCGACGACGACCACAGCACGTTCGTCCACATGTCGAGCGCGCGGGCGTCCCAGTAGCGGCCGCGCGTGTCGGGCAGCGTGACGATCACGGGCTCGTCCGCCACGTCGAGCCAGCCGGTCGAATCGAGCGTATCGACGCCCGGCAGCGGCGGATTGACCGCGCCGACCGGCGGCAGCGCCTGCGCATGGCGCAGCGTGTTGAGCGGCGCCTGGCCCGGCTGCGCGCCGTCGCCGCCCGTTGCGACGTCCTTCGCGACGTCCATCAGCACGAGCGGATACGCGTACACATAGGAGTCGGCGACTTCCGAGCGCATCCAGCCGGTTTTCTGCTGGATCGCGTCGGGCTGCGACGCGCATCCCGCCAGCAGCGCCGCCATGGCCAACGGCACGCAGGCGCGCCGCAGAGAAATTGACTCTCGTAGGTTTTCAATCATCGATTACTGGCCGAATATCATTCTTTTCAGTCAACGCCGGCTTCGTCAGCGACCGGCGCATGCCAGACATCGCAGCAAGCCCGGCGGGCCGCTTCGCGGCGCAGGATGCCGATGTCAGGCCGGTATCATAGCGCCTAAGGGCATCCCCCAATATGCCGAATAACGGGTCGGGCGCTAGCGGCGTCCGGCCGCGGCCGTGCGCACGGCCGCTAATTGGGGGAGGATCGACGCCGGCAGGCGCGAACATGCGGGCCGCCCCCCCGCGGCACATCGTCGCCGACGCTTGACCTTACCATCATGGGAATGTTGATACTGACACCCATCGCGTCACGCTTCGGGGAAATCCGCCATGAATGAACCACTTGCTTCCGCAGCCCTGCACACGATCGAACTCGGCGTCGACGGCATGCATTGCGGCGGCTGCACGGGTCGCGTGCAGCGCGCGCTGGCCGCGGTGCCGGGCGTCGTCGACGCGGCGGTCGATCTCGACCGGCAATCGGCAACCGTGACCGCGTTGGAGACGGTCGAACCGGCCCGGCTGGTCGAGGCGGTCGGCGAGGCCGGCTATCCTGCGGTAGTGCGTGAAGCGGGAATCGGGGCGGCCGCAGCTGCGCGGACGCACGAGCACCGCGCGGCAATGCCGGCAGCGTCCGGCGCCGCCGACCGGACGCTGCCGGCCGATACGACGATCGAACTCGACATCGACGGGATGACTTGCGCGTCCTGCGTGTCGCGCGTCGAAAAGGCGCTCGCGAAGGTGCCCGGTGTCACGCATGCGTCGGTCAATCTCGCGACCGAACGCGCCACCGTCGAGGCGGCGGCCGACGTCACCGCTGCGCGGCTGGTCGACGCCGTGAAGCAGGCCGGCTATGGCGCGACGCCGGTCGAGCCGGATGCCGCCGTCCCGGCAACCCCCACCGCGCCGACCGCTTCCACCGATATCGAGCTCGACATCGGCGGCATGACCTGCGCATCCTGCGCCGGTCGCGTCGAGAAAGCGCTGGCCGCCGTGCCGGGCGTCGCGCGCGCGTCGGTGAATCTCGCGACCGAGCGCGCCTCGGTGCACGGCGCGGGCCCGCTCGCCGCCGACGCGCTGATCGCCGCCGTCACGACCGCCGGCTATCGCGCATCGCTGACGGCCGCGCCCGCTCCCGCGACGCAGGCCGACTCGCAGGCCGCCCGCCCCGCCTCGGACGCCGACACGCGCAAGCGCCGCGAAGCGATCCGCGAGCGCAATCTCGTGATCGGGGCCGCCGTGCTGAGCGCGCCGCTCGTCGCGCCGATGCTGGCCGCGCCGTTCGGCATCGACGCGATGCTGCCCGGCTGGCTGCAGCTCGTGCTCGCGTCGATCGTCCAGTTCGGCTTCGGCGCGCGCTTCTACCGCGCCGCGTGGCACGCGGTGAAGGCGCGCGCGGGCAACATGGATCTGCTCGTCGCACTCGGCACCTCAGCGGCATTCGGGCTGAGCCTGTGGATGCTGCTGCGCGATCCCGCGCATCCCGGCCACCTCTACTTCGAGGCGTCGGCCGTCATCATCACGCTGGTGCGCTTCGGCAAGTGGCTCGAAGCGCGCGCGAAGCGGCAGACGACCGAAGCGATCCGCGCGCTGAACGCGCTGCGGCCTGATCGCGCGCGCGTCGTCGAACACGGCGTCGAGCGCGACGTGCCGCTCGCGCAGGTGCGCGTCGGCACGGCCGTCAGCATCCGTCCGGGCGAACGCGTGCCCGTCGACGGCCGGATCGTATCGGGCCGCTCGCATATCGACGAATCGCTGATCACCGGCGAGAGCCTGCCCGTTCCGAAAGACGCCGGCGACATCGTCACGGCCGGCTCGATCAACGGCGAAGGCGCACTCGTCGTCGAAACCACCGCGATCGGCGCGGAGACGACGCTCGCGCGCATCATCCGTCTGGTCGAATCCGCGCAGGCGGAGAAAGCGCCGATCCAGCGTCTGGTCGATCGCGTCAGCGCGGTGTTCGTGCCGGCAATCCTCGGCATCGCGGTGCTGACGCTGATCGGCTGGCTGCTCGCCGGCGCCGGCGCGGAAACCGCGATCCTCAACGCGGTCGCGGTGCTCGTCATCGCATGCCCGTGCGCGCTCGGCCTCGCGACGCCGGCCGCGATCATGGCCGGCACCGGCGTCGCGGCCCGGCACGGCGTGCTGATCAAGGACGCGCAGGCGCTCGAACTCGCGCAGCGCACGACCGTGATCGCATTCGACAAGACCGGCACGCTGACCGAAGGCAAGCCGTCGGTGACGGCCTTCGAAGCGGTCGGCATGCCGCGCGGCGAAGCGCTCGCGCTCGCGGCGGCGGTGCAGCGGCAAAGCGACCATCCGCTCGCCCGCGCGGTGGTCGCCGCGCACGACGCGGCGGCTGCCGCCGACGGCAGTGCGGCAGCCACGCCGGTCGCGACCGACGCGCGCGCGGTGGCCGGGCGCGGCGTCGAAGCCCGCGTCGACGGGCAGTTGCTTGCACTCGGCAGCACGCGCTGGCGCGACGAACTCGGCATCGTCGTGCCGCCCGCGCTCGACGCACGCGCCGCCGAACTCGAAAGCGCGGGCAACACGATCTCGTGGCTGATGCGCGCCGACGCGCCGCGTGCACCGATCGCGCTGATCGCGTTCGGCGACACCGTGAAACCCGGCGCGCGCGACGCGATCGCGGCGCTCGCCGCGCGCGGCGTCGCGAGCGTGCTGGTCACGGGCGACAACCGCGGCAGCGCGGCGGCCGTCGCCGCGTCGCTCGGGATCGACGAAGTCCATGCGCAGGTGCTGCCCGACGACAAGGCGCGCGTGGTCGCCGACCTGAAGCGCACGCACGGCGGAATCGTCGCGATGGCCGGCGACGGGATCAACGATGCACCCGCGCTCGCGGCGGCCGATGTCGGCATCGCGATGGCGACCGGCAGCGACGTGGCGATGCATACGGCCGGCATCACGCTGATGCGCGGCGATCCGGCGCTCGTCGCCGACGCGATCGACATTTCGAAGCGCACCTATCGGAAGATCCAGCAGAACCTGTTCTGGGCGTTCGTCTACAACCTGGTCGGCGTGCCGCTCGCGGCGCTCGGCTGGCTGAGCCCGGTGATCGCAGGCGCCGCGATGGCGTTTTCCAGCGTCAGTGTCGTGACGAACGCACTGCTGCTGCGGCGATGGAAGGGACGCGCGCGCTGAGCGCGCGGGCGAACCTCGCCGCGGTCGATTTCAGCGGGGAAGTGGTATCGGGAAGCGGATTCAGTCGTGAACGACCGGCTTGATCAGCGTCGTCGTGATCGGCACGAAACCGCACGCGCGATACAGTGCGCGCGCCGCCGCGTTGTGGTTGAACACCGACAGCCCGATCTCCGTCACGCCGTGGCGGCGCGCGTCGTCCTCGAGTGCGTCGAGCGCGCGCGTGGCCCAGCCCTCGCGACGTCGGGACGCGACGATCTCGAGATCGTAGATGAACAAGGTGCGGTTCGGCCCCTCGGCCACGAGCGCGTACCAGAGGTCGCCGACGGTGTCGCCGCTGGCGGTATCGACCAGCGAGACGAGCGTCTGGCCGGAAGTCAGCAGGCCGTCGGGCAGCAGGGTGTCGAAACAGGCGCGGGCACGGTCGGCCGCGTCTTCGGGGGCGTTTTGCCCGGATGACACGAGATCGCGCGCATAGCCGTCGATGGCGCGCGTGCGGTACGCGTGAAATTCACCGGCCGTCATTGGCCGCATTTGCAGCATGGCCCGGTCGCCGTGGAGGGATCGAGCTTTCAGTGTAGCGGGACGGTCGCACCGGCGCACGGGGCGGCGGCGGAAGCGGGCGCTGGACGGCGAGCGCCGGGCTGAATCAGCGAATCAGCGAATCAGCGAATCAGCGACGGTACAGGCAAATCGGCACGAGATGCGAGCGACGCACACGCTCGGCTTCAGCGCGACGGGCAGCGTACGAGTATTCCGCATCGAGCGGCAGGTGCGGCGAAACGAACAGGTCGTCGATCTTTTGCAGCAGCGCGAAGATGAAGCTCATGTGAGACTCCTGACAGATAAGGCTAGGGTTTTCCCTGAGATAGATGCCATTCTAAGGGTTTTCCCTAAACTCTGCCAGTGCGCTGCATCGGTTTGTCGCACCGTCCCGCCGCGCCGACGCGTGGCGCGCCCCCCGATCCTTGCCCGGCGCGGCTTTCCAGACGGGGTCGAAACGATCAATGCGTGCGACGGGCCCGCTTCGCGGCGGCGGCTTCGCGCGACGCGTTGCGCTGCAGCCGGTCGACCTGGGACAGCAGCGCTTCGTGATGCTCCTCGAGCGTCATCAGCGTCGCCTGCTGGGTCGACAGATCGGCCGCCAGACGATCGATCCGCAATTGCCGGGCGGCGACGTCCTGCTTCAGATGCGCAATCTGCCGCGTCTGCATCACCAGCGCGACGAGCCCGGCCAGCACGACCACGGCCAGCGCGAGCAGCAGCCGGTTGACGCGGCGCATCTCGCGATCGGCCGCGCGCGTCAATCCGGCCACTTCGGTCTGCAGGGCCGCGACGCGGTCCGACAGCGGGCGCAGCTGAGTTTCCGGATCGAAGGTCGGGCCCGCCTGCTCCGCGGACGGCTTCGTCACGAAAGCCGCTGCGGATGGCGCGCTCGGCGACGCCGCTGCGGCAGCCGGTCGGCCCGCATCGCGCTGGACGGGAGCCGTCGGCGGTTGCGACGATTGCGGCGCGGCAGGGCGCTCGTCAACCGGGACGGTTTCCGGTGCCGGGTTGGGTTCGGTGGAGAGGGATGCGGCTTCCGCGATCGTCGGAACCGGCCCGGAGCGGGCCGCCGTATCGCGCGGCGTCGTGCGACGCTTTGCGCCCGACGAGGACCGGCGCTCCTTCACGTTGTCGGCGGCGGACCGTGCCGCACCCGACTTCACCGCCGGGCCGGCTGTCGCAGCTTCGTCGATCGGGGCGACGGCGGCCGCATCGTCTGGGCCGTCGACTTTTGCCGTGGCATCGGCAGGTTCGAATGCGTGTTCGCCGAGGGCCGACGCGCTGCCCGCCCCGGATGCCGCACGCGCTTCAACCGCCGCCACGGACTCTGCATCGCTCACACGCGCATCGATGACCTTCGCCGCAACTTCGCCGACTTCATGCGCGTTGCCCGACGTCGGGGCCATCCCGTCGACTACCGACGCGCCGCCACCCTGCGCAGCCTCATCGTGCCCGGATGCCTGCATCTCGCCGGGCGCCGCCGCGCGCGTCGCATCGCTTACATCCGAATCCGCGGCTTCCCCGGCTTCCACGCGGCCGGTCGCGGTGGCCGCTTCGGCCATTTCAATCGCCTCAAAGCCGTCGAGCGTCGCCTGCCGGCCGGCAGCAGCATCGTCCGCCGCACTGCTCGTTTCCGCCGACGCCTGCGCAACCGCCTCGTCGCGCACCGCAACCGACGCACGCTCGCCCGGCTCGAGCACCGGGTCGCCGAACAGGTCGAGCGTCTGTTCGGCCCGCGCCGGATCGCCGCCCGGCGCGGGCGCCGCCTTCACCGCGGCCTTCGCGGCCGCCTCGCCTGCGGCCGCCGCGGAGCGCGGACGGGAGCGTGCCGACGAACGGCTGCCGGAACGGGAACGGGAACGAGGCGCGATAACGGATTCGGTCATGAGATCGGATTGCGAGGCCCGCGGGCGCGGGACCGGACGTCGAACGGAATCGGTGGCCGGCCATTGTCGCATGAGCCGCCGCCTATTCGTCGCCCGACAGTCCCCTTCCTTCCTCGAAACGCGTGACGCCGCGCAACGCGCGCAGCTTGTCGCAGATCGCGCGATATTCGAGATCCGACACGCGTGCGAGCGCGATGCGCACCTCGTCGTGCTCGCCCGTGTCGTCGGCGCGCTGCACGATGAACTGCTTCACGCGCGCGCTGTCCGGCCCGAGCGCCGCATGCAGCGAGTCGAACGTCAGCGTGCCGCTCACGACCGTCAGCGCGAGCTGGCGCCGCTGCCGCACCGTGAAGTAGCGCCGTTCGAGCGGCTTGATGCCGGCCAGGATGATCAGGATGATGATCGTCGCCGAAATCGACGCGACGTAAAGCCCGCCGCCCACCGCGAGACCGATCGCGGCCACCGACCACAGGCTCGCGGCCGTCGTCAGCCCGCGCACGATCTCGCCGCGCAGCAGGATCGAGCCCGCGCCGAGGAAGCCGATCCCCGACACGACCTGCGCGGCGATCCGCGACGGATCGAGCACGATGTGGTCGCTGCCGAGCACGTCGGCGAAACCGAATGCCGACACGATCATGATCAGCGCGGAGCCCACGCACACGAGCATGTGCGTGCGCAGCCCGGCCGCCCACGACAGGCGCTCGCGCTCGAAACCGATGACGCTGCCGAGCGCGGCCGCGAGAATGAGCCGCATCACGAGTTCCAGATTGCTGAGCATCCGATTTATCTCCTTTTTTGTGGTGCCGGCCGCGCGGAATGTTTTATCCTTGGGCCCGGCTGCGCCGATTCGGGCCGCGCCGACACGTTCGATCCAAGCGCTCAACCCCGCCATGTCCGTCTCCGACTCCGCTTCCGCCCAGGCCGCCCAATTGCGCCACCATTTCGCGCACGTCGTCTTGCCGCTTTGGCGGGGTTCAGGGTTCGACCACGCATTGCAACTGCCGTTCGAGGCCGTCGATCCGGCCACCCACGCACCGTTGCCGGTAACGCGCTATCGCGCGATGGCGTGCGCGCGGCAGCTGTTCGTGTTCGCGCAGGCCGGCGACGCGGCGCACGCGGCCACGTTGTTCGATTCGCTGCGCGACCGTTTCCGCGACACGCGCCACGGCGGCTGGATCTACAGCGTCGACGCGCAGGGCGCACCGCTCGACACGACCAAGGATCTCTATACGCACGCGTTCGTCGTGTTCGCCTGCGCCGCGTGGCACGCGGCATCGGGCGAACCGGCCGCGCGCACGATCGCCGAGGAAACCGCCGCGCTGATCCAGGACCGCTTCGCACCGGCGCCGGGCGATGCGCTGCTCGATGCAGCCCGTCACGCCGATTTCTCGTCCTCGGGCAAAGGCGCACTGCAGAATCCGCTGATGCATCTGACCGAAGCCTGGCTCGCGGCCGCCGACGCGTTCGGCGACCCGGCATTCGACGACGCGCTCTTGCGCACCGCACAGGCCGTCGAACGCAGCTTCGTCGACACGGCGACCGGCTGCGTCGCCGAACTGCCGCTCGGCACCGCCGGCAACCGCTTCGAGCCCGGCCACCAGTTCGAATGGTTCTATCTGGTGGACGCGGCCGGCGCGCGGCTCGCGCAGACCACGCTCGCCGACGCGCTCGCGCGCGCGTTCGAGTTCGCGGAACGACACGGCGTCGACGCGCAGACGGGCGGCGTCTGCGCGGCACTCGACGCGCAGGGCGCATGCATCGACGGCACGCAGCGAATCTGGGCCCAGACCGAATATCTGCGCGCGCTCGCGACGCACGGCGGCACGCCGGCCTCCGCGCCGCTCGCGACGCAGATCGGGCGCTTCGCCTCGCGCTTCCTGCACCCGCGCGGCTGGTTCGAATGCAAGACCGCGGACGGGCAGGTGTCGCGCGCCGACATGCCTTCGACGACACCCTATCACCTCGCGACCGCCTACGCAGCCCTGCCGGCCTGAGCGGCTGACGGTAGACGGCGCCGCCGCGCGACACGCGCGCCGGCGGTTCGGTGGTTCGGCGGCTGCGCCCGGGAGCGTCCCGCGCACACCGCACATCGGACGGGCACGCGGTTCGCTCGTCCGGCAGCGGCGGCGCCGAAATCCACGCGATTCCCGCCTTCCGCGCAAAAGTCGCGCCGCATCGCGCGCGCGATGCGGACGAATTTCCTTGCTTATCCGCAGCCCCCTTCCTAGAGTTCAGCGCAAGCGGCCACTCATTGCGAGGGAAGTCGATGACCGACATCGTGGACCACGCGCGCGGCGCATTGCGCGCGCAACCGTTCAGCATGCTGCTGGGCACGGAGCTGATGCACATCGGCGACAACGAAGTGTCGCTGTGTCTGCCCGTGCGCGAAGAACTGCGGCAGCAGCACGGGTTCGTGCACGGCGGCGTCATCAGCTATCTCGCCGACAACGCGCTGACGTTCGCCGGCGCGCTCGCGCTCGGCCCGCGCGTGATCACCGCCGAATACAAGATCAACTATCTGCGGCCGGCGGTGAACGGCACGCTCGTCGCGCGTGCGAAGCTCGTCTATGCGGGCCGCAACCATGCGACCTGCCAGTGCCACGTGTTCGTCATCGACGGCGATCACGAGCGGCTCGTCGCGATCGCGCAAGGGACGATCAACCGCGTCGGCGACGGCAAGATGCCGGGCGCGCCGGAGGAAACGGCCTGAACGCAGCGGCCTGACGCCGCGCCGAGGCCGAAACCGGCGCGTTCGTTCACGCCGTCCCGCCGTCTTCCGTCAGCGGCAGAAAACGCGGCGCCATGCGCGCGCGCAGGTTGCCGTTCGCATCGGTTCGATAAATCCCGCGTGCCGCGTTGTGCGGATGCGTTGCCGCGTCGGCCACGCTCAGCACCGGCGCGAAGCACGCGTCGGAGCCTTCGAGCAGCGCACGCCAATGCGCAGACGGTTGCTGCGCGAACACCTCGGCGAAACGCGCCTTCAGCGCCGGCCAGCGCGCGCGGTCGTACTGCGACGCCGGATCGACGTCGGTCAGGCCGAGCCGTTCGACCAGCAACGCGTAAAACGGCGGCTCGAGCGCGCCGATCGTCACGCATTCGCCGTCGGCGCAGCGATACACGTCGTAGAACGGCGCGTCGTGAAACAGGCTCGGCTGCGCGCCGTCGAGCTGGCCGTTCGCGCGCGCCCAGAGCGCGAGCGTGCCGAGCATCGACACGATGTCGACGATCGCGCCGTCGACCACGCGTCCCGGTCCGCCGCCGCGCACGTCGAACAGCGCGCAGACGATGCCGAACGCGAGCCCGAGCGCGCCGCCCGCGTCGCCGACCACGGTCGGCGGCAGGCCGGGCCGGCCGTCGCGCGGCGCGGACAGCGACAGCAGCCCCGTCAGCGCAACGTAGTTCAGGTCGTGGCCGGCCGCAGCCGCGAGCGGCCCGTGCTGGCCCCAGCCCGTCATCCGGCCATACACGAGCGTCGGGTTGCGGCGTGCGCACGCATCGGGCCCGAGGCCGAGCCGCTCCATCACGCCGGGCCGCAGCCCCTCGATCAGCGCATCGGCCTGGGCGACCAGCGCCAGCGCCGCGTCGCGGCCGTCCGGCGCCTTCAGGTCGAGTTCGACGATCGTCTTGCCGTCGCGCAGCAGGTCGCCCTCGCCGGCTCGCAGCGCATCGGGCGCGCTCGTGCGGCCGGACGGGCGCGCGATCAGCGTGACGCGCGCGCCCATTCCGGCCAGCATCCAGCCCGCGAGCGGGCCGGGGCCGAGACCTTCGAATTCGACGATGTGGACGCCGGCGAGCGGTGCGTTCAGTGACATATCGACCTCGCTGGAATACAGGCGGACAGGATTGGCGGATGTTTCGATTCTATGTGAGGGCGTGGGCGGTTATCGGCCTCCGCCCGCCGCCTCAGCCACGACGCACTGCGCCGGTTCCTGCACGGCTGACCGAAACGACACGGGCGGCCGAAGCCGCCCGTGTCCTTGCCCATGCAACCGGCAACGATCAGAACGCATCCCCCGGCACGCGCACCCAGCCTTCCATCAGCACGCGCGCGCTGCGGCTCATGATCGCCTTCGTGACGGTCCACTCGCCGTTCTCCTGCTTCGCCTCCGCGCCGACGCGCAGCGTGCCCGACGGATGCCCGAAGCGCACCGCGTTGCGTTCGCCGCCACCCGCCGCGAGATTGACGAGCGTGCCGGGAATCGCCGCGGCCGTGCCGATCGCGACCGCCGCCGTACCCATCATCGCGTGGTGCAGCTTGCCCATCGACATCGCGCGCACCAGCAGGTCGACGTCGCCCGCATTCACGCGCTTGCCGCTCGACGCGACATAGTCGGCCGGCTTCGCGACGAACGCGATCTTCGGTGTATGCTGCCGCGTCGCGATCTCGTCGAGCGTGTCGATCAGCCCCATGCGCAGCGCGCCGTGCGCGCGGATCGTCTCGAACTTCTCGAGCGCCTTCGCGTCGCCGTTGATCGCGTCCTGCAGCTCCGTGCCCGTATAGCCGATCGCTGCCGCATCGACGAAGATCGTCGGAATCCCCGCGTTGATCATCGTCGCCTTCAGCGTGCCGACGCCCGGCACCGCGAGATCGTCGACCAGGTTGCCGGTCGGGAACATCGAGCCGCCCGCGCCCTCCTCCTCGGCGGCCGGGTCCATGAACTCGAGCTGCACTTCGGCGGCCGGGAACGTGACGCCGTCCAGTTCGAAATCGCCGGTCTCCTGCACCGCGCCGTTCGTGATCGGCACGTGCGCAATGATCGTCTTGCCGATGTTCGCCTGCCAGATCCGCACGGTCGCGACGCCGTCGCGCGGCACGCGCGCGGGATCGACGAGGCCGCCGCTGATCGCGAACGGGCCGACCGCCGCCGACAGGTTCCCGCAGTTGCCGCTCCAGTCGACGAACGCCTTGTCGATCGACACCTGCCCGAACAGGTAGTCGACGTCGTGCCCGGCGCGCGTACTCTTCGACACGATCACCGTCTTGCTGGTCGACGACGTCGCGCCGCCCATCCCGTCGATCTGCTTGCCGTACGGATCGGGGCTGCCGATCACGCGCAGCAGCAGCGCGTCGCGCGCGGCGCCGGGCGCCTGCGCGGCCTCGGGCAGGTCCTGAAGCCGGAAGAACACGCCCTTGCTGGTGCCGCCGCGGATGTAGGTCGCGGGAATCCTGATTTGAGGAATATGAGCCATGTTCGTGTATCCCTTGTTGATCGAAGCCGGCGCGTCAGCGCCTTCCGCTGCCGGATGCTTCGCACTCCGATGCCATGCGAAGCAAAATGACGCGGGCCTGTTCGAGCCGGCGGCGCCTGCGCGCCGCCACCGGAACAGACCCTTCGCTCCACGCGCCGCTGCGGCGCATGAAGCCGCCGCGCAGGCCATGCAATCGCATCGCCCGCCCGGCGCCCCGCCGCATCACGCGGCCTGCGACGACTCGAGGAAGTCCTGTGCGAAGCGCTGCAGCACGCCGCCCGCCTCGTAGATCGACACTTCCTCGGCCGTATCGAGCCGGCACGTGACGGGCACCTCGACGCGCTCGCCGTTGCGGCGATGAATCACGAGCGTCAGGTCGGCGCGCGGCGTGCGCTCGCCGATCACGTCGAAGGTCTCGGTGCCGTCGATGCCGAGCGTCGTCCGGTTCGTGCCGGGCTTGAACTCGAGCGGCAGCACGCCCATCCCGATCAGGTTCGTGCGGTGGATCCGCTCGAACCCTTCGGCGACGATCGCCTCGACGCCCGCGAGCCGCACGCCCTTGGCCGCCCAGTCGCGCGACGAGCCCTGGCCGTAGTCGGCGCCGGCGACGACGATCAGCGGCTGCTTGCGATTCATGTACGTCTCGATCGCCTCCCACATCCGCATCACCTTGCCGTCCGGCTCCACACGTGCGAGCGAGCCCTTCTTCACCGCGCCGTCGACCACCGCCATCTCGTTGACGAGCGTCGGGTTCGCGAAGGTCGCGCGCTGCGCGGTCAGGTGGTCTCCCCGGTGCGTCGCGTACGAGTTGAAGTCTTCTTCCGGCAGGCCCATCTTCGCGAGATATTCGCCGGCGGCGCTGTTCGCCATGATCGCGTTCGACGGCGAAAGATGGTCGGTCGTGATGTTGTCGCCGAGCACCGCGAGCGGACGCATGCCGCGCAGCGTGCGCTCGCCGGCCAGCGCGCCTTCCCAGTACGGCGGGCGGCGGATGTACGTGCTCTGCGGCCGCCAGTCGTACAGCGGCGCCGCGCGCTCGCCCGCATCGGCCACGCGCGCGAACATCGGCTCGTAGACGGTGCGGAACTGCTCGGGCTTCACGCTCGACGCGACGATCGCATCGATCTCCTCGTCGGTCGGCCAGATGTCCTTCAGCGTGACGGGCTTGCCGTCCCGGTCGTGGCCGAGCACGTCCTTCTCGATGTCGAAACGGATCGTGCCGGCAATCGCATACGCGACGACGAGCGGCGGCGACGCGAGGAACGCCTGCTTCGCATACGGATGGATGCGGCCGTCGAAGTTGCGGTTGCCGGACAGCACGGCCGTCGCGTACAGGTCGCGATCGACAATCTCCTGCTGGATCTTCGGATCGAGTGCGCCCGACATCCCGTTGCAGGTCGTGCAGGCGAACGCGACGATGCCGAAGCCGAGCTTTTCGAGTTCGGGCAGCAGGTTCGCTTCCTTCAGGTACAGCTCGACCGCCTTCGAGCCCGGCGCGAGCGAGCTCTTCACCCACGGCTTGCGCACGAGGCCGCGCGCGTTCGCGTTGCGCGCGAGCAGGCCCGCCGCGATCACGTTGCGCGGGTTGCTGGTGTTCGTGCAGCTCGTGATCGCCGCGATGATCACCGCGCCGTCGGGCATCTCGCCCGCCTTTTCTTCCCACTGGCCGGCGATCCCGCGCGCGGCGAGATCGGACGTCGGCAGCCGCTTGTGCGGATTCGACGGGCCGGCCATGTTGCGCACCACGCTCGACAGGTCGAACGTCAGCGTGCGCTCGTATTGCGCGTCATCCAGCGTGTCGGCCCACAGGCCGGCCGCCTTCGCGTAGGTCTCGACGAGCTTCACCTGTTCGTCGCTGCGGCCCGTCAGGCGCAGGTAGTCGGTGGTCTGGCCGTCGATGAAGAACATCGCGGCGGTCGCGCCGTATTCGGGCGCCATGTTCGAGATCGTCGCGCGATCGCCGAGCGTCAGGCTCGCCGCGCCTTCGCCGCGGAATTCCAGATACGCGCCGACCACCTTTTCCTTGCGCAGGAACTCGGTCAGCGCGAGCACGATGTCGGTCGCGGTGATGCCGGGCTGGCGCTTGCCGGTCAGCTCGACGCCGACGATATCCGGCAGCCGCATCCACGACGCGCGGCCGAGCATCACGTTCTCCGCCTCCAGCCCGCCGACGCCGATCGCGATCACGCCGAGCGCATCGACGTGCGGCGTGTGGCTGTCGGTGCCGACGCAGGTGTCCGGATAGGCGACGCCGTCCTGCACCTGGATCACCGGCGACATCTTCTCCAGGTTGATCTGGTGCATGATGCCGTTGCCCGGCGGGATCACGTCGACGTTCTCGAACGACTGCTTCGTCCACTCGATGAAGTGGAAGCGATCCTCGTTGCGGCGATCCTCGATCGCGCGGTTCTTCGCGAACGCGTCCGGATCGAAGCCGCCGCATTCCACGGCCAGCGAGTGATCGACGATCAGCTGCACCGGCACGACCGGGTTCACCTTGGCCGGGTCGCCGCCGCGCTCGGCGATCGCGTCGCGCAGGCCGGCGAGGTCGACGAGCGCGGTCTGGCCGAGGATGTCGTGACACACGACGCGCGCCGGGAACCACGGAAAGTCGCGCTCGCGCTTGCGCTCGATGATCTGCTTCAGCGAATCGGCGAGGATCGCCGGATCGCAGCGGCGCACCAGGTTCTCGGCGAGCACGCGCGACGTGTACGGCAGCGTGTCGTAGGCGCCGGGCGCGATCACCTCGACCGCGGCGCGCGTGTCGAAGTAGTCCAGCGACGTGCCGGGCAGGGGTTTGCGGTAGGCGGTATTCATCATGTGGGGGAAATCGAAGTATGGCGTGCGGCGCGCACCGGCCGCCCGCGGAACGGACGCCGGTGCGCGCGGCTGGCGTATCAGCGCTTCTCGATCGGCACGAACTGCAGATCGTCCGGGCCCGTGTAGTTCGCGCTCGGGCGGATGATCTTGTTGTCGACGCGCTGCTCGATGATGTGCGCGGCCCAGCCGGAGGTGCGCGAGATCACGAACAGCGGCGTGAACATCGCGGTCGGCACGCCCATCATGTGGTACGACACCGCGCTGAACCAGTCGAGGTTCGGGAACATCTTCTTCGCGTCCCACATCACCGATTCGAGACGCTCGGCGATGTCGTACAGCTTCAGGTCGCCCGCTTCCTTCGACAGCTTGTGCGCGACGCCCTTGATCACCTTGTTGCGCGGATCGGAGATCGTGTAGACCGGGTGACCGAAGCCGATCACGACTTCCTTGTTCTCGACGCGGCGGCGGATGTCGGCTTCCGCTTCGTCCGGCGAGCGGTAGCGGCTCTGGATTTCATACGCGACTTCGTTCGCGCCGCCGTGCTTCGGCCCGCGCAGCGCGCCGATCGCGCCGGTGATCGCCGAGTAGATGTCCGAGCCCGTGCCCGCGATCACGCGGCCCGTGAACGTCGACGCGTTGAACTCGTGCTCCGCGTACAGGATCAGCGACGTGTGCATCGCGTCGACCCACGACTTCGACGGCGTCTTGCCGTGCAGCAAGTGCAGGAAGTGACCGCCGATCGAGTCGTCGTCGGTTTCCGTTTCGATGCGCTTGCCGTTGTGCGAGAAGTGATACCAGTACAGCAGCATCGAGCCGAGCGACGCCATCAGGCGGTCGGCGATGTCGCGCGCGCCCGGCAGGTTGTGGTCGTCCTTCTCCGGCAGCACGGTGCCGAGCACCGACACGCCGGTGCGCATCACGTCCATCGGGTGCGCGGACGCCGGGATCTGCTCGAGCGCCGCCTTCAGCGCGTTCGGCAGGCCGCGCAGGCCGCGCAGCTTCGCCTTGTAGGCGGCCAGCTCGGTCAGGTTCGGCAGCGTCTCGTGGACGAGCAGGTGCGCGATTTCCTCGAACTCGCACGATTCGGCGACGTCGAGAATGTCGTAGCCGCGATAGTGCAGGTCGTTGCCGGTCTTGCCGACCGTGCAGAGCGCCGTGTTGCCGGCCGTCACGCCCGACAGCGCCACCGACTTCTTCGGCTTGAATGCGCCTGCGGCGGCCGGTGCTGCTGCGTCTTTCGTCTCGCTCATGTTTCGGTTCTCCAGATGCGGGGATGCGGATTCGTATGTCGGGGCGCGCGGCTTACTTCTTGCCCTGCGCGAACAGCTCGTCGAGCTTGCGCTCGTATTCGTGATAGCCGAGGAAGTCGTACAGCTCGGCGCGGGTCTGCATCGTCGGTACGGCCGCCTTCTGCGTGCCGTCGCGGCGCACCGTCTCGTAGAAGTTCAGCGCGGCCTTGTTCATCGCGCGATACGCGCCGCAGCAGTACAGCGCGATGTCGACGTTCGCCTCGCGCAGTTCGTCGAGCGTGAACATCGGCGTCGAACCGAACTCGGTCAGGTTCGCGAGGATCGGCACCTTCACGGCCGCCTTGAAGCGGCGGTAGTCGTCGAGCGTCTTCATCGCTTCCGGGAAGATCATGTCCGCGCCCGCCTCGACATAGGCCACCGCGCGCTCGATCGCCGCGTCGATCCCTTCGGCCGCGGCCGCGTCGGTGCGCGCCATGATCACGAACTGGTCGTCGGTGCGCGCGTCGACCGCAGCCTTCACGCGATCGACCATTTCCTCGGTCGGCACGACTTCCTTGCCCGGACGATGGCCGCAGCGCTTCTGGCCGACCTGGTCCTCCATGTGCACGGCGGCGACGCCGGCCTTGATGAACGAGCGGACCGTGCGCGCGATATTGAACGCGCCGCCCCAGCCGGTATCGATGTCGACCAGCAGCGGCAGGTCGGTCGCGTTGGTGATCCGGTTCGCGTCGATCAGCACGTCTTCCATCGTGCTGATGCCGAGATCGGGGATGCCGAGCGAATTCGCGGCGACGCCGCCGCCCGACAGGTACACGGCCTTGAAGCCGGTGGCCTGCGCCATCTTGGCCGCGTACGCGGTGATCGCGCCGACGACCTGCAGCGGCTGCTCCGCCGCGACTGCCGCGCGGAATTTCGCGCCGGCGCTCTGAAGATGCGTGTTGCTCATGAACGGCCTCCTGAAGGAATGCCTTTTAACAGCAAGGACCGGGCCAGCTTGCATCGCGCGGCTAACCCGCTGATTTTTAAGCAAACGGCCGATGCGCGACCGTGCCCGCTTGTTTCAAATTGGAAATTTCGTGTTCCAAAAATGAAATGCGGCGCGCATAATCGGCCGCATGGACCTCTCCTCGATCAAGCCCGTCGGCGCCGCCGACCGCACGGTGCGTCCGCGCATCTGGGCGATGGGCATCAGCCGCCTGCGCGACCTGTTTCGCGAGATCGCCGGCGAATTCGACGAACGCGCCGACGTGCGCATCGTGTCGCGCGCGTATGAGGATGCGCTGAGCGCGATTGCCGAGGCCGGCGCGACGCGCCCCGACGTGATCGTCGCGGCCGGCTCGAACGGCGGCTTCCTGAAGACGCGCGCGCAGGTGCCGGTCGTGGTCGTGTCGCCGACCGGCTTCGACGTGATGCAGGCGCTCGCGCGCGCGCGGCGCGACGCGACGCGGATCGCGCTCGTCAGCGCCGGCGAAACGCCGCCCGAAGTGCGCCGCTTCGTCGCCGCGTACGGCCTCGACGTGCAGTTTGCGTCATATCAGTCCGCGCAGGAAGCGGAAGCGTGCGTGCACGACCTGCGCGACCGCGGCATCGAGACGATCGTCGGCCCCGGCCTCGTCACCGATCTCGCGGCCAGCGCCGGGATGGGCGCGGTGTTCCTGTATTCGCACACGTCGGTGCGCAAGGCCGTCGATACCGCGCTCGAGGTCGCGTACGCGACGCACGCCGAGGCGTTCCGCCGCCAGCGGCTCGACAACCTGCTCCAGCATCTGCGCGACGGCGTGGTCGCGCTCGACGCGCAGGGCCGCGTCGAGGCGATCAACGAACGGCTCGCGTCGGCGCTCGGGGTCGAGCCCGCGGCGGCCGTCGGCCGCGCGCTGGTCGACCTGCGGCCCGAACTGCGCACGCTGCGCGGCGAGGACGGCGACGCGCTCGCGACCGTGCGCGGCATCCGCTACGTCGTGCATCGCGGGCCGCTCGTCGATCGCGGCGTCACGTCGGGCAGCGTGCTGACGTTCCAGGAATCGCGTGCGGTCGAACGGCTCGACCGCGCGCTGCGCTCGCAGCCGGGCACGCAGCAGTTCGCCGCGCGCTATGCGCTCGACGACGTGGTCGGCGCATCCGCGCCGATGACGCGCGTGCGCGACCTCGTGCGCCGCTACGCGAAATCGGATGCGACCGTGCTGGTGCTCGGCGAGAGCGGCACCGGCAAGGAAATGATCGCGCAAAGCCTGCACGGGCTGTCCGCGCGGCGCAGCTATCCGTTCGTCGCGGTCAACTGCGGCGCGTTTCCGGAGGCGCTGCTCGAGAGCGAACTGTTCGGCTACGAAGAAGGCGCGTTCACCGGCGCGCGGCGCGGCGGCAAGACCGGCCTGTTCGAGGCCGCGCACCGCGGCACGCTGTTTCTCGACGAAATCGGCGAGATGCCGCCGTCGCTGCAGAGCCGGCTGCTGCGCGTGCTGCAGGAGCGCGAGGTGATCCGGCTCGGCTCGACCGAGCCGATCCGCATCGACGTGCGCGTGATCGCCGCGACGCACCATCCGCTGCTCGCGGCCGTCGAGGCCGGCACGTTCCGCGCGGATCTCTATTACCGGCTCAACATCCTGAACATCGGCCTGCCGCCGCTGCGCGAACGCGCGGCCGACCTGCCCGCGCTCGCGGCCACGCTGCTCGTGCAGGCCGCGCGGCGCGAGCCGCGGCTGGCGGAGCGGCTGCGCGACACCGACGATGCCGCGCGCGTGCTCGCCGCGACGCAGGCGACGCTCGCGCGCTACCGGTGGCCCGGCAACGTGCGGGAACTGCAGAACGTGATCGAGCGGATTGCGGTGGAACTGGCCGAGGAAGCGGACGAAAGCGATCCGGCCGCCGCGTGCGCCGCGCTCGCGCCCGACGCGCTGCAGACGATCGCGCCCGAGCTGTTCGCGCTGCCGGCCGACGCCGCCGAAGCCGACGATGCGCAGACGCTGCAGACGCTGCAGGCGCGCCGGCGCCGTGCGGAGGCCGACGAGATCCGCGCGGTGCTCGACGCGTGCGGCGGCGACCGCGACCGCGCATGCGCGATGCTCGGCATCAGCAAGACGACGCTCTGGCGGAAGCTGTCGGCGAAATAGCGTCGGCGCGGGCGGAAGGCTCGCGCGGGCGCGTCAATCCGCCTTGTGATAGTGGCGATAGGCCTTTGCGCGGTTGCCGCACGACGACATCGAGCACCAGCGCCGGCTGCCGTTCTTGCTGTCGTCGATGAACAGCCACTGGCACGCGTCGTTCGCGCAGCGCTTGACCTTCGCGAGCCGCGCGCCGCCGAGCAGGTCGGTCGCCGACCAGAGCACCGGGCTCAGCAGCCCGGCAAGCGTCGCGTTCCGCGCATCGATCCGCCACGCATAGCCGCCGTCGATCCGCGCCAGCGCGACGCGCGGCGACGCTTCGCCGAGAAAGCCGCAGAGCAGCGCGAGATCGTCGGGATGCGGCTCGCGCTGCTCCGCCTGCGCGTGAAACAGCCGATACAGCGCCTCGCGCAATGCGAGCGCGCGCGCCAGCAGCGCCGCCCCGTGTCCTTCATCCGCGCTGCGCGCGCGGCACGCTTCGGCCAGCCACGCCGGCACGCCGGCGCGCTCGCGGCACCAGGCCAGCAGGTCGTCGAGCGATCCGAAGGTTTCCGTCGGCGTGTCGGTGCCTCGCCAGTACAGCGTGTTCGCGAAATCGATGCTCAGGGTTTCGGGCGGCGCCGGAATCAGGCTGTCCGGCGCGGCCGCGGCGCGGGTTTCTTTCATGCCGGGATCGTACTAACCACCATGCAGGTTGACAAGCGCCGAGGCGCTTCCTAGCATAACCAGCATGGTGGTTAAAAACGATTTGTCGCACCGACGTTCCCCTTCAGTCCAAGGAGCCAGCAGATGATCGATCACCTTTCCTTTGGCGTCGCGCATATCGAGCGCAGCCGCGCGTTCTACGACAGCACGCTCGGCGCACTCGGCTACAAGCGGCTGTACAGCGACGACGGATCCCTCGGCTACGGCACCGACGAACCCTCGCTGTGGCTCACGCACGTGGCGCGGCCGGTCGTCGCCGACGCCGAATCGGGGCTGCATGTCTCGTTCAAGGCCGATTCGCCGGTCGAAGTCGATGCGTTCTACCGGGCCGCGCTCGAGCACGGCGGCCGCGACAACGGCGGGCCCGGCAAACGCGAGCACTACGGTCCCGGCTATTACGCGGCATTCGTCGTCGATCCCGACGGATATCGGCTGGAAGCGCACTGCGAACTCGACAACCCCGTATGACGCGGCCGCGCCGGGCGTCGCGCCCGGCGGCGGACCACCGGCGCACGAACTGCAAGGGCCCGATTCCACGTTGCGCGGAATCGGGCCCTTGTCTTTCGGGTCGGCGCTGCCTGGCGGCGGGTCGCGGCGAAACCGGTTGCGCCCGCAACCGGTCGCGCGTCGTACCGGCGCTTACTCCGCGCCGCGCGTGCGCTGCAGTTGCTCGCCGAGCCCTTCGATGCCGAGACGCACCATCTGGCCGGCCTTCAGGAACACCGGCGCAGGCTTGATGCCCATCCCGACGCCCGGCGGCGTGCCGGTCGTGATCACGTCGCCCGGCTGCAGGCTCATGCAGCGCGACAGATACGCGATCAGTTGCGCGACGGTGAACACCATCGTGCGCGTGTTGCCGTTCTGGTAGCGATGGCCGTCGACTTCGAGCCACAGATCGAGACGCTGCGGATCGGGCACCTCGTCGCGCGTGACGAGCCACGGGCCGATCGGGCCGAACGTGTCGAAGCCCTTGCCCTTGTCCCACTGGCCGCCGCGCTCGATCTGCCACTCGCGTTCGGACACGTCGTTGACGACGCAGTAGCCGGCGACGTAGTCGAGTGCGCGCGCCTCGTCGACGTCCTTGCACGGCGAGCCGATCACGACGCCGAGCTCGACTTCCCAGTCCGTCTTGACCGATCCCTTCGGGATGTCGATGCCGTCGTTCGGGCCGCAGATCGAACTCGTCCACTTGCCGAACACGACCGGCTCCTTCGGCACCGGCATGCCGGCTTCGGCCGCGTGATCGGCATAGTTCAGGCCAATGCCGATGAACTTGCCGACGCGCGCGACGCAGGCGCCGATACGCGGCTCGCCGGGGACCAGCGGCAGCGTCGCCGGATCGATCGCGCGCAGCCGTGCAAGACCCGCATCGGACAACACGTCGCCGGCCAGATCCGGGACCTGCGCGGACAAGTCGCGAATCCGGCCGTCCGCGTCGAGAATGCCGGGCTTTTCCTGGCCGGGCGGGCCATAGCGAAGCAGTTTCATCGTGCTCAACCTCTGTAGTCGAATGTGACAGGATACCGGCCGGCGCGGCAGGCCGCAGCCGCGCGGCCGGACTGATCGTCGATCGTCGATGGCGCGCGCCGGCACTGCATCGGGCTTGCCGTTCGACGCGCAAGATTCGCGCGGGCGCAGCGATCGCGGCGCCGCACGACAGTGCGGCGCGCGTCGGTCGGGCGGCCGCCGGTCTGCGCATCGGCGACGACGGCGCGCACGCCGCGCCACGACCCGCCGCAACGGCCGGCATTCGTGCGCGGCCGCGCCGCCGCTGGCCCGCGACTCTTTGTACCATCGGCCGCGCGCCGTGAAATGACGCGCGACGCATACCGACTATTGGGGTATCCGCAGACATTGCGACGCAGCGCCCGTCTGCTCCGCGTCTTTCGTCTTCCCGCACCTTCACCATACGAAATAGCGGATATTCGGGCCGACCCTGTCATCGGGATCGCCTCCTGATCCGTTCTTGTCGAGTAACGATCGGTAAAAAGACGCGGCATTGCACACTGCTGGTTTGTTGTTAATCTCGGACGAATTGCGTTCATTGCCTTCGAGCCCTGCGTGTTGCCGTTCGCCGCGTACGTCGCCGCCGATCGATGGTCATTCTCGAACCTCATACCAATATCAATGCAAACGACAAACGACCTGCTTCCCGGTAGCGACGCACGGGAATCAATGAGCGCAATCGATCGCTATCGCGCACCCGCGCTCGACAAGGGGCTCGACATTCTCGAGTTGCTGTCGGAACAGAAGGAAGGGCTCACCCGTACCGAAATCACGAAGGAACTCGGCCGCAACGCGAGCGAAATCTACCGGATGCTCGAACGCCTGGTCGCACGCCGCTACGTGATGCGCTCGCCCGGCGGCGACCGCTATACGCTGAGCCTCAAGCTGTTCACGCTCGCACACCGCCATCCACCGATGAACCGTCTGATCGCCGAAGCGCTGCCGCCGATGCAGCGCTTCGCCGACGCCGCCGAGCAGTCGTGTCACTTGGCCGTCTACGATCGCGGCAGCCTGCTCGTGATCGCGCAGGTCGACGGGCCCGGTTCGTGGGGCGTGTCGGTCCGGATCGGTGCGCGCATCGGGCTCGCCGACACGGCGTCGGGGCGCGTGATGCTGTCGTTCCAGAGCGCCGAGCAGCGCGCGCACATGCTGGCCGAGCATCGCAAGGTCAAGGGCGAAGCGCCGCTCAACGAGCAGGAACTCGCGCATGCGTGCCAGTCGATCCGCCAGACCGGCTTCCTGCGCCAGGACAGCCGGCAGGCGTACGGCGTCACCGACCTGAGCGCGCCGCTGCTCGGGCCGTCCGGACAGGCGATCGCGGTGCTGACCTGCCCGTACATGCGCCGGATCGATGCGCACGCGGCACCGTCCGTCGATGCGGTCGTCGAGCGCCTGCGCGACACGGCCGGCCACCTGTCGATGTACCGCGCCGAAGCCTGCTGACACGCGCGTGCACGACACGCCCGCCGCAGCCCGGCGCGGCAACGCGAAGCTGCGACCGGCGCGGGCTGCGTCCCGCGCCGGCGTATCGCCCGTTCGATGCGCGGCGCCCGATCGTCGCAACCGCGCGCGGCGATGCACGGCCGCGCTACGCTAGAATGACGGCCCTCTCAAAAACTACGGCGGCCCGCGGTTGCGGCCGCCGTGTCCGATGGATGTCATGGCCAAACTTCTGAACGATCAAGAATTCCAGCGTTTCTCCGAACTTCAGCAGAAGCAGGCAAGCTTCACGATCACGCCCGAAGAGGCGGACGAACTGCGCGACATCGTCGCGCGCGCCCAGAAAAAGCGCGACGATCGTGCCGCCGCGATGCAGGCGATCGAGGACTACATCGAGCAGTTCGACATCACGCCCGACGAGCTGTTCTCGCCCGAGCAGATCGGCGATGCGGCCCGCACCTACGGGCTCATCACGGCAACCAAGAAGGAACGCACGCTGCCGCCGTCGATCACGTTCAACGGCAAGCCGTACCAGTGGACCAAGACGCTTCCGGACGACGTGCGCGGCGCGCTGTTCGACGCGTTCACGTCCGGCGAGTCGGTCAAGCGCTTCATCGCGATGCCGAAGGACACCGCGCGCTGCGCGCTGACGATCGCCCGCCTCGAGCGCGAAACGGGCGCGGTCTACGCCGATGCGCACCTCGAAGAACTCGCGATTTCGCGCGAGCAGGTGAACGACGCGGCGGCAAAACTCGCTGCCTGAAATCCCGCCGCGGGCACGGTTCGTGCCGGGCCCGCGGCACGCAGGCGCGGGCCGCGCCGGCACCCGCGCCTGCGGAAGGCGAACGCCCGCACACTCCCGTAAATACTCACCCCGGCGTTTAGTGAGCGCTCACCTTTCCTCCCGGAAAAGCTCACCAGACGATCCCGGAGACGCTCACCGAAGTCGTCCCGGAAGTCCTCACCGGTGCCTCCCGCAGACGCTCACCGGTGCTTCCCGAACAGTCTCACCACGCCTTCCCGCAGGCCCTCACCGATGCATCCCGGAAAGGCTCACCGGCGGTTCCCGAGGAAGCTCACCGGGCGCTCCCGTATCGGCTCACCTTCGGACTCCCGTAAGCGCTCACTCGCTGTTCCCGAAAAATCTCACCTTTCAGCTCGCTGCGCGGCATTTCGCCTGCCCTACGGCTGCAGCTTCATCCTGAAGCCGACGACGCCCGGCTCCTCCGTCGCCGACACCTCGAACCCGCACGACTTCGCCAGCGAGATCATCGGCGCGTTCTCGCGCAGCGCCTCGCCGACCATCCATGCGGTGCCGCGCGAGCGCGCGTAGTCGATGATGCGCGTCATCATCAGCCGCCCGAGCCCCTTGCCCTTCTGGTCCGGCCGCACGGCGATCGCGAATTCCGCCGTCTCGTTGTCGGGATCGGCCACCGCGCGCGCGACCGCGAGCGTATGCGACCGGCCCGATGCGTCGGTCACCTCGACGATGAAGGCCATTTCGCGGTCGTAGTCGATCTGCGTCATGCGCGCGACCTGTGAATGATCGAAGCTGCGCACCGCGCCGAAGAAGCGCATGCGCAGGTCCTCCGGCGTCATCGCCGCGAGCAGCTCGTTGTGCGCGGCCTCGTCTTCCGGCCGGATCGGACGAATCGTCGCCGTCTCGCCGCGCCAGTCGAGCGTCTGTTCGAGATGACGCGGATACGGCATGATCGCGAGCCGGCTGCGCCCCGCGGCCAGCGTGATGCGCGGCGCGATCAGCCGCGCGCGGTCGGGCAACACGCGCAGCGTGACCGACATCGCGACGACCTCGCGCACGTCGCACACGACCTGCGACAACGCGGTCAGCGCATCGAGCGTCGGCTCGACCGGCGCACGACGCGCATAGGGCGAGCGCGCCATCACCGCACGCGCGAGCACCGTATTCATCGGCGGCAATCCGTAGACGACGAACGGCGCCGAGATGCCATCCGCCGACGGCACCGTGTAACGAAACACCGGGCCGAAATTCGAATCGTCGTACATGTCGACCGTCACGTCGACGATCCTCGCGCCCGCCTGGTCGTCCGCCGTCGCGCCGCGCAGACCGAAATGGGACAGCCATTGCAGCGCGGCGTCGCCGGCAAGTTCGTGTTGCCCGGCTTCGAGCATCCGGCGCGCGTCGGCCTGTGCGGACGCGACGCACCCGGCCGGCTGCAGCGGCGTGCCCTCCGGCGTCTGCATCAGCAGTTCGCGCCCGAGGTTGTAGTCGACCAGACGCGCGTAGGCGCGCGCGAGCCGCTGCGGCGTCGTGTGCACCGGAATGCCGTTCGCGTGCAGCGCGTCGCGCGTCGCCGCATCGACCGCGCCAAAGAAACACGCGAGGATCCCGCGATGCGCATGCTGCCGCGAATCGATCAGCGTACGCGCAACCCGTTCGGCCGGCGCGCTGTGCGACGTCGAGTGCACGACGAACAACGTGCCTGTCTGCGGGAACGGCGCCAGCGCCTTGATCGCCGCGGCGAAATGCTCGGGGCGCGCATCGTCGCCGAGCGTCAGCGGATTGCCCGGCGCCTCGAGATGCGGCAACGCGGCCGACACGGCGGCCGTGGCGGCCGGCGGCCAGTCGGACAGCACGTCGCGCACCTCCGCCACGGCATCGACCGCCAGCTTCGCGACGCCCGCATCGCTCGTCACGAGCGTCGCCGCGCCGCGCGCCGTGACGCGGCCGACACCGAGCGTCTCGATCTCGTCGAGCAGATCGTCGAGCGCATCGACGCGGACCATCCCCGCGCGCTGGAACGCCGCCGTGTAAAGCGCATCGCCGGGATCCGCGCGGCCGGTGCGCAATGCGAGCACCGGCTTGTTGCGCGCCGCCGCGCGCGCGGCCGACATGAACTTGCGCGCGGCGCGCACCGAATCGAGTTCGAGCAGGATCGCACGGGTGCCGGGATCGCTCGCCAGATAGTCGATCACGTCGCCTGCGTCGACGTCGGCCTCGCTGCCGAGCGCGACGACGTGCGAAAAACCGAGCCCGCGCGCGCCGGCCCAGCCCAGCACCGCGTTCGTCAACGCATTCGATTGCGACACCCACGCGACGCCGCCGGAACGCGCCGTATACGCCGGTGCGCCGAAATGCGCGTGACGCGCGGGCGACAACACGCCGAGGCTGCCCGGCCCGACGATACGGAGCACGAACGGCTTCGCGGCCTTGAGCGTGCGATCGAGCGCGACGCGGTCGGCATCGGTGCGCGCCTCGCCGACGATGATCGCGACACGCGTGCCGAGTTCGCCGAGCTTGCGCACGATGCCGGCCCATGTCGCCGGCGGCGTGCAGATCACGGCGACCGACGGCGGCGCGGGCAGCCGGTCGACGTCGGCCACGACGGTATGCCCGTCCAGCTCGCGGTGTTTCGGATTGACGGGCCAGACGGGCCCCTGGAACGCACCGGCCAGCACGCGCGACCACACCATCGCGCCGATGCTGCCTTCACGCGACGACGCACCGACGACCGCAACGGACCTGGGCTGGAACAACGCATCGAGATGGCGAACGGTCACATCGGCTCCATACGGTAATGAAAGACGATCCGGCCGACACGCGGCCGTGCGGGCCGCGCGCCGGGCGACGCGAATTCCAAGCATAGGCGAACGGCCTGCGGCTGCCTATATGCCGAACGGCCAGCTATCCGGCGGCCGTCAACAACGGCATCATCGACTCGCCATCCATGCACGGCGCAGGCACGACTGCCCGCGTCATGCAGATCAAAGGTGAGGATTTACAGGAGCCATGGTGAGAATCTTCGGGACCGGCGTGCAACGACACGCAAATCGGCGAGCGGTGATGAAAACCTGCGCCGCGCATGCACCGCGAAATTCGCCAATGCGAATGCTCGGGCCATGCGCAATTGCAGGCGTGTTTACCGAAAATCGCCGCGACAAGCAGTCGAATCGCGGCGAATTCGCGCAAGGCGATCCGTTAATTGCGTGCTGTCGCACGACGATTCGCGAAACGCAATCGCATTGCGGTGGCATGAAAACAAAACGGTGCGATGGCTGTCTGGCCAATCGCACCGTCCATCAACGCACCAAAGGTGAGCGTTTTCGGGAGTCAGTCCTTGATCAGGAAACGCGTGCGGTTCTTGCCGAGCCAGGCCGGCGCGCGGCCGCGGCCGCTCCACGTTTCGCCCGTCTTCGGGTTGCGATATTTCGGCGGCAACGGACGCTTCGATTTTGCGGCGGCGGCGCCGAGCGGACGGAAACCGAGTTCTTCCGGCGTAATGTCGAATTCGTCGATTTTTGCGCGGATCTCGGCTATCGCGTCGGCAATCGCCTTTTCGCGTTCCTTGTCGATCTTTTGCTGAAGCCGTTCGAGTTGCACGGACAGTTGCCGGTAGGTCGCCATATCGATGGGATTCCGTGAGGGTTATTCAAGAAAATAGCCAACGTCACGCAAATTGAAAAGCGCTGTCCCCAACGGGCACGTCCCGGACGGGCATGTCCCAAACGGGCATGTCCACCCCGCCGCTCGCGGATCAATAGCCGCTTTTCTTCCTGCACGCGAACAGCAGACTCCGCACGCCACCGTCGGTGGACTGCTGAAGCACGTCGTACTCGCCGTTGCAGATCGCGCGGGCGTTGTCCGTGCAGTTGCCCCACGAGTCGCCCGTACATTGCACCTGCGTGGTCGGGCGCCCGTCCGAAGTAAACAGCGGCGCACTGCCGCCGCAGCCGCCGAGCCCCGCGATCAGGGCCAACAATCCGGCCCGACGCAGCAGCCTTCCGGGCCGCCGACAGACCGACGCAAGCATGTGTTTCATTGTTCTTTCCGTCAACCTTTTTTTAAATGCCGCGAGTATGCCATGCGTCGTCCCCCGATGTTCAGTTCGGCGGCCGGTCGGGTTGTCCGCGCGTCTTGTACGGCAAGGTCCGGCGCGGATCGTCGGTGATGCGAATGAACACCTGCTCGACGTCGGGCAGCGCCTCGAATTCCCGTTGCAAAGCCTGTCGGTCGAGCGCCGCATCCGCGCATCCTTCGACATAGATGAAGCGCCGCTGCACGGTGATCCACAGGCTCGTGCCGCGCAGCCGGTCGGAACCCGCGAAATGCGCCTTCGCGGCTTCCGCGATCGGCGCATCGTACATATAGGAATTCGGCTTCGTGCAGCGGTGCGCGAGCCAGCAGGTCGTCCCGCGCTCGGCGCGGTAATGCGCATCGTCCGACATCTCGGCGCGGGTCATCCACGGGCCGAGCGGCAGCGGACACTCGGCCACGTCCCGCGACAACGCGATGAACGGATCGTTGTACCAGTTGCGGCGCGCCGTCGGCGCGTCGGCATCGCCGGACTGCGCGAACGCCGAAGTCGCCAGCGCGAAAGCCGCGCATGCCGCCATGCCGATTCGCTTCATGTCGTCTCCTGTCGCCGGCGTGTGCGCACGCGCGCTTGCGCCGACCCATGTTGTCGGGCCGACTGGCTGCCGGGCCCATCGTGCGCCGGCGTTCCGTCGAACCTCGTGCAAGACCGGCGCGGCTTACCGGTCGATGCCCAGCGCCGCGAGTTTCTTGTAAAGCGTCGCGCGGCCGATACCGATGCGCGCGGCCGCGTCCACCACGCGGCCGTCGCATGCAGCCAGCGCGTCGGTCAGGAACTGGCGCTCCCATGCCGCCAGCGCGTCGGCATACGAGACGCCCGGCGCGCCGCCGTCGGCCGGCGGCGATGCAGCCGGTCGCGCGAGCGACGCACCGTCCTGCTGCACGCGCACCGGGCCGAGAAACGGCGCGAGCGCGCGCGCGTCGATCACCGAGCGGTCGGACAACATCAATGCGCGCTCGAGCGTGTTGCGCAGCTCGCGCACGTTGCCCGGCCACGGATACGCGCACAGCATCCGCAGCGCATCGTCGGTCAGTTCGCAGTGCGCGGCGCGTCCGTGCTGGGCCGCCAGTTCCTCGAGCGTCGCATAGACGAGCGCGGCGATGTCGGAGGCCCGTTCGCGCAGCGGCGGCGCGTGAATCGTCAGCACATTCAGCCGGTAATAGAGATCGGCGCGAAAACGTCCGGCCGCCACGAGCGCCGGCAGATCGGCCGACGTCGCGGCGATGATCCGCACATCCGCACGCACGATGCGGTTCGAGCCGACCGGCTCGAACTCCTTGTCCTGCAGCACGCGCAGCAGCTTGCCCTGCAACGGCAGCGGCATGTCGCCGATCTCGTCGAGGAACAGCGTGCCGCGATCGGCCAGCTCGAACTTGCCGACGCGGCCCTTGCGGTCGGCGCCCGTATATGCACCGGGCGCCGCGCCGAAGAATTCGGTTTCGAGCAGCGTGTCGGGAATCGCGGCGACGTTGACGGTCACGAGCGGCTGCAGCGCGCGCGCCGACGCCGCATGGATCGCATGCGCGAGCAGTTCCTTGCCGGTGCCCGTCTCGCCGAGCAGCAGCACCGGCGAATCGACCTGCGCGGCGCGGCGCGCCTGACGCTTGGTTTCGAGGCTCGCGGCGCTCGTGCCGACGAAGCTCGCGAACGTGTATTTCGCGCGGCGCGCCTGCGCGAGCGAACGCTGCGTCGCGATCAGCTGCTGCTGAAGCTGCGCGTAGCGCGAGAAGATCGGCGTGAGCGTCTTCAACTGGTCGAACAGCGCGAAGCCGATCGCGCCGACCGTCTCGCCCGCCTCGTTCTTCAGCGGCAGGCGCGTGACGACAAGCGGTTCGCGGCCCGTCTCCATGATGTCGAGCAGGATCGGCTGCCCGGTCGACACGACTTCGCGCATCAGGCTGTTCGGAATCACGGCCTCGCAGTCGAGGCCGACCGCCTGCTGCGGATCGGCGAAGCCGAAGCGCGCCGCATAGCGCTCGTTCATCCACACGACGCGCGCGTCGCGATCGACGACCACGGTGCCCGCGCTCGAATCCTCGAACGTCCGGAACAGCGACTCGGCGGCGCGTCGCAGCACATCGCCGTAGTTGACGGGCAGGCGCACCCAGTCGTTCATCATCGTGTCGTCGTCTCCGCGTATGCTTGGCCGATTGTCTCCGGAACGGGACGAATTATCTCATTCCGGAGACACGCCGCAACGCCTTGTCCGGGAACACCCTGCCCGTTTCGCCGAGCGTCCGGGTGACCAGGATCGTCTCCGGATGGAGACGTTTTATGTAGAATCCTCAGACATTGGCCGGCGCGGGCCCGCCGGCCTCCGGCGGACCCGCGTCCGGCGGCGCAATCCGGCCGATGGCACGAAACCTGCAGAACCTGAGCCGGTCCGCGGCGCGCCGCACGACCGAACAACAACCAGAGCCATTAGGAGACTTCCCTTGTCTTTCGTGATCGTCCTCGCCGCGCTGGCGTTCCTGATGTTCGCCGCGTATCGCGGCTACAGCGTGATCCTGTTCGCGCCGATCGCCGCGCTCGGCGCGGTGCTGCTGACCGATCCGGCCGCCGTCGCGCCGGTCTTCTCCGGCATCTTCATGGAGAAGATGGTCGGCTTCGTCAAACTGTATTTCCCGGTGTTCATGCTCGGCGCGGTGTTCGGCAAGGTGATCGAACTGTCCGGCTTCTCCGAGTCGATCGTCCATGCGGCGATCCGCTACATCGGCCGCTCGCGCGCGAATGCGGTGATCGTCGCGGTGTGCGCGCTGCTCACCTATGGCGGCGTGTCGCTGTTCGTCGTCGTGTTCGCGGTCTATCCATTCGCGGCCGAACTCTATCGCCAGAGCAACATTCCGAAGCGGCTGATGCCCGGCGCGATCGCACTCGGCGCGTTCTCGTTCACGATGGATTCGCTGCCCGGCACGCCGCAGATCCAGAACATCATCCCGACCACGTTCTTCAAGACCACCGCATGGGCCGCGCCCGTGCTCGGCACGATCGGCTCGCTGTTCATCATCGTTGTCGGCCTGAGCTATCTCGAATGGCGTCGCCGTGCCGCGATGGCGAAGGGCGAAGGCTACGGCTCGTCGCTCGTCAACGAGCCGGAACGCGTCGAGGCGCAGTCGCTGCCGAATCCCGCGCTCGCGATCCTGCCGCTAATCCTGGTCGGCGTGTCGAACTTCGCGTTCACGAAGCTGATCCCGCAGTGGTACGGCGCCGCCTCCTATACGGTCGCGCCTGACGTGCTGCCCGGCGTGCACACGCCGGTGACGACGTCGATCAAGACGGTCGTCGCGATCTGGTCGGTCGAGGCCGCGCTGCTGCTCGGCATCGTGCTGGTCGTGCTGACCGCGTTCAAGCGCGTCAGCGAACGCTTCGCGGCCGGCTCGAAGGCGGCCGTCGGCGGCGCGCTGCTCGCCGCGATGAACACCGCGTCGGAATACGGCTTCGGCGGCGTGATCGCTGCACTGCCGGGCTTTCTCGTCGTCGGCGACGCGCTGAAGAGCATCCCGAACCCGCTCGTCAACGCCGCGGTGTCGGTCAGCTCGCTCGCGGGCATCACCGGCTCGGCGTCGGGCGGCATGAGCATCGCGCTCGCCGCGATGTCGGACGTGTTCATCAAGGGCGCGCAGGCGGCCAACATCCCGATGGACGTGCTGCACCGTGTCGTCGCGATGGCGAGCGGCGGCATGGACACGCTGCCGCACAACGGCGCGGTGATCACGCTGCTTGCGGTCACGGGCCTCACGCACCGTGAGTCGTATCGCGACATCTTCGCGGTGACCGTCATCAAGACGCTCGCGGTGTTCTTCGTGATCGCCGTCTATTACATGACGGGGCTCGTGTAAGTCCTTGCGCCGGGCGGCGTTTTGCACGCCGCCCGCGCCTGCCGGCCGCTTCGTCGCGGCCGGCGCGTTCTACCCGCGTTTCACGAACGGCACGCAGCCGTGCCGGATCGACGCCGCGATGGCGTCCGGCCCCTTTCCGGCCGGCGCCCCGGCCCGCCGGACCTTCCCCCGCGCCGCCCCGCCATTCGGCCCCGCTCGCTCCACCGTCATTGTTGTCCGCAGCGAAACACTGCATTGGGCGCCCGCGCATTTTTCGCGCGGCCGGCCCGGCCTACACTGGTTTCAACGTCGCCCGTCGCCTTCGTCACACGAAGAGCGGCCGATTCACCGGAAACCTGGAGGTCCCGATCATGAAGCGCCTGATTCAAGCGGTTGCCCTTGCCCTGGCCGTCTCCGGCCCGGTCGTCGCCCATGCGCAGTCGAACCAGCCGCTGACGCGCGCGCAGGTCCGTGCCGAAGTGAAGGCACTGAAGCAGGCCGGTTTCCAGCCGAGCGACTGGTTCTATCCGGCCAGCATCAAGTCGGCCGAAGCGAAGATCGCGCAGCAGAACGGCGCCGGATACGGCAGCGCGCGCGACGCGTCGTCGGAATCGGGCCGTTGATTCCGAACACGGCCACGCCGGCCGTCACGCCTTCACGGGCTGAATCAGCTTCGCGCATGCCGCTGCCTGCGGGTCGCCCGCGGGCAGCTTCCCGCATACCTCGTCGAACTGCCTGACGACGGTCCTGACCGACGCATCGTGCGCGCCGCCGCTGCGCCAGCGGTTCAGCTGCGCGACGACCTTGGTCAGCGCACGCAGGTTCGCGCCGTAGAACGCATCCCGCGTCTTGCCCGCCTGCGCGAGCACGCTCGCGGCAATCCCCTCGATCCGCGCCGAATCGTCGGGCGCCAGCTGCACCGCGTTCGCGAAATAGGTCGCGCCCCAGCGCAGCTTCGTCGCGGGGCCCGTCGCCGCGTCGTATGCCTTCCGGTACCAGTCGAGCGCCGCCGCCTTGTCGCCGCGCGCTTTCGCGTTCGCGGCCAGCCCGGACATGAAGTAGTACGGCGTCGACGAGCGCGGCAGTTCGGTTTTCAGCAGCGCATCCGACTCGTCGAACAGCCCGGCATCGGTCAACGTATCCGCGCCCTCGCTGACGAGCGCCTGCCGCTCGTACGGATTCGCCGCGCCCTGCACCGACGCGGCGATCTGCCGACGCACGGTATCGACGAGCGCCGGCGCATCGAGCGGCGCGCCGCTGCGCGCCTCGCCGCGCGCGAGCAGCACGCGCCCGTGCAATGCCATCAGGCGATCGATCGACGACAGCGTCGCATCGGTCGACAGCCGCGCGAGCGCCGCGTCGTATGCACCGCGCAGCTTCGCGCGCTGCGCATCGCCGCCGCCGAGATACGCGACGACGCGCGCCGGCGCCATCACCAGCACGTCGGAATCGGCGCGCGACAGCGCGCGATCGGCCAGCACAGTGCGCCATGCGTCGCCGAGCGCCACCTTGTCGAGCGCGCCGGCCTGCGGCGGATCGTCCGACGCGGCGACCACGGCCGCCTTCAGCGCGAAGCGCGCCGCCTCGGCCTTGGCGCCGGCAGCACGCGCGCGCTGCGACAGCGTCTGCAAGGTCTGCGCGACGCGATCGGCCGGCACCGGCAGCGCGCCGTCGGTATCCCACGAGTAGTCGGCCAGCAGGCGCCATTCGTCCGGCGTCAGCGATGCGCCGTCCTTCAGCGCGCTCGCGAGCGTCTGCCGCACCGGATGCGCGGCGGTCATGCCGAGCGACAGCGCCTGCATGTAGCGGTCGAGATCGGCCTCGCCCGGCAGCCGCGTCACCTCGGCGCCGTCGGGACGGAACAGGATCATCGTCGGATAGCCGTGCACCTTGAAGCGCTCGCCGAGCTTCTGCGCACTCTCGGTGTCGCCGTCGAGATACACGGGCACGAACAGCGACGAGCGCGTCTTGAACGCCTGCTGGCTGAAGATCGTCGACTTCACCTGGTTGCACGACGGGCACCACACCGCGCCCCAGTAAAGCAGCAGCGGCTTGCCGCTGCGCTTCGCGAGCGCGAAGGCGTCGTCGACGTCGCCCTGGTGCCACGCGATGCCGGGCGGCAGATGGGCGCGCTGCGGCGATGGGCTCGCCGCGACGGCGTCCTGTGGTGCAGTGGTGGCGAAGGCCGCGCCCGACGCGGCGAACAGGCAGGCGGCGGTCAGAGTCCGGAGAACGGTTTTCATCGAAGCGGGTTCCGTTGAAAAGACGATGGCGGGAAGGCGCGTCGCGCGCCTGTCGCGACGGCCGGCAAATCGTTCGACGATACGATGCAGGCAGCCGGTTGAAAACGAACGAATTCTCAATTGAATATCAGGCACCGGACGCGCGGCCTCACGGCCTCGGCCTGAGCCGCGCCATGTGATGGACGGACGCATACGCGCCGTCGCGCAGCGCATACTCGGGCGATTCGCCTTCGATCCGGAAGCCGTGCTTTTCGTAGAGCGCGATCGCCGCGCGATTGTCGACAAACACGGTCAGCTCGACCCGCGTGACGTTCAGCCAGTTCTCGGCGAGGTCGATCGCGGCCGCCAGCAAACGGCTGCCGATGCCGCGCCCGTGATGCGACGCATCGACCATCATGCCGAGCCCGGCTACATGACGGCGGCGCGGGTTCGATTCGGTATGCAGGGCGAGATGGCCGACCACCACGCCATCGATTTCGGCGACGAGGCTCACGCCCTGTTCGCGAATGCGCTCGAGCCGCTGCTGCCATTTCTCGAACGACGGAAACGGATGCTGCAGCGTATTCAGGCAGACCGCGGGTTGCGCGGAGATCTTGCGGATCGCGCCGACGTCGTGCGCGTCGCTGTGCCGGATCGTGATGTCGGTCATGACGGATAGCGTCCAGGGTATCGTTTTTCAAGGGCATGCCGCGGTGCGCGTACTGCAGGCCTTCGAGCTTATCCGGTTTCATGCCGATGCAACACCGTCGTCACGGGTTCGCCCCGCATGTCGATGGCGCGCGGCGGACGTAACGGGATCATCGTCGTCGATTCGGTTGTGCCCGCAACGGCATGGCGCCCCATCGGCCTCGTGCGGACGGACATTTTTTACCGAATGCCTTGCGAAAATCGGTAATTTCTCGCCGCCGGAAGCAGTCGTCCACTCGCACGCTGTTCGTTGCGCACACAACATCACGCGGCCGACATGCAATGTCATCTCGCCATCACGTCGACGTCACGTCGGCTCCCTAGACTGGTCGCCGCCCTGCCCGGCATGCGCCAGGCCGGCGCGTGCCGGCATCCCGTCCCGCGCATCACGAACGCGCGAGCGACGAGGCAGCAACGACGGCCGAAACCGCCACGCGACGCAGCGCGTCGTCCGTGGGGCGCGCACATCCGGCGCGCGGCCGGCGCATCCGCACGCACGCGCATCGCGGCCGTCCCAGGGGGGGACGACGCTTGGGCGCAACCAGACGAAGTCACGAACGCTCCCACCATCACAGGACTCGAACGCCATGACGTCACGCCGCAAATTTCTCCAGAAAACCACCGCTGCCGGCCTCTCGGCCGCCGCGCTGTCCGCGTTTCCGCCGAGCATCCGCCGCGCGCTCGCGATTCCCGCGTTTCACGAGACGGGCACCATCCAGGACGTGAAGCACGTCGTACTGCTGATGATGGAGAACCGCGCATTCGACAGCTACTTCGGCACGTTCAAGGGCGTGCGCGGCTACGGCGACCGCTTCGCGGTGCCGTCGCCGAACGGCCGCGACGTGTTCTACCAGACCTACACGAAGACGACGCCCGCCACGACCAGCACGCCGTATCACCTCGACGCGAGCCAGGGCAACGCGCAGCGCGCGGGCGGCACGCCGCACACGTGGGCCGACGCGCAGGCCGCCTGGGACCACGGCCGCATGAACCGCTGGCCCGACGCAAAGACGCTGCTGTCGATGGGCTACTACGACGCAGCCGAAGTGCCGTTCCAGCGCGCGCTCGCCGATGCGTTCACGCTGTGCGACCACTACCACTGCGGGATGCACACCGGCACGATCGCGAACCGCCTGTTCTACTGGAGCGGCACCAACGGCCCGAACGGCATCAGCCCGACCGACGGCAGCCGCGTGAAGGTCGCCGCGCTGAACAACCAGTTCAACGGCGGCAACGACATCGGCCCGTCGAGCCAGGGCTGGACCTGGACGACCTACGCCGACCGGCTGCAGCAGGCCGGCGTGAGCTGGAAGGTCTACCAGAGCCTGATCGACAACTTCGGCTGCAACGAGATGATGAGCTTCCGCCACTGGCGCGCGGCCATCGAGCAGATGCCGGCCGCGCGCCGGCCCGTGTATGTCGCGTCGACCGACATCACGCAGCCGGTGACGGCCGCCGGCCCGTTCTACGATCCGGCGATCGACGACCCGCTCAGCCCGCTCGCGAAAGGCTTCGGCAACACGATGCCGTACGGCTTCCTCGAGTCGTTCAGCGACGACATCCGCAACGGCAGGCTGCCGGCCGTGTCGTGGATCATTCCGCCGTCCGTCTACAGCGAGCACCCGGGACCGTCGAGCCCCGCGCAGGGCGGCTGGTACGTGCAGGCCGTGCTCGATGCGCTGACCGCGAACCCGGAGGTGTGGAGCAAGACGGTGCTGCTGATCAATTACGACGAAAACGACGGCTTCTTCGACCACATGCCGTCGCCGGCCGCGCCGTCGCGCAATGCCGACGGCACGCTCGCGGGCGGCCATACGCTGCGCGACGCCGACGTCGCCGTCGAGTACCACGACTTCGCGCCGGCCACGTCGAGCCAGCCGGCGGCCGACGGCCGTCCGTACGGGCCCGGTCCGCGCGTGCCGATGTGGGTCGTGTCGCCGTGGAGCCGCGGCGGCTGGGTCAATTCGCAGGTGTTCGACCATACGTCGACGCTGCGCTTTCTCGAGCAGCGCTTCGGCGTCGCCGAGCCGCAGATCGGCGCGTACCGCCGCGCGGTGTGCGGCGACCTGACGAGCGCATTCAACTTCCGCTCACCGAACAACGAGCCGCTGCCGACGCTCGCGGGCCGCTCGACGAAGCAACAGGTCGACGCGCTGAGCGCCGCGCAGCAGGCCGCACCGAAGATCACGCCGCCCGCCACGCCGGCCGCCCCCACGCAGGCCGCCGGCGTGCGCCCGTCGCGCGCGCTGCCGTACGAACTGCATGCGAGCGCACGCGCCGATGCCGGCAAGGGCACGATCACGCTGAAGTTCGCGAATACCGGCCGCGCGGCCGCCGTGTTTCATGTCTACGACAAGCTGCATCTCGACCGCCTGCCGCGACGCTATGCGGTCGAGCCCGGCAAGACGCTGCACGACGACTGGGCGGCCGGCGCCGACGACAGCGGTAAATATGACCTGTGGGTGCTCGGCCCGAACGGCTATCACCGCCGCTTCACCGGTGACCTGACGCGACTGGCCGGCGCCCGCGCGCCGAACCCGGAAATCCGCGTCGGCTACGCGGGCGCGAGCGGCAACCTGCATCTGCGGCTGAGCAATCACGGCGCCGGCACGGTGCGCTTCACGGTGAAGTCGAACCAGGTCTACGGGCCGCTGACCGCCCGCGGCGCCAACGACGACCATGGCCATGACCACGGCAAGGGCACCGCATGGACCGTCACGGTGCGCGCCGGCGAACAGTCCGAGCTGCACTGGAAGCTCGATTCGACCGGCAACTGGTACGACTTCGTCGTGACGGCGGACAGCGACGCGAGCTTCTCGCGCCGCGTGGCGGGCCGTGTCGAAACCGGCCGCCACTCGGTCAGCGACCCGGCGATGGGACTCGCCGACCGCTTCTGACGCGGCCGCGGCGACGCGCGCGGCAACGCGCGTCGCCGTGCCCGCCGCGCCGGCCGCAACCGCCGGCCGGACGCCGGCGCACTGCCCTGCGCCCTGCCTGGAACGCCCGTCCGGCGCGGACAAACATCTGACGGATCGGTGGTATAACCCTCATTTCCGGCCGTACGAAAATGCTCCGTAATGCCGTCCGTTCGCGTTAAACTGCGTCAAGCTGTTTTGCAGTTTTTCTACAACGACATTTCGCCATCACGGCAACCACGACACGAGGATAGGTTCGATGCGCACTACCGGCTCATCCGGGGCAATGACCCTGCTCACCGAACACGACCCGGCCGACGGCCGCGAACTGCGCTCGCTCCGGCTCGAAGCGACCGCCGACGGCAAGAGCGTACTGCTGATCGAAATCGACGAACGCAAGCCCGGCATTCATCGCGAGGTGCGCTATGAAATCACGCCGGCCGAGCTGATCGCGGCGATTCGCTCGCACGGCGCCGAGCTGCCCGGCGAAAACCACGGCCTCGCGTCGCTCGCCCGCACCCCCTCCTGATCCGCCATGGTGAGCGGCGCACCCTTCGCCCGCTCACCGTCATCACCCTGCTGCCGTCAGGCACTTTCCGCCATTCCGTCCGCCGTCTTGAAAATGGCCGATAATCGGCCCATCTTGATGCTTTCCGCGCGCGCGTCGCTTCCAGTCAGCCGCCATGCTCCGTGATCTCGTCGCCCAGTACGGGCCGCTTCTCGTCTTCGCCAACGTGCTCGCGGCGGCCATCGGGCTGCCGGTGCCGGCGTTGCCGACGCTCGTGCTGTTCGGCGCGATGGCCGCGATGCACCCGGGAATGATCGGCTCGCAGCTGGTGACGGTGATCGCGTTGTCGGTGCTCGGCGCGCTGATCGGCGACACCGTCTGGTACGTCGCCGGCCGGCGCTACGGCGGCACGACGCTGAAAACGATCTGCCGGCTGTCGCTGTCGCGTGACAGCTGCGTGAAAAAGACCGAGCGTTTCTTCGGCCGCTACGGCGTGCGCGTGCTCGCGGTCGCGCGCTTCATTCCGGGGCTGTCGCTCGTGTCGGTGCCGATGGCCGGCGCGCTCGGCACACGCTATCGCACCTTCGTCGGCTACGACGCGCTCGGCGCCGCGCTGTGGACGATCGTCGGACTGTTCGCGGGGCTGGTGTTCTACCGGCAGATCGACTGGCTGTTCGCCGGCGCGAGCCGGCTCGGCCGCGCGGTGCTGGTCGTGATCGTCGCGCTGCTGGCCGTTTATGCAGCCATCCGCTGGATGCGCCGCCGCGCGCTGATCCGCCAGCTCGCAAGCGCGCGGATCGGCGTCGACGAGCTCGACGCGCTGCTGCGCGACGCCTCTGCGCCGGTGATCCTCGACGTGCGCTCGCCCGAACACCGCAAGCTCGACCCGTTCACGATTCCCGGCGCGCAGTTCGCGGACGAACGCCAGATCGGCGATATCGTCGCGCGCTATCCGCTGACGCAGAAATTCGTCGTGTACTGCTCGTGCCCGAACGAGGTGACGGCCGCGCTGATGGCGAAGCGCCTGCTCGACGCCGGCTTCACCGATGCGCTCGCGCTGCGCGGCGGCCTCGACGCATGGCGCGACACGGGCCGCCAGCTCGTGTCGCTCGCCGAAGACCTGCCGGCGGCGAACGACGCGATCGCGGGGCTGCACAAGCCGGCCTGAACGCAGCCGGCCGCGCGACGCGGGCGGCCCGCGCGTCGCTCGCGATCAGAACGCGTGCAGCGGCAGGTTCACCACCAGACGGTACTCGCGGTTCGTCGCATCCGAGTAGTGGGCCGAACCGTTGTGCCACATCGCGATGAACGTGACCTTCGTGTCCTTCAGCTTGCCGCTCTGGAACGTGTACGACGGGATGAAGCCGAACTCGTGGTGACGGCCCTGCACCGGCGCGCCGTTGCTCCAGTAGATGCTCGACTTGCTCGGGTCGTTCGCCGCGCCCGCGCTCGCATCCGCGCCCCAGCCCGTCACGCCCCACACCATCGCCTTGAAGCCCGGCAGGCCCGCTTCCTTGCCGTAGAACGTGTAGCGCAGCTGCAGCGACTTTTCGTGCGGCGCGTTGTAGTCGACGTCCATCGAGTTGGTCAGGAAGATCCCGTTGGTCTCGGTGATGTAGTCGAAGAACTGGTCGCCGAGGATCTGCTGGTAGCCGAGCAGCAGTTCGTGCGGGCCGTGCTGCGCGGCCAGCGACAGGCTGTACGCGTTGTTGTCGATCTTGCCCTGCAGCGCATCGCCCGTGTCGTGCGTCGAGTAGACGTTCGCGAAGCCGGTCCACTTGATCGACTTCGTATCGCCGATGCTGTGCTTCACCGACGCGTAGTACTGGTGCCACACGTCGTCGGCCTGGTCCGCATACAGCGCGAGCTCGCCGTTCGGCGAGTAGTCCCACGTACCGCCCACGTACGTCAGGCGATTGACGCGCGTGCCGCCGTACTGCGTCGTCAGGTTCGTGAGCGTCGTATGCCCGCGCGCGTCGGTCTTCGTGAAGCTGCCGGCCTCGAGCATCACGTTCTTGAATTCGTTGCTGACGATCGTCGCGCCGAGGAAGGTCGGCGGCAGCGCACGGTTGTCGTGCTGCTCCATGAACGGGTTGTCGACGGCCTGCAGACCGTACTTGATCACCGTGTTCGAGATGCGCGCCTTCACGTCGTAGATGCCCGGGTACGCCCACGCGAGCTGGTTCGAGCCGCCGCCGCCCTTCGCGATGTGCGCCATGCTGCCCGCGCCTGCGCCGCCGTCGAGCTTCAGCGCCGCATACAGCGATGCGTCGAAGCCGATACCGATCAGGCCCGTCGTGTAGCCCGACTCGAAGTTCGCCATCACGCCCTGCACCCACGCGTGGCGGTGCGGGCCGCCCTTGTTGTCGAGCACGTCCGCGTAGTTGCGGAACAGGAAGTCGAGATGGCTGTCGGCGATGAAGCCCTTCGACTTCGATTGCGCGGACGGCTGCTCGTCGGGCGGCGTGACGGCCTGGGTGGCCTCCGCGTTGACAATGGCGTTCGGCGTCGTCGCCTGTGCGACGCTCGCACTCGCGCCGGCGGCCGGTGCGGCCTGCGCGACCGTCAGCGGCGCCGGGGCCGCGTCGTCGGCGCACGCCACGCCCGTCAGCGACACGCCGGCGAGCGCCGGCAGTCCCCATGCAAGCAGCATCTTCGATGCCGTCCCGATCGTCTTCTGCTTTTTCATCGTGGTTCTCTTCTTGTGTTGATGTCGTCCCGCCGGTCGCGATCCGCGCCCGGCCCCCACCCGGCGCGACCGGCTACGGACGCGCCTGTACCCGCGACGCGAAGATCGTTCGCGCCGCACTTACCCCTGTCGACCTGCCTGTTTATGGTTGTTCGACGCTCATGCCACACCCGCACGGATGCACGCGACGCGCGCCGCCGAGCCGTGCCGCACTTCCGGCAGCGGCACGTCCTGCGCGCACGCGTCGATCGCGACCGGGCAGCGCGTCCGGAATGCGCAGCCCGACGGCGGATTCAGCGGCGACGGCATCTCGCCCGCCAGCAGCAGCGGCCGGCGCGCACGCTCGCGCGCCGGTTCCGGCGTCGGCGCCGCGTCGAGCAGCGCGCGCGTGTACGGGTGCTGCGGCACGCCGTACACGTCGTGCCGCGTGCCGAACTCCATCACGCGGCCGAGATACATCACCAGCACGCGCTGGCTGATCGCCTTTACCACCGCGAGATCGTGCGCGACGAACAGATAGGACAACGACAGGTCGCGCTGCAGGTCGCGCAGCAGGTTCACGATCTGCGCCTGGATCGACACGTCGAGCGCCGACACCGGTTCGTCGCAGATCACGAGCTTCGGCTCGCCGATCAGTGCGCGCGCGATGCCCACGCGCTGGCACTGCCCGCCGGAGAATTCATGCGGATAACGCAGCATGTGATGCGCGTTCAGGCCGACCCGCTCGAGCATCGCGACCACGCGACGCCGCACTTCGGCGCGGCCGAGGCCCGGCTGGTGCGTGACGAGCGGCTCGGCGACGACCTGCTCGATCGTCATGCGCGGATCGAGCGACGCGAGCGGATCCTGGAAGATCATCTGCACTTCGCGCCGCATCGCGGTGCCGCGCAGGTGTTCGGTCTCGACCGGGCGGCCGCGCCATTTCACGGTGCCGGCCGTCGCCGGCACGAGGCCGATCAGCGCGCGCGCGAGCGTCGACTTCCCGCAGCCCGATTCGCCGACGAGCCCGACCGTCTCGCCGCGCTTGACGTCGAACGACACGCCGTCGACGGCGCGCAGCGTGCCCTTCGGCGACCACGGATAGCCGCCGAGCGGCACGCGGAAATGCACCTTCAGATTCTCGACGGACAGCAGCGTGTCGTCCGTTGCGCCAGCATCCTGGCGTTGATCGACGCTCATCGCAGTCCTCCCGTCAGATCGGCCACCGGCCGGTGGCATGCGCGCACCGCGTGCGCGGCGCCATAGGTTTCGAGTGCCGGGCGCGCCGTGTCGCAGCGGTTTTCCGCATACGCGCAGCGCTTCGCGAACGCGCAGCCGGCAGCCGCGGTGCCGGGCATCGGCGGATTGCCGGGAATCGCGACGAGCGGTGCGTCGTCGGCGTCGGTCAGGCGCGGCAGCGCGTTCAGCAGCCCGATCGTGTACGGATGCGACGGCGCCGCGAAGATCGACTCGGCCGGCGCGTATTCGACGGTGCGGCCCGCGTACATGACCATCACGTCGTCCGCGAGGCCCGCGACCACGCCCATGTCGTGCGTGATCAGCACGATCGCGGTGCCGCGCTCGCGGTTCAGCTCGCGCAGCAGGTCGATGATCTGGGCCTGCACGGTCACGTCGAGCGCGGTGGTCGGCTCGTCGGCGATCAGGATTTCGGGTTCGGACAGCAGTGCCATCGCGATCATCACGCGCTGGCGCATGCCGCCCGAGAACTCGTGCGGATACATGCGGATGCGGCGCGCGGCATCGGGAATGCGCACCGATTCGAGCGCCTCGATCGCGCGCTGCGTCGCGGCCTTGCGCGACAGCTTGCGGTGCAGCTGCAGCGTCTCGGTCATCTGCCGCTCGATAGTCAGGAACGGATTGAGCGACGTCATCGGATCCTGGAAGATCATCGCGATCCGGTCGCCGCGCACCGCGTTCAGCGCGCGCGTATCCATCTCGAGCAGGTTCTTGCCGCGATAGCGCGCGGCGCCGCTGGTCGTGCCGTTGCCGGCCAGCAGGCCGAGCAGCGCCATCACGGTCTGGCTCTTGCCCGAGCCCGATTCGCCGACGATGCCGAGCGTCTTGCCGGCTTCGAGCGAGAACGACACGCCGCTGACGGCGTCGATCGGCGGTGCGTCCTTGCGCGTGAAGCGCACGCCGAGGTTGTCGACTTCAAGTAGTGCGGCCATCTTCAGCGATCCTTCGGGTCAAGCGCATCCCGCAGGCCGTCGCCGACGAAATTCACGCAGTAGAGCGTCACGCACAGCATGACGGCCGGGGCCAGCAGCAGCCACGGCATCGATTCCAGTTTCTGCGCGCCGTCCTGGATCAGCACGCCCCAGCTCGTCATCGGCTCCTGCACGCCGAGGCCGAGGAACGACAGCACCGATTCGGTCAGCACGATGTTCGGCACCGACACGGTCGCGTACACGACGACCACGCCGAGCAGGTTCGGCACGACGTGGCGCAGCACGATCGATGCCGGCGACACGCCGATCGCGCGCGCCGCATCGACGAACTCGCGGCTGCGCAGCGACAGCGTCTGGCCGCGCACGACGCGCGCCATGTCGATCCACGAGAACGCGCTGATGGTCAGCACGACGAGCAGGAACGAGCGGCCGAACAGCGTCATCATCAGGATCGCGATCAGCAGGTACGGGATCGCGTACATCATGTCGACGATACGCATCATCACCGCGTCGACGCGGCCGCCCGCGAAGCCCGCGGTCGCGCCCCACGCGACGCCGAACAGGCCCGACACGAGCGTGCCGAGCAGGCCGACCTCGATCGATACGCGTCCGCCGATCAGCGTGCGCACCAGCAGGTCGCGGCCGAGTTCGTCGGTGCCGAACCAGTGCTGGTTGGCGAGCGTCGGCGGCAGGCTGATCGCGCCCCAGTCGCTCGCGGCCGGATCGGCCGCCAGCAGCCACGGACCGACGAAGCAGGCGAGCGTGATCAGCGCGAGCAGCACGAGGCTGAACACGGCCGCACGGTTGCGCAGGAAGCGCGCGAATGCCAGCGCGAGCGGCGAGCGCGAACGCGGCGGCGTGTCGGTCTGCACGGGCAGGCCGACGGCAGGTGTGGTGGGAGTCATCGCTGCGCCTCGCTCAGTAACGGATGCGCGGATCGAGCCACGCGTACGCGAGATCGACCAGCAGGTTGAACAGCACCGCGCAGACGGTCGTCAGCACGACGAGGCCGAGCACCAGCGTGTAGTCGCGGTTGATCGCGCCGTTCACGACGAGCTGGCCGAGCCCCGGCAGCGCGAACACCGATTCGGTGACGACGGCCGCCGTGATCGACGTGATGCAGACCGTGCCGAACAGCGACACGACCGGCATCAGCGCAGGCTTCAGCGCATGGCGCAGCACGATCGTCGAACCGGGCAGGCCCTTCGCGCGCGCGGTGCGGATGTAGTTGCTCGACAGCGTCTCGATCATCGAGCCGCGCATCACGCGCGCAAGCAGCGACACGTTGATGAAGGTCAGCAGCACGATCGGCAGCAGCCGGTATTGCCAGCCGCCGTCGCCCCAGCCGCCGGCCGGCAGCCAGCCGTTGCCGGCCGACGTCTTCAGCAGGATCGCGAAGATCCACACGAGCACCGGGCCGAGCACGAACGGCGGCACGACGTTGCCGAAGTTGCCGATCAGCATCACGAAGCGGTCGATCAGGCTGTCGCGGCGCACGGCCGCGACGGTGCCGAGCAGCACGCCGAGCACGATCGAGATCGGGATCGACACGCCGCCCACGCCGAGACTCACGGGCAGCGCCTTCTTCACGAGGTCGTTCACGGACCAGTCGACGTAGCGGAACGACGGACCGAGATCGCCGTGCAGCAGCGAGCCGAGATACAGCAGGTACTGCTTCCACAGCGGCTCGTCGAGGTGGTACTTCGCGTTCAGGTTCGCGAGCGTCGCCGCGGACAGCTGCTTCTCCGTATCGAACGGGCCGCCGGGCGTGAAATGCAGCAGCAGGTAGCAGACGGTGATGACCGCGAGGATCGTCGGCACCGCCCACAACGTGCGTCTCAAAGCGTAGGCCAGCATGATCGCTCCGCTCAGTGCTTGATCAGGTACATGTCCTGCGAAGCACGCATGTCGATCACGTTCTTCAGCGAGTAGCCGCCCACGTACGGCTTTACGAGGCGGTCGGCCGAATACTGGAACAGCGGCACCATCGGCGTGTCGTTCATCGCCGTGTCGTGCGCCTGCGTGAGCAGCGCGGCGCGCGCCTTGTCGTCGAGCTTCTGGTTGCCTTCGTCGACGAGCGCATCGACCTGCTTGTTGCAGTAGCCGACGGTATTCTGCGAGCTGCCGCAGCGGATCAGGTCGAAGAAGGTCATCGCGTCGTTGTAGTCGGCGAACCAGCCGTCGCGCGCGATCTGCACCTTGCCGTCATGGCGCTCCTTCATCAGCACCTTGAATTCGACGTTCTCGAGCCTGGTGTTGATGCCGAGCTTCGTGCGCCATTCGGATGCGGCGAACAGCGCGACCTTCTTGTGCAGGTCGTTGGTGTTGTACGTCAGCGTGAACGACAGCGGCTTCGCATCCGAGTAGCCGGCCTGCTTCAGCAGGTTCTTCGCGGTCTCGACGCGCTTGGCCATCGGCCACGCCGCCCATTCCGGCGTGAACGGCTGCACGCCCTTCGTGCCGTTCGGCATCAGCCCGAACATCGGCTTCTCGCCGGCCTGCGTGAGCCGCTGCGTCAGCACGTCGCGATCGATCACCATCGACAGCGCCTGGCGCACGCGCTTGTCCTTCAGCGCCGGATCGCTGTTGTTCAGGTAGTAGTAGTACGTCGCGAGCTGCAGGCCCGGCCGCAGTTCGCCGCCGAACTGCTTGCTGACCTGCTGGAAGATCCCCGACGGAATCGAGTAGCTGTAGTCGATCTGGCCGGCCTGGTACATGCGCATCGCCGTCTCGTCGCTTTCGATCGGCAGGTACGTGACCTTGTTGATCACGACCTTCGGCGCATTCCAGTACTTCGCGTCCTTCGTCATCACGATGCGGTTGTTCGGCTGCCAGTCGACCAGCTGGTATGCGCCGTTGCTGACGAGGTTGCCCGGGCGCGTCCATGCGTCGCCGAACTTCGCGACCACGTCCTTGTTCACCGGCGCGAGCGGCGCCATCGCGGTCAGCTCGGGGAAGAACGCGACCGGCACGTCGGTCGTCACTTCCAGCGTGTACGGGTCGACCGCGCGCACGCCGAGCGTCGACGGCGCGGCCTTGCCCGCGATGATCTCCTTCGAGTTCTTCACGAACTCGACGAGGATCGTGTATTTCGAGCCTGTCTTCGGATCGACGAGGCGCTGCCACGAGTAGACGAAATCGGCGGCCGTCACGGGCTGGCCGTTGCTCCACTTCGCGTCGTGGCGAAGCTTGAAGATCCACGTCGTCGGCGTCTTGCGCTCCCACGACATCGCGACGCCCGGCACGACCTGGCCGCTCGCATCGATGCGGGCGAGCCCCTCGAACAGGTCGAGGCCGATGGTGTTGCCGGTCCACGATTCGATGTGCGCGGGATCGAGCGACTCGACTTCGGCGGGCACCTGTCGCGTCAGGTCCTGCTGCGCAGCGAGCGTGACGTTCGACGGGACGGTAACGGCGCGAGCGGCGGGCGTCGTCAGGGCGAGCGCGGCCAGCACGGCCGACATGGCATGCAAGGATTTCATCGTGGCAGTCTTGAGAAGGTTGTTCGGTGAGCGTCGCGCGGCAGGTGCCGCGGGTTACGCGTGAGACGCTGTCGGGAGCAGCGATTGAGGAGGCCCGTGATTCTCGTATTGCATATTAGTATTCCTTACGTTTCTTTCGACAGGCACTCCGTCTCGGAAACGAAGGAATACCTGTGCGTTAGAACAGCCTCGGTGTACCGACCCAGACCACCACCGACTCGATCTTCGCGGTGTTGACCCAGCTGTGCGGGACCGTCGACTGATAGTGCGAACTGTCGCCGGCCTGCAGGACGAACGTCTTGCCTTCCAGCGTCAGCGACACTTCCCCTTCAATCACATACAGGAACTCCTCTCCTGCATGTGTCGTCACCTCCGAGCGTTTCTGTCCCGGCGGCATCCGCACGAGGATCGCCTCGAGCTGACGCCCTTCGGTCACGTTGGTCAGCCTCGCGAACAGGTTCGCCGAATCGGCGAATCCGAAGAAGCGCAGCTGCTCGCCTCGACAGACCGAGCGTTCCTCGCTCGGCGTATCCACGAAGTACTGCACCGTCACGCCAAGCGCCTGCGCGATGCCGGCCAGCGAAGTCAGCGACGGCGATGCGAGCCCGCGCTCGACCTGGGACAGAAACGGCTTCGAAATGCCCGCGACCGTCGCCGTTTCGTCGAGCGTGCGCTTCAGTCGTTGGCGCAACGCGCGAATCTTGCTGCCCAGTGCGGCGGCAGCGTCGGCAGACCGCGGGTTTTCAGTGGGGGGAACCATAGCAGGCCGAAAAGTGGTCGTCAAAAAATGTTTGATGGAAAGTAACTAAGTTAGGTGGATATGGCTTAGTCTTCGGGTTTGCGCACGCCTTCGGCGTTGAGCCCGGTGCACTAAACAGGGGCCGAAGCGAGCGAAAAGAAGCGCTATCTTGCCAGACTCACCGCCTTCACAGGCAAGCTGCAAGCGGCTCTCCGGGATTTTTCGGAGGGCCGGGCGCGAAGTTTACAACGACATGACGAGACAAATGTTCCTGAAAGCTGCTGCCACGTCGGGGATTTCCCTATGTGGTGCGGACCTGACGCACCGGACCGGCAAACGTTACCATTCGCGCGCCGGTCGGGGGCTCGCCCCGCCGGATTCCGGCGGAGTCTGACCCCGGCCCGGGCCAACCGCCCGACTGATGCCACCGCCTGCGCGCAGGCCTACCCGGCCGCCACGCACGGGCGCCAGTTCGACCCTTGGCGACACGCGATCCGCGTCGCCCGTTTCAACGAGATTTGATGATGCACGCACCTGTTTCACAAACCCGATCGTTTACGACGGTCTTCCTCATCGAAATGTGGGAGCGCTTCGGCTACTACGGCATGGCCGCGCTCCTGGTCCTGTTCATGGTCGACCGGCTCGGCTTCACCGACAGCCATGCGAACCTGACGTGGGGCGCATTCACCGCACTCGTCTACGCGTCGCCGTCGATCGGCGGCTGGATCGGCGACAAGGTGCTCGGCGCCCGTCGCACGATGATCATCGGCGCGGCCGTGCTGTGCGCCGGCTACCTGATGCTGGCGGTTCCGAACGACCAACTGGTCTACATGTACACGTCGCTCGGCGTGATCGTCGTCGGCAACGGCCTGTTCAAGGCCAACGCGGCGAACCTCGTGCGCCGCATCTACGAAGGCGACGACGCGCGCATCGACAGCGCGTTCACGATCTACTACATGGCGGTCAACATCGGCTCGACCGTGTCGATGCTCGCGACGCCGTGGATCAAGGATCACTGGGGCTGGCACACCGCGTTCGCGGTCTGCTGCGGCGGTATGCTGCTCGCGATCCTGAACTTCATGCTGATGCACCGCACGCTCGCGCACATCGGCTCGCAGCCCGACGACGAGCCGATCCGCTGGAAGCGCCTGGGCGCGGTCGCGGCGGGCGGCGTCGCGCTCGCGCTCATCACGCTGTACGTGCTGCAGCACAAGCAGCTGGCCGTCGCGAGCGTGTGGACGGCCGCGGCTGCGATCCTCGCGATCTTCGCGTACATGATCGCGAAGTCGGAGCGCTCCGAGCGCGCCGGCCTGATCGCCGCGCTCGTGCTGATCGCGCAGGTGATCCTGTTCTTCATCTTCTACGTGCAGATGTCGACGTCGCTGACGCTGTTCGCGCTGCGCAACGTCGATCCGCGCTTCATCCTGTTCGGCACGACGCTGTTCACGTGGAGCGCCGCGCAGTTCCAGGCGCTGAACCCGATCTGGATCATGCTGCTGAGCCCGGTGCTCGTGTGGGTCTACAACGCGTTCTCGAAGCGCGGCCGCGACCTGCCGGTCGCCGCGAAGTACGCGCTCGGCTTCGGCGCGGTCGCCGCCGGCTATCTCGTGTTCACGATCAGCGGCCGCTATGCGGTCGACGGCCGCGTGTCGTCGTGGTTCATGGTGTGGGGCTACGGCCTCTACTCGCTCGGCGAACTGCTGGTGAGCGGCCTCGGCCTCGCGATGATCGCGCGCTACGTGCCGGCGCGGATGAGCGGCTTCATGATGGGTGCGTACTTCGTCGCGACGGGCGTGTCGCAGTATCTGGGCAGCGTCGTCGCGAACTTCGCGCAGATGCCGTCGCACGAACTGCCGGCGACCGAATCGCTGCCGCTGTATCTGTCGCTGTTCGAGAAGCTCGGCTGGCTCGCCGCGATCGGCATGCTGCTCGCGCTGCTGCTGCTGCCAATGATGAACCGCCTGTCGCGCCAGCATCAGCGCTGCGCGGAAGAGCGTCGCGACGAAGCGCTGCAGGCGCAGGCCGTCGCCGCGCAGTAAGGGCTATCCCTCGGCGTGCTGCGTGCGCGCCACATTCTCCTGCCGGTTGCGCAATCGCGTCCTACACTGGTTGCAGGGAGCGCTTCCGACGAGACGCGCGACAAGCAGGAGAACACGATGAAAAGCAAGACGACGCGGCTCTTGAGGATACTGTCCGACATCCGGCGCGCGCAGCGATGCACCGCATTGCGCGCCGCCCGGGCAGCCGCCGAAGCCGATGCGGTACTCGCGCAGCAGGACGACGCGGCAGCGTCCGACGAACGCGACGACGCCGAATCCGACGACACGTCCCCCGCTTCCCGCTCCGATATCGGCTCGCGCCACTGACGGCACGCCGGCGTGCCGCCTGCGCGCTTCGCGCGCCTCGAGCCCTTCCCGCGCCTCCCGCGTGCTCACGCAGCCGCGCTGCGCCATCGCGAGAACCACGCCCCCGAACCGGCCACCGCCATCATCAGCCCGAGCGCGCAGGCGTCGGCCGCGAAGCCCACGCCGAGATGGCGCAGCGCCGCGCCGTTCGCGACCGGATGCAGCAGCGAATCGATGACCAGCGAGATCACCGCGCCCGCGACGAAGCAGATCAGCCCGCGCTGGCCGACCGCGACGACGGGCCGCACGGCCTGCGCGACCCGCGCGATCCAGCCATAGCGCACCCAGTCGGCCATCAGCCACGCGACGGCTGCGAAGCTCACGACGCGCGGCAGCGCGAGATCGCGCTTGAGCACGCCTTCGGGCACCGGCAGCCCCGAGAACAGCTTGTAGCTCGCGCAGCCGAGCACGACCGCGCACGCGACGCCGGTTGCCGCCGCGCTCCAGCGCCCGAGCGCGACGCGCCGATAGAACGGCTGGCAGCGCGCGAGCACGCCGGCGACGAACATCAGCTGCCACGCGAACGGATTGAAGCTCCAGCGGAACGTGTCGGTATCGAGCAGTTCCGGGCCGAGCCAGCCGGCCGCGAGCCACGACGCGACGCTGAGCGCGACGAGCAGCCACGGATGACGGCGCGCGAACGGCACCAACGCCGGCGATGCGAGCGCGAACAGCACGTACATCGGCAGCACCGACGCGAGATACGGCTGGCGCTGGAACGTCAGCAGTTCGGCGAGGCCCGTGAGCGGCGACGCGAGCATCACGCTGACGTCGTCGAGCGCGAGGTTCGGCGCGTCGATTCCATAGTGGTCGAGCACCGCGGACACGACGAGCATCAGCGTCGACGTCGCGAGGAACGCGCGGTAGATCTGCATCGCGCGCCGCACGAAACGCCGCTGCGCGGCGCGCGCGCCGTGCCGTTCGGCGATCGCGCCGTACGCGCTCGCGGTCGCGAAGCCGCCGAGAAACACGAACACCTCGGCCGCGTCGCACAGGGCGAACGCATGCAGCGTCACGCGCGACAGCACGCTCGCGCCGATGTGATCGACGACGATCATCAGCAGCACGATCCCGCGGAAGAAGTCGACTTCGATCAGGCGGCCGCTGCGCGGCGGCACACTGGCGGCGGCAAGCGGCGCATTCAACGACATGACCGCCCCCGCGCGATGGCGGCGCGGCACGCACCGGAAGATTCAGGGGAAGAAACGGGAAGGCGAGCGCGACCGGCGGCGACACGCGTATGCTCGCATCGCGCCAATCCGGCTGGCCAGGCACGGAGATGACCGTTCATTGGAACACTGCATACGAAGTAAAGACGGTCAGATCAGTCTAACGGCCGATGCGGGGATACCCTAAGTAACAAAGTGCAACGGAATCTTCGGTTCGGTTACAGGGGCGAGATCGCAGAGGCCCGACTGGCAAGGCTGCCAGCCGGGCGTCAGTGGGCCGTCAGTGGGTCGTCAGTTGCGGGCCGCACGCGCACCCTCGACGCGCGAGGCGCGGCATGCCGCACGCCGCGCATCGCGGTGCGGGCCATCACGGGCGACGACTATTTGCGCACGGGCAGGCGCCGCATCAGCATCGCGCTGTGCCATGCGGTCAGCGCAACGGCGGCCCAGATCGGCCCGTAGGTCGCGAGCTTCGCGACCGTGAGCGTCTCGCCGAGCAGCAGCAGCGACACCGCGACGAGCAGCACCGGCTCGACGTAGCCGAGGATCCCGAACAGCGCCATCGGCAGCATCCGGCTCGCCTTCAGGTAGCACGCGAGCGCGAGTGTGCTGAGCACGCCGAGGCCCGGCAGCAGCACGGTCCACAGCAGCGGATGGCTGCCGACCGGCGTCGCGCTGGTCGCGACCATCGCGATCGCGATCGGGCACAGCAGTGCGACCTCGATCGCGAACGCGGCCAGCGAATCGGCGTTGATCCGGCGACGCAGCACGAAATACGGCGGATAGCCGAGCGCGACGACGAGCGTCGGCCACGCGAACGCGCGCGTCGCCCAGACCTCATGCGCGACGCCGAGCGCCGCGCACGCGACGGCCGCCCATTGCAGCGGATCGAGCCGTTCGTGATAGTAGAAGCGGCCGACCAGCACCATCGTCAGCGGCAGCAGGAAATAGCCGAGCGACACTTCGAGCATGCGCCCGTGCAGCGGCGCCCACAGGAACAGCCACAGCTGCAGGCCGAGCAGCGCGGCGCTCGCCGGCACCGCGATCAGCAGCCGCCAGTCGCGCACGCTGCGTGCGGCGAGCGCGGCGAGCGCCGGCCAGCGGCCGCGCAGCGCCACCAGCGCAAGCGCGCCGGGCGCGGTCCACAACACGCGCCACGCGAAGATGTCGAGGCCGGTCAGCGGCACGAGCAATTTTGCGTACGCCGACATCAGCGCGAACAGCGTCGACGCCGCCACCGACAACATGACGCCGCGCCCGGCCTCCGGATACCCCGTCATATGCGCCTATTGCTGCTGGAAGCGCTCGAAGCGCTTTTCGGTCTGGCGCTCCTCGAACGTCACCTCGGTCACGCGTGCGGCCGGCGGACCGTGGCGCAGCCACGCGAGCATCCGGTCGATCTGTGCGCCCGGGCCCTGGATCATCGCCTCGACGCTGCCGTCGTCGAGATTCGACACCCAGCCGCGCAGCTTCAGCGCGTGCGCCTCGCGCACCGTCGCGTGACGGAAGCCGACGCCCTGCACGACGCCGCGCACCCGCACGTAGTAGGTCTCGATCCGTTCGTCCAGTTCATTGCGGGTCATCGCGTCACCCCTCTCCCGTTGCATTTCAAGCCCGGCATTGTAGTCGCGTCGGCCGGTTCACACACGTGCGCCGCGGGGCGGACGGCCGGCCACGCGCACGAACCGGCGCAACGGCCATGCCCGCCGCGCGCGCCGTGCCGCCGTCGCCGCGCGCGCCGACCACGTACAATCTCGCCGACGCACAACCGCCGCGCCGCTCGCGCGCGGCCACGAAGGAATGGCATGACTGATACCTCCCGCGATCTCGTCCTGGTCACCGGCGCGTCCGGTTTCGTCGGCTCGGCCGTCGCGCGCATCGCGCAGCAGAAGGGCTATGCGGTGCGCGTGCTGGTGCGCCCGACCAGCCCGCGCACGAACCTCGCGGATCTCGACGCCGAGATCGTCACCGGCGACATGCGCGACGAGACGTCGATGCGCGCCGCGCTGCGCGGCGTGCGCTACCTGCTGCACGTGGCGGCCGATTACCGGCTGTGGGCGCCCGATCCCGACGAGATCGAGCGCGCGAACCTCGAAGGCGCGGTCGCGACGATGCGCGCGGCGCGCGCCGAGGGCGTCGAGCGGATCGTCTACACGAGCAGCGTCGCGACGCTGAAGGTCACCAGCGCCGGCGATCCGGCCGACGAGAACCGGCCGCTGACGCCCGAACAGGCGATCGGCGTATACAAGCGCAGCAAGGTGCTGGCCGAGCGCGCGGTCGAGCGGATGATCGCCGACGAAGGGCTGCCGGCCGTGATCGTCAACCCGTCGACCCCGATCGGCCCGCGCGACGTGAAACCGACGCCGACCGGCCGCATCATCGTCGAGGCCGCGCTCGGCAAGATTCCCGCGTTCGTCGACACCGGGCTGAACCTGGTGCACGTCGACGACGTCGCGCACGGCCACTTCCTCGCGCTGGAGCGCGGCAGGATCGGCGAGCGCTACATCCTCGGCGGCGAGAACCTGCCGCTGCAGCAGATGCTCGCCGACATCGCGCAGATGACGGGCCGCAAGGCGCCGACGATCGCGCTGCCGCGCTGGCCGCTGTACCCGCTCGCGGTCGGCGCCGAGGCCGTCGCGAAGTTCACGAAGAAGGAGCCGTTCGTCACCGTGGACGGTCTGCGGATGTCGAAGAACAAGATGTATTTCACGTCCGCGAAGGCCGAGCGCGAACTCGGCTACCGCGCGCGGCCGTATCGCGACGGGCTGCGCGACGCGCTCGACTGGTTCCGCTCGGCGGGCTACCTGAAGTAGCACAAAGCGGCGTACGTCGCGCCGCTTTGCGCACTTTGTTACACGTCGCGCGCGGACCGTCACCGGCGCAGCGGGTAAAATCGCGGGTCCTACGCAGAGAAAGCACGCATGAACCTGAACGATCAGATCGATGCGCTCAAGACGGGCGTCGATCAGCTCCTCCACGATCACCACGCCGCGCAACAGGCGGCACGCAGCGCGGAAGCCTTCGCGCGCGCCGCCGCGGCGGAAGCCGAAGCCGCCGCCGAGCGCCACGCCGCTGCGGAAACCGAAGCCCGCGCTGCCGCGCAGCGCCACCTGGAAGCGGCCGCCGAGGCCGAAGCGGCGCAGCAGCGTCACGCCGAAGCGACCGCGCAGGCCGAGGCCGCCGCGCAGCGTCATACCGATGCAGCCGCCCAAGCCGAAGCCGCCGTGCAGCGCCACGCGGAAGCGACCGCGCTGACCGAAGCGCTCGCACAGCGCCACGCGGATGCCGAAGCCGCATCGCAACGCCATGCGGCGGCGATCGCCGAAGCCGAGGCCGCCGCGCAGCGTCATCACGCCGCCGCGACCGAAGCGGAAGCCGCCGCGCAACGTCACGCGCAGGCCATCGCCGAAGCCCAGGCCGCCGCGAAGCGTCATGCCGAAGCCACCGCCGAGGCCGAAGCCGCGACGCAGCGCCACGCGGCGATGATCGCCGAAGCGGAAGCGCTCGCGCAGCGCCATGCGCAAGCGATCGCCGAAACCGAAGCCGCGGCGCAGCGCCACGCGGAAGCCACCGCCGAGGCGCAGGCCGTCGCGCAGCGTCACGCGCAGGCGATCGCCGAAGCCGAAGCCGCCGCGAAGCGTCATGCCGAAGCCACTGCCGAGGCCGAAGCCGTCACGCAGCGCCACACCGAAGCGATCGCGGAGGCCGAGGCGGCCGCCGAGCGCCACGCGAAGGCCGTCGCCGACGCGGAAGCGCTGGTCGAAGCCGTCGTCAAGGATGCGATGACGACGCAGACGGCCGCAGCGGCCGAGATCGAGGATGTGGAAGTGGCGGAGCCGACGGACACGCCGGCCGCCCTCGCGGCCGAACCCGCCGATGCAGCCGGGTCGTCGGCCGCCGAAGCGGCGACCGACGTAGCGACCGAAGCGACCGACGCTGCGGGGACCGGGACCGCGGTCGTTGCCGCGACCGGCACCGACGTGGCGGCCGCGGCACCGGCAGAATCGACCGAACCGGCGCCGGCCGACAAGTCGACGCTGCACGTGTCGCGCCCGTCGCAGAACGAGCTCACGCTGACCGTCAACGGCGAATCGATCACGCTGCATCCGGAACAGCTCGGCCAGCTGATCGAGGAACTCGCGCACGCGCGCGCGTCGATGCAGCCGGAACCGCCGCAGGGCATTCCGCCCGGCTGGCGTTTCGTGTCGACGAAGAACCCGATGATGGCCGTGCAGAAGCAGTCGAACGGCGACCGCCTGCTGGTCGCGCGTCACACCGGCTACGGCTGGGTGCCGTTCACGTTCTCGCCGGACGTCGTGATCCAGATGTACATGATGCTGACCCAGCGATAAGCGCGCCGCGACGCGCCGCCAACGAAAAACAGCCCGATCGGTGCGTAGCCGATCGGGCTGTTCGTTTTCCGGGCATCGGCGTCGCCGTTTCGGCGGCGGCGCCTACGGGATCGGCGAGCCGCCGCGACGCCGGATGCAGGCGGCGGTCGCTCCCTCAGCGATCGACCGGCGCCTGCACGCGCGCCTTCCACTGCCCGCCCTTGCCGCGCCAGTAGCGCCACGCGGACGCGAAGGTCGCGCCGACATAGAACGCCGCGACGAGCGGCAGCGCGGGCGCCCACAGCGGCGAACGCCGGTAGTAGCGCAGCATCGGCGCATACGCGGCGCACATCGACGCCCACGCGAGCCATGCCGGCCACGCGCGCGCGCCGTACACGAGTGCCGCGACGGGCGGCACGAGGTAGATGATCGTCATCCCGAGCAGCGTGCCGGCGAGCAGCCACGGCGAATAGTGCAGCTGCGTGAACGCGGTGCGCGCGATCATGTTCCAGATGTCGCGCCAGCTGTCGTACGGGCGCAGCGACACGCTGCGGTCGGCGAGATCGAGACGGATCGGATGGCGGCCGCTGCCGCGATGCTTGATCTGCGCGGCGAGGCTGCAGTCGTCGATCAGCGCGCCGCGGATCGACTCGATGCCGCCCGCTTCCTCGAGCGCCGTACGCTTGACGAGCATGCAGCCGCCCGCGGCGCCCGCGGTCTTGTTGCGCGGATTGTTGATCCACGAGAACGGATAGAGCTTCGCGAAGAAGAACACGAACGCCGGGATCAGCGCCTTTTCCCAGAACGAGTCGCAGCGCAGCCGCACCATCAGCGACACGAGATCGCGCTCTTCGGCCTGCGCGCGCGTGACGAGCTGCGCGACCGCGTCCGGCGGATGGCCGATGTCGGCATCCGTCAGCAGCAGGTAGTCGGCCGGCAGGCCGAGCGTGCGCACCGCGGCGATCCCCTGCGACTGCGCCCACACCTTGCCCGACCAGCCGGCCGGCAGCGGCTTCGCGCCCAGCACCGTCAGGCGCTCGGCGCGGTTGGCCGCGAGCGCGGCCGCGCGGGCCGCATCGGCCGTGCCGTCGTCGCTGTGGTCGTCGACGATGATCAGATGAAAATCGCCCGGATAGTCCTGCTCAAGCAGCGAGGTCGCCGCGCGCGCGATCACGTCGGCTTCGTTGCGCGCCGGCACGACCGCAACGACGGCCGGCCAGCCGGCTTCCGCCGCCGCGCCGCGCGCCTCGGGCGGCAGCGGCCGTGCGGGCTGCGCGCGCCAGAAGCCGCCGCGCGCGACCAGCAACACGATCCAGATCACCAGCGACAGGCCGGACAGCAGGAATGCGATCGCCAGCATCATCGGCGCGCCTCCCGCCGGACGGCGCCGGATCGATCACTCGGGGTCGGAACAAGGGAACCCGACGCCGCACGGGCGGACGGGCAATACGCGAAAAAATCGACGGTCATCGAAAGGCCTTGAAATGAGCGCGACGCCGGGCAGCCGGAGCGGCTGTCCGCGAAACCGCGTAGTTTACTGGGTTCCGCGTGCGCGAGCGCCGACGCGCCCGTGCCGCGGTTGCAACACGCCAGATTCAGCGCCAAAGCAAGGACGGCCCGATAGGGTTAAAATGCGCGATTAATTCGGGGTTCCGGGGCCTGGCCTGGCCGGTTCGTTTCCTGCCTTCATAACATCAAGCCGGGGCGATCGAGCGGTGCCAGCTCATCGAACCCCGTTTCTGTCGTCGGAGTTCGCTCACTTATGCGAGTCATCCTTGCCCAGCCCCGCGGCTTTTGTGCGGGGGTTGTCCGTGCGATCGAGATCGTCGATCGCGCGCTGCAACAGCACGGCGCGCCGGTCTATGTGCGTCACGAGATCGTCCATAACCGGCATGTCGTCGAAAATCTGCGTAATAAAGGGGCACGATTCGTTGAGGAACTCGACGAGGTGCCGCATGGCGCCGTCGCGATCTTCAGCGCGCACGGTGTCGCCCAGACGGTCGAGCGCGACGCGCAGGCGCGCGGGCTCGACGTGCTCGACGCGACCTGTCCGCTCGTCACGAAGGTGCACGTGCAGGGCCGGCAATACGTGGCCGCCGGCCGTCGGCTGATCCTGATCGGCCATGCGGGCCATCCGGAAGTCGAAGGAACGATCGGCCAGATTCCGGCCGAGGTGGTGCTGGTGCAGAGCGAGGCCGAGGTCGACACGCTGACGCTGCCGGTCGATACGCCGGTGGCGTACGTCACGCAGACGACGCTGTCGGTCGACGATACGCGCGGCATCATCGAAGCGCTGCAGCGCCGGTTCACCGACATCGTCGGTCCGGACACGCGCGACATCTGCTACGCGACGCAAAACCGCCAGGCAGCCGTGCGCGAGTTGAGCGAGCAGGTCGACGTGCTGCTCGTGGTCGGCGCAACCAACAGTTCGAATTCGAACCGCCTGCGCGAGATCGGCACCGAAAGCGGCGTGCCGAGCTATCTCGTCGCAGACGGCTCGGAAGTGAAGGCCGAATGGTTCGCGGGCGTGCAGACGGTCGGCCTGACCGCCGGCGCGTCGGCGCCCGAAGAGATGGTCGAGGATGTAATCGGCGCGCTGCGCGCGCTGGGGCCCGTCGAAGTCGCGACGATGGCGGGCCGTGAGGAAAAAGTCGAATTCAAGCTGCCGGCGAAGCTCACGCAAGCTGTCGCCCGCGAAGTTTAAGGAGGACATCTCTTGTCTATTCCGCTGCTCCAGCAAGTCCGCGTCGGCGCGTACATCATGCGCCAACACCTGTCCGGCAACAAACGCTATCCGCTCGCGCTGATGCTCGAGCCGCTGTTCCGCTGCAACCTCGCGTGTAACGGCTGCGGCAAGATCGATTATCCGGACCCGATCCTGAACCAGCGCCTGTCCGTCGAGGAATGCCTCGAGGCCGTCGACGAATGCGGTGCGCCGATCGTCTCGATCGCCGGCGGCGAGCCGCTGCTGCACAAGGAAATGCCGGAAATCGTCAAGGGCATCATGAAGCGCAAGAAGTTCGTGTACCTGTGCACGAACGCGCTGCTGATGGAAAAGAAGATGGACGACTACCAGCCGAATCCGTATTTCGTCTGGTCGGTCCACCTCGACGGCGACAAGGAGATGCACGATCACTCGGTGTCGCAGGAAGGCGTGTACGACAAGGCCGTCGCGGCGATCAAGGAAGCGAAGCGCCGCGGCTTCCGCGTGAACATCAACTGCACGCTGTTCAACGACGCGATCCCCGAGCGCGTCGCGAAGTTCTTCGACACGCTCAAGCCGATCGGCGTCGACGGCATCACCGTGTCGCCGGGCTACGCGTACGAACGCGCGCCGGATCAGCAGCACTTCCTGAACCGCGACAAGACGAAGAACCTGTTCCGCGAAATTTTCAAGCGCGGCGAAGGCGGCAAGCGCTGGTCGTTCAGCCAGTCGTCGCTGTTCCTCGACTTCCTGGCCGGCAACCAGACGTACAAGTGCACGCCGTGGGGCAACCCGGCGCGTACCGTGTTCGGCTGGCAGAAGCCGTGCTATCTGGTCGGCGAAGGTTATGTGAAGACCTTCAAGGAACTGATGGAAGACACGAACTGGGACAACTACGGCGTCGGCAACTACGAGAAGTGCGCGGACTGCATGGTCCACTGCGGCTTCGAGGCCACCGCCGTGATGGACACGATCGCGCATCCGCTGAAGGCGTTCGCCATCAGCCGCAAGGGCATCAGGACCGAAGGCGCGTTCGCGCCGGACATCTCGATCGACAAGCAGCGTCCGGCCGAGTACGTGTTCTCGCGTCACGTCGAGATCAAGCTCGAGGAAATCCAGCGCGCCGGCAAGGGCAAGCTGCAGAAGCCGACGAAGCCGGCCGCGGCGGCCTGAGCGACCGTCAGGCGAAGCGGAGGCTCGGCCTCCGCGCACGCACGCAGGAATAGAAGCGCCACGGAGTGAACCCACTCCGTGGCGCTTTCGTTTTGGGCCGCGTCCTGCCGGTATTCGCCTGCGTCGGCAGCCGCGCGAGCGCGCGGTCGGCCCTGTCTCCTCCTCCCGCCTGCTTCGGTGCGCGGCCGCTAGGCGGCCAGCGCCTCGGTCCGGTGCGTCTGCATCCGCGCGGCCGCATGCTCGACCAGTTTCGGCTCGCCGCTGGCCGCGAACGCGCAGACATGCCGCCACAGCTCCGTCAGCCGATATCGCGTCAGCGAGTCGACACAGGCGTCGTTCGCGGCGAGCACACGTTCGAGCAACGCTCCTTCGTCTTCGGTCAGCGTCCACGCGCCGCCTTGCCGTGCGCGCGCCGTGCTCGCATCGAGCGCGCGCTCCGCGTCGACGCAGAGCTCGACGCTAACGTCCGCGCGGTTCAAGTCGTCGAGCGCCAGGAACACCAGGTAGAGGCTCGTGCGCAAGCGCAGCAGCAGCGCTTCGCTGCCGTGCTCGCCGCGCAGCGCGACGAGCGCCATGTGGCATTTGAGGGAAATGTCGCGCGCGTACGCAGGCGGCAGCGGCAACAGCCACTCGCGCGTCAGCGGCACGTGGCGACGGGGTTTCTTCGTGGCCTTCATGATTCGCGCTCGCTTCGCGGATCGTCGTCCGCGCTCACGTCAGGCCATCCGGTTCGGCACGCGGACGCGCCGCGGCTCGCATCGCGACGGCCGGGCGCACGACGCCACGCGCCGTGCAGATCAGTCCTTCGCGACGCCGGGCGCACGTCCGGCAGCCGACGCAGTGCCGACGCACGCACGACGTCGGGGAATCGGGTCATGCATCCCATGCTCGCCTCCTGCATCAGAACGTGTTCTCGCCCTTCAGGTAATACGCGGTCTTCACGAAGAACGCCCTGACCGGATGACCCGTCTGCGCGTCGCGCGCCGCACGCGCCTGCATCGCGGCCTTCTCCTCGGCCGAGCGGTCCGGCACCGGGGTGCGCACGCGTTCGAGCGCGCGCTGCATCGCAAGCGGATAGTTCTGGTTGCCGGCCGTCGTCGCGCGGTAGCCGGCGCGCGTCATCTGCATCAACTGCACGTCGGTTTCCGCGCGCGCCGCGGACCAGGTCAGATGCGTCGCGTTCGGCGACCAGTCGGCACCGGCGGTTTGCGCAAAGCTGACGGCAGGCAGCGCAGCGAGTGCGCCGGACAGAAGAGCAACGGATACGAGGGATCGCATGGTATTGGCCTCAAGATGGTTGTTTCCGCATCGATCGTGGCGATGCGTTGAAACCATCGTATGCCGCGCACCGCGCCGCTTGAATAGCCGAATCCGCAATTGATATTTTCGGGTCGGGTGCCCGGCCTGAAAGCGGCCGCATTCGAGAATCCCGCCCGAACGGAATTTCTTTATTTCATTCAATTACCTGATCGCGTTTTTCGCGACGGTTTCGCGCGGCGCGCGCGGCGCTTTTTCAATTTTCGAAATGACGTGTTGCCGACGCGGCGAAGGCTGCAGCGCGAGCCCGCACGGGTTTGTTGCGTGATGCGCCGGACGTGACGCCGCCTGAAAAATCCCGCACCTGCATCGTGCGTTTCCGACATCCGACAAGCCTTGCTCGCCGCGACCCGACATCCCCGACGAGTGCGCGCGATAATGACGTATCGCGCCGCTTCGTCCGGCGCTTCATGCGGGTTCTACTTTTCTTCGGGTCTTTCCATGGATTTCATCGACGTCAACGCCATCAAGAACTGGCACGCGCACGTCTACTTCGATGCCGCCAGCCGCGACGCGGCGTGGGCGTTTCGTCAGACCATCGAAGCACGCTTCGGCGCGATCATCGAACTCGGCCGCTTTCACGAACGCCCGGTCGGCCCGCATCCGGCGTGGTCGTACCAGATCGCGTTCGGCGCCGCGCAGTTCGACGACATCGTGCCGTGGCTCGTGCTGAACCACGGCGCGCTGGATATCTTCCTGCACCCGAATACCGGCGACGACCTGCGCGACCATCGCGATTCGGCCGCGTGGATCGGCAAGTCGTATGCGCTGAATCTCGACGCACTGGCGGGATAGGCATCCACATTTCGGTTTGCGGTGAAACGTCCGCCGGCGCGGCGTCGATACAGTGGGTCCCGTCACCGACCTTTCGAGGAACCCGCAATGATCCCTTCCGATGCCGATGCCCGGCGCATTCACGACGACTGGCACGCCGCCGTCGTCGCCCGCGATCTCGATGCGCTGATGGCGCTGTATGCGGACGACGCGGTGCTCGAAACACCGTTGATCGTCGTCACGCTGCCCGCGCAGGGTTCAGGCGTGCTGCACGGCAAGGCCGCGATCGGCGAGTTCTTCTCGGCAGGCCTGCGCAATCCGCACAACCGGCTCGGACGCTGGTACCGAACCGGCCTGTTCTTCTCGAACGGGCGGCAGCTCACGTGGGAATATCCACGCGCGACGCCGGACGGCGACCAGGTCGATCTCGTCGAGGTGATGGATCTGCGCGACGGGCTGATCGCGCATCACCGCGTGTACTGGGGATGGGTCGGGTTTCAGGCGTTGACGGCGGCGGTGGCGGCGCGCGAACGTGGGTGAGGGTCGCAGCCCCCCCCGCTCACGCGACATACATCGCGACACTGACGAACTGGCACAGGCTCCCCGCCAGCACGAACAGATGCCAGATGCCGTGGCCGTGGCGAATCCGCTCGTCGTTGATGAAGAAGTAGATGCCGACGCTGTAGATCACGCCGCCGGCCACGAGCCACGCGGTGCCGACCGGCGGCAGCGCGTGGATCAGCGGACGGATCGCGACGAGCGCGAGCCAGCCCATCAGCACGTACAGCACCATCGACAGGATTCGCGTGCGCCGCCCGAGCGTGAGTTCCTGCGCGATGCCGAACACGGCCAGCCCCCAACTCACGCCGAACAGCGACCAGCCCCACGGGCCGCGCAGCGTCACCAGCGTAAACGGCGTATAGCTGCCGGCAATCAGCAGATAGATCGCCGAGTGGTCGCATTTCTGCAGAATCGCCTTCAGGCGCGGATTGCGCACGCTGTGATAGAGCGTCGAGATCGCGTAGAGCACGCACAGCATCGCGCCGTACACGCTGAAGCTGACCACCTTGTAGGGGTCGCCTTCGAGCGCGCCCATCGTCACGAGCGCCGCCAGTCCCGCCACCGACAGCACCGCGCCGACAAGATGCGTAATGCTGTTGAAACGCTCACCGACATGCACGACCTGATCCTCCTGCGCAACTCATCGGCGCAAATCAAATGGGTTCCATGATACCGGCGGCCGGGAAACGACGGCTCGAGGATCCGCAAACGTCACGTCGCCGCGGCCGTCGCCGGACAAAGAAAAAGCGCCGTGACGCAAGTCACGACGCTTTCGTGTTCGCCACCGGACCGGCGACCGGTTCAGTTCAGCAGCACTTCCCCGCGCCCGATCCGTACCGCGCATTCTGACGTTCGCGGAAGAATGCCTCGTACGTCATCGGCTCGCGGTCCGGATGCGTGGCGCGCATGTGCGCGACATAGGTATCGTAGTCGGGCAGGCCGACCATCAGCCGCAACGCCTGCCCGAGGTAACGCCCCGCACTGCGCAGGTCGCTGCCAAGATCGCTGAACATCGCGGCCTCCCCTTAACGTCCGCTGCCGAGCTGCGCGGCCGGCATCGCCTCGTACGGCGTCTCGCGCACGGTCGGCTTCGACTCGCGGCGCGCGCGCAGCACGGCCAGCAGCCCGTACACCGCGATGCTCACCACGACGAGGATGAACAGCCCGGCGAGCGCGGCGTCGATATAGTCGTTGAAGATGATCCGCTTCATCTGCGCGATCGACTTCGCCGGCGCGAGCACCTTGCCTTCGTCCACCGCGGCCTGCAGCTTCGCCGCGTGCGCGAGGAAGCTGACCTTCGGGTTCGCATCGAAGATCTTCTGCCAGCCGGCCGTCAGCGTGCAGATCAGCAGCCACACGGTCGGCACGATCGTCACCCACGCATAGCGCTCGCGCTTCATCTTGAACAGCACGACGGTGCCAAGCACCAGCGCGATCGCGGCAAGCATCTGGTTCGAGATGCCGAACAGCGGCCACAGCGTGTTGATGCCGCCGAGCGGATCGACCACGCCCTGATACAGGAAGTAGCCCCACGCGGCCACGCACAGACCGGTCGCGACCAGGTTCGCGGGCAGCGATTCGGTGCGCTTGAGCGCCGGGTGGAACGTGCCGAGCAGATCCTGCAGCATGAAGCGGCCCGCGCGCGTGCCGGCGTCGACGGCCGTCAGGATGAACAGCGCCTCGAACAGGATCGCGAAGTGATACCAGAACGCCATCATCGCTTCGCCGCCGATCACCTGGTGCAGGATGTGCGCCATGCCGACGGCCAGCGTCGGTGCGCCGCCCGCACGCGCGATGATGGTCGTCTCGCCGACCGCCTTCGCCGTCTGCGTCAGCATGTCGGGCGTCAGCACGAAGCCCCATTGCGTGACGGTGTTCGCGACCGCTTCCGGCGTCGAGCCGAGCACGGCGGCCGGCGCGTTCATCGCGAAGTAGATGCCCGGCTCGATCACGCACGCGGCGACCAGCGCCATGATCGCGACGAACGATTCCATCAGCATCGCGCCGTAGCCGATGAAGCGCGCGTTGGTTTCGTTGTCGATCAGCTTCGGCGTCGTGCCCGACGAGATCAGCGCGTGGAAGCCCGATACCGCGCCGCATGCGATCGTGATGAACAGGAACGGGAACAGGTTGCCCGACCATACCGGGCCCGTGCCGTCGACGAACTTCGTCAGCGCGGGCATCTTCAGTTCCGGCGCGACGACCAGGATGCCGATCGCCAGGCCGACGATCGTGCCGATCTTCAGGAACGTCGACAGGTAGTCGCGCGGCGCGAGCAGCAGCCACACCGGCAGCACCGATGCGACGAAGCCGTAGCCGATCAGGATCCAGGTGAGCTGCGTGCCGCTGAACGTGAACCAGGCGGCGAGCGTCGGCGAATCGTGCACGTTCTGGCCGAACGCGATCGACGCCATCAGCAGCACGAAGCCGATGATCGACACCTCGCCGATGCGGCCCGGACGGATGTAGCGCGTGTAGACGCCCATGAACAGCGCGATCGGAATCGTCGCGGCGACGGTGAACGTGCCCCACGGCGAATTGGTCAGCGCCTTCACGACGATCAGCGCGAGCACCGCGAGGATGATCACCATGATCAGGAACGCGCCGAACAGCGCGATCACGCCGGGCACCGTGCCGAGTTCCATCTTGACGAGATCGCCGAGCGAGCGTCCGTCGCGACGCGTCGAGATGAACAGCACGATGAAGTCCTGCACCGCGCCCGCAAACACGACGCCGGCCAGGATCCACAGCATGCCGGGCGTGTAGCCCATCTGCGCGGCGAGCACGGGCCCGACGAGCGGGCCGGCGCCGGCGATCGCGGCGAAGTGATGGCCGAACAGCACGTACTTGTTGGTCGGCACGTAGTCGAGGCCGTCGTTGTACTTGACGGCCGGCGTCATCCGCAGCCCGTCGAGCTGCATGACCTTGCTGGCGATGAAGCGGCTGTAGAAGCGATATGCGATCAGATACACGCAGACTGCGGCGATCACGATCCACAACGCGCTGACGCGCTCGCCGTGCGCGAGCGCGATCGTTCCGAACGCGAATGCGCCAAGCAGCGCGACCGCGATCCAGATCAGGGTGCTGGATGCCCGATTCATGGCGTCTCCTAGTCTCCTATTTGGTTTTCGACTGCGCCCGGCTGCCGGGTGGGCGGCCGCGCGCGCGTGACGTCAATGCGTCGCGCCCCGGTCCTGTCGAGGGCCGGGGCGGTGGGTCGTAGTATTCCGCGCGGCGCGGGGGCTTACAAGCGGATAACTACGTATGCGGGGGTACGTAGAATTACGTAGATTCGGGCGGGGTTGGCGCGTTGACCGTCGGTTTGCGCAAACCGGCTCGCTTTTTCCTCAAGCGAATCGGCCGCTCAACTTCTGCTCGAGAACAAATCGGCCACCACGGACCGCAGCCAGCGATTGCCCGCTTCGTGATGGTACTTGGCGTGCCAATGCTGCCGCACCGCGAATTGGTCGACCCGGAAGGGGCAGGAATAGACCACGATGTCGTTGACCTTCGCCAGCGTTTCCCCGATGTTCCGTGGCAACGTGGCGATCAGATCGGTCGACTTGATGATCGACCCGAGCCCGAGCATGCCCGGAAGCTCGAGGACGACATTGCGCTCTATGTTCTCGCGCAGCAGCGCCTGCTCCAGCAGTTGCGCGCCCGTGCCGGCAGCGATGATCACGTGCCCCTCGCTGCGATACTGTTTCGTGCTCAGTCGCGTGCGTACGCGCGGATGATCCGGGCTGGCGAGACACACCCAATCCTGCATATAGAGCTGTTGCTGATACATCCCGCTGCCGAGCCACGGCACATGACCGATCGCCAGATCGGCTTCGCCCGATTCGAGCGCGCGTTCCGTATTTCCGTCTATTCGCGCGGCCTCCAGCCGGATCCCCGGCGCGTGTGCGCGCACGTACGCCAGCATTCTCGGAAGCAGCGTGATGTGACTCGCATCGGTCATGCAGATCCGGAAGCGGCGCTTCGCGGTACCCGGATCGAATGAAATTTCCCACGCCGAGAACCGGCGAAGCGACTCCAGTATCTCCCTGCACGGTCCGATCAGCGCGTCGGCCTGGGGCGTCGGCGTCATCCCCGTCGGCGTGCGGACGAACAGCGGATCCTGCAGATGTTCGCGCAGCCGGCCGAGCCAGATGCTGACCGTTGGCTGGCTCTGTCCAAGCTGCTCGGCAGCGCGCGTGACGCTGCGCAGGTCGTACAGCAGGTCGAAGAGCTGCAGCAGCTTGAGATCGGGTAGCTCGGAGGTGTTCATGGCGATATTGTCGAACGCAATGCCCTCATTGTATTCATTGCATTGCCTGCCGAGGGGCTACCCCGTATCTTCAATTTGGGCTCGACAGCCCGCCTCCCGGCGAGGGCGGCCACGTTCGAGTCGCCGGAGATGCAGCCGACGATGCTGCTCCAGTCAATTCAAGATCAGGAGACGTTCATGGACAACGGAATGCCGCGGCAAGGCGGCGGGACCGACGGGCTCAGGGATGAAAGAGCCCGCAAACAGGCACGGAAAGCGCGGGCAAGCGGCTGGATCGGCTCCGCGCTCGAGTACTACGACTTCTTCATCTACGCACAGGCTGCGGCGCTGATCTTTCCTCAGATCTTTTTTCCCAAAGGCGACCCGAAGATAGCGATCGTGGCCTCGCTGGCCACGTACGGCGTGGGTTACGTGGCGCGGCCCATCGGCGCATTCGTTCTCGGACACTGGGGCGACACGCACGGCCGCAAGACCGTCCTCCTGATCTGCATGTTCCTGATGGGCTTCTCGACGATGGCCGTCGGCGTGCTGCCCACGTATCAATCGGTCGGCATGCTCGCGCCCGCGCTGCTCGTCATCCTGCGCCTGGTGCAGGGTTTCGCCGTCGCAGGCGAAATCTCCGGCGCCAGCTCGATGATCATGGAACAGGCACCGTTCGGCCGACGCGGCTACTTCGCGAGTTTCACCTTGCAGGGCGTGCAGGCCGGCCAGATTCTGGCAGCCGCCGTCTTCCTGCCGCTGGCCTACTACATGCCGGAAGACGCGTTCGCCGCATGGGGCTGGCGCATTCCGTTCCTGTTGAGCGCAGTCGTCCTGATCGCGGGCTTCATCATTCGCCGCGAAGTCGACGAAACCGCCGCATTCGCCAGGGAAGACGCGAGCGGTCAGGTCGCGCGTGCGCCGATCCTCGAAGCGTTCAAGTACAGCTGGCCCGACATGCTGCGCGTCTTTTTCATGGCGTTCATGAACGTGATCCCGGTCGTCACCACCATCTTCGGCGCCGCGTATGCAGTGCAACCCTCGTACGGCATCAACTTCCATGCGAGCGTGTACCTGTGGATTCCGGTGGTCGGCAACATCGTCGCGGTGCTCGTCATTCCGTATGTCGGGAATCTCTCGGATCGCATCGGGCGGCGGCCGCTGATGATCTTCGGCGCACTCTCGTCCGGCCTCCTTTCGTATGCGTATCTCTATGCGATCAGCGTGCACAACCTGCCCGTCGCCTTCGTGATGTCGATCCTGATGTGGGGTGTGGTGTACCAGGGCTATAACGCGGTGTTCCCCGGCTTCTATCCGGAACTGTTCCCGACGCGCTTTCGCGTCTCGGCGATGGCGATCGCGCAGAACATCGGCACCACCGTTACCGCGCTGCTTCCCGCGCTCTTCGCGGCGGTCGCGCCGCCGGGATCGCACAACGTGCCCTTGATGATCGGCTCGATCACGCTGGGCGCCACGATCGTCTCCGCGCTCGCCGCATGGAGTGCGCGGGAGACCTATCGCGTGCATCTCGACGACCTCGGACGGAAAGACGCTGCGCCAATCCCGAAAGAGCAATATCACCGGCTCCGCGAAGAAGTCTTGAGCGGGACGAGACTCGCGAAAGCGTCGATGCAAACGCATTGATTCCCTTGGACGACGGGCGCATCCGTCGATGTGCCCGTCCCGTCCATTCGATCCGGCCGCGTCGATGCGGCAGCGCCGCGCCTGCACCCCGCCCGAAACGTCAGGCGGCGGCCGATACCGCCGCCCGGAGCCCGAGCAAATAGCTGTCGAGACCGAACCCGCAGATCTGCCCCTTCACGATCTCGGCGAACACGGAATGATGGCGGAAGGTCTCGCGCGCATGGATGTTGGACATATGAATCTCGACGATCGGCACCGTCAGGATCGCGAGTGCGTCCCGGATCCCGTAGCTGTAATGCGTCCAGGCACCGGCATTGATGAGTACGCCATCGACCTTGTCGAGGAACGCCTGATGAATGCGCAGGCACATGTCGCCTTCGCTGTTCGTCTGGAAGCTCTCGACGGCGACGCCAAGCTCCGCGGCCAGCGCCTGGAGCCGGGCGTCGATGTCGGCGAGCGTGGCCGTTCCGTATTGAACCGGATCGCGCTTGCCGAACATGTTGTGGTTGATGCCGTGCAGCATGAGAAAAGTTTTCATCATTGACCTTATCGAGTTTCAGCGTGACGTCGTTTCGACGACCGTGCCCGTTTGTGCGGCCTTCACGATCGCCTCGATGATGCGGAGATTCTGCAAGCCGTCGCGCGCGGTGACGATCGGCGTGGCTTCGCCGCGCACGACTCGCCCGAAGTGTTCCATCTGACGCCTGAGCGGATCGTCGCGCGTCATCGCGACCACGCTGACATCGAACGGCTTCCACCAGGATCGATCCTCGTCCCTGCCGTAGGTCTTGAGACGCATCGTCGGAATCGACAACGATCCGAAGGTGCCGGCGATCACGTAGCAATCCTCGTCGGAATACGACGGGTACGCGCGGTTCTCCTGCGAAGTCTGTTCCCAGCTGCGCGCGCTGGCGGCCGTATCCGACAACAGGAACGTGCCGAGTGCGCCGCCCGCGAAACGCAGGTTGATGGCGACGGTATCCTCGACGGCAAGGCCGCGCGTCGCACGCGACGAAAACGCCTGCACCGCCACGATGTCGCCGCACAGCATCCGCAGATTGTGAATCTCGTGAATCATGTTGAGCAGGATCGGGCCGCCGCCCGGCTGCTTGCGCCATGGCGCGTCCGCGAAATAGCGATCGGGCTTGAAAAACAGCGCACTGCCCATCACGGCGACCAGCGAACCGAGCCGCCCCTCGTCGATGATTTCCTTCGCGCGCGTCATGATCGGACTATGCGCGCGATGATGACCGATCAATACGCTCGCGCGATAGCGCTCGACATCGGCAACGAGCGCTTCCGCCTGTTCCACCGTGGTGGCGATGGGCTTCTCGAGCAGCATCGGCACGCCGGCCTGCATGCTCAGGCGTGCGTGCTCCACGTGAAGCGTGTTGGGTGTCGCAAGGACCACGCCGTCGGGACGATCCTTCTCGAACAGTTCGTCGAGCGATCGGTAATGCGGCACGCCCGCTTGCGCTGCAACGTCTGCCGCCGCATCGGACGGGTCGATCACGGCCGCAAGCGCGCATGTCGCACTTTCGCGTATCACGCGTATATGTTCGAGCCCGATGTAACCCGCCCCCGCTACCGCGATGCCCGTTTTCTCCATTTCACTCTCCATGGTCTTCGGGGCCTGCGTAATACCGGCTTCGACGCGCCGGGCGTGCCCGTCACATACGGCAGGATGAACACCATCGCGAATGGTGCGATCGCGTGCGGCGCTTCCGCGGCTCGTCAGTCGAGCGGGACAGTCAGCTGATCGATGACGGCCTGCGTGCGCGGACGAACCCCGCGCCACCAGGCGAACGCCTCGGCCGCCTGTTCGACCAGCATGCCGACGCCGTCGGCGATGCGTTGCACGCCCGCCCGACGCGCGAGCTGCAGGAACGGCGTGAGACCCTTTCCGTACGCCAGCTCATAGGCCGCGCCGGTCGCGTCGAAGACGCCCGGCGGAACGGGCGGCAATTGCCCGATCAAGCTCGCCGACGTCGCGTTGACGACGAGGTCGAACTGCCCCATCGACCCGAGCTCCGCATAACCGCATGCAGTCAGCGTGACGCCTGCCGCGACCTGCTCGACCAGCGCCTGCGCTTTGTCCACGCTGCGGTTGGCGATCACGAGTCGCGCCGGCCGCGCCGCGAGGAACGGCAGCAGCGCGCCGCGCACGGCGCCGCCCGCGCCGAGCACCAGCACGCGCTTGCCCGCCATGGGCTGGTGCAGGTTGACCTCGATGTCGCGCACGAGGCCGACGCCATCGAAGTTCTCCGCCACGATGCGGCCGTTCTCGAACCGCATCGCGTTGACGGCGCCCGCGAGCGTCGCTCTTTCGCTACGCTCGTCGGCCATCGCGAACGCCTGCAGCTTGAACGGCGCGGTGACGTTCATCCCCTTGCCGCCCGCCGCGATGAAGGCCCTCACTGTATCGCCAAAAGCACCGGCCGGTTCCAGCGGCCCCTCGATGGCGGCATAGGTGATGTCCTGCCCGGTTTCCCTTGCAAAAAGGCCGTGGATCAGCGGCGATTTCGTATGGCCGATCGGATTGCCGATTACCGCGTATCGATCGCTCATTGCGCCCCCGGCTTCGAGAAGAGCACCCCGTCGGTTTGCATCGCGTCGATCTCCGCTGCACTGAAACCCAGCGACTGCGCAACTTCCGCGTTGTGCTGGCCGAGATCGGGACCGACGTCGCGGATGGACGTGTCGCAATCGGAGAAGCGGAACGGCAGGTTCGGCAGCCGCAGTTTTCCAAGGCGCGGATGCGTCTGCTCGATCACCATGCCGCGCGCGACGATCTGCGGATCGGCGACGACCTCGTCGATGCGCTGAACCTTCGCACTCGGCACGTCGACGCCGTCGAGCAGCGCCAGCACATCCGCGACGGAGCGCGCGGCCACCCACGGCTTCACGACCGAGAGAATCGCCTCGCGGTTCGCATTGCGCCCGTTCAAGTCATGAAACCGCGTATCGGCGCTGAAGCCGGCCGGACCGCCGTGCTGTTCGACGACCGTTGCGAACCGCTTCCATGCATCATCGACCTGCGCAGCGATGACGAGATCGCCGTCGGCCGCGCGAAATACGCCGTACAGGGTCGAGGTCGGCATGTCATGCCCGGTTTGCTCGGGCACCACGCCTTGCATCGTGTAGCACTGGACCGCGTACTCGTGCATCGAGAAGAGCGTGTCGTACAGCGCCATGTCGATATGCTGACCGCGCCCGCTCTTCACGCGGCCGAGCAGTGCGGCGTTGATCGCCGCGACGGCGTGAATGCCCGTGTACATGTCGCCGAGCGAAATCCGCATGAGCGGCGGCGGCTCGCCCGGATTGCCGATCATTTGCATGATGCCGCTCCTGGCTTCCGCGATGAGACCGAAGCCCGCGCGATGCGCGTCGGGCCCCGTGTGTCCATACGCCGAAATCGAGCAGTAGACGAGGCCGGGATTGCGCTCCGACAACGCTGCATAGCCGAGGCCGAGCCGGTCGAGCGCGCCGGGCCGGTAGTTCTCGATGAACACGTCCGCCGAATCGCACAGGCGCTGCATGAACGTCTTGCCGCGCGGATCCTTCATGTTGACGCTGACACCCCGCTTGCCCATGTTGAGCTGCAGGAAATAGGCGCTTTGCTGGTCGTCGAGAATCGTGGCGTGCTGGCGGCCGGCATCGCCGCTGCCGGGGCGCTCGACCTTGATCACTTCAGCGCCGAGTGCGGCGAGGCACCGTCCGACATACGGGCCGGCAAGAAAGTGGCTGTAATCGACGACGCGGATACCTTCGAGGGGACGGGCCTGCATCAGTTCGCTCCCGGACGGCGCGGGATCATCAGACGATGCTCGCCGCGTTGAACGACTTCACCGTTCTGATTGATCAACTCGGACGGCAACACGACGATGCCCCAGTCCGGACGGCTCTTGCTCGGCCGCATCGAGCCCACCCGGAACTTCACATGCAGCACGTCGTTGACCTTGATCGGCAACAGGAAGTCCCAGGTCCATCCGAGCGACATGCCCGGCAGGAAACGATAGTCGCTTCGCGTCTTGAGGCCGTCGGCGATGGACAAGCCGAACAGGCCGTGTGCGACGATGCAGCCGAAGTGGCTCGCGTTCGCGTATGCCTCGTCGACATGAACCGGCGTGTGGTCGCCGGTGAGGTCGGCATACGCGAGGATGCGTTCTTTCGTGACGGTGTAGGTCGGGCTGACGCACTCGTCGCCTTCCCGCGCATCGTCCCAGTATTTTTCGGTGATGGTGCTCGTGCTCATGCTCACGCCTCGGCGCGCGGGTTGATCGCCAGCGCCTGCGCCACGCAGGTGACGGGCCTGGCCTGAATCAGTTCGACGACGAGCCCGTCGGGCAGACGCAGCCAGTTACGGCCCTGCGGCATGTCGGTGACACCGAACGCCTGCGCGGCGGCGATCGCCGCTTCGAGGTCTTCGCACATCACGCCGAGATGCGCGAGCCGGCCTTCGGTTCCGTCATGCCCCGGCGCGCTGATGAACTGCAGGCCGCCCAGCGTCCAGTACTGACGCGGTTCCTCGCGCGTGCCGTCGACTTCTCGCATCGTCATGCCGAGCACGCTTTCGAAGAAGCGGATATGCCAGTGGATGTCCTTCACCCAGATGGCCACGTGTTCGAGATAGGCTTTGGTTGCGCTCATACCGGCGCTCCTTCCTTCTGGCGATCCGTGATCGCGCGCTCGATCCCCTTGATGCATGCGACGAGCGTCGAGTTCACCGGCGTCGGCACGCCAAGCCGTTCGCCCCACTGCACGACTGCGCCGTTGATGAAGTCGATTTCGGTCATCGACGACTTCTCCAGGCTTTGCAGCATCGAGGTCTTGAATGCGGGTGAAAGCCCCTCGGCGGCCATATTCCAGGCTTCTTCGGCGTGCTCGATCGAAAGCGCGATGCCGGCGGCTTTCGCGACTGTCATTGCCTCGTCGACGGCCGCCAGCGAGGCGGCCTTCAGGACGGGCTCGTCGTAGAGCTGGCCGTAGGTGAGGCGCGTGATGCCCGTGATCGCGCCCGTTGCGACGTTGATGAGCAGCTTGTCCCACATCGTGCCGACGATGTTGTCGCTGACCGTGGTGGTCAGACCGGCGCTGTCGAACGCCTCCGCGATCGCCTGCGCGCGGCGCGTGATGCAACCGTCGAGTTCGCCGATGATCGTGAGCTTGCCCGTCACGCCGGACTGAATATGGCCCGGCGCACGCAGCACGCCGCCGACGTAGGTCTTGCCGGCAAGCACGCGCTCGCGTCCGACGATCCCGCTCAGCACGTCTTCGTGGCCGAGGCCGTTCTGCAACGACAGCACGACCGTCTCGGGGCCGACGAGCTCGCGCGCGCCGCGCATCGCCGAATCCGTGTGAAAGGACTTGACCAGCACGACAACGAGGTCGACCGGGCCGACTTCGGCGGGATTCATCGTCGCGCGAACCGCGACGCGGCGCGTGCCGCGCTCGTCGTCGACCTGGAGGCCGCTGCGCGACATGGCCTCGACGTGGGCGGCAAAGCGGTCCACGAGCCATGTCTCGTGGCCGCCTTCCGTCAGCGCGGAACCGATGGCGCAACCCAGCGCGCCAGCGCCCAGAAATGCGATCTTCATGTGTGTCTCCTTGTATGGAGACGAAGATACGGTTCCTCCCTGCATGCTGGCAATGCAATGGGTTTAATGACGCCATTGCGTTTGGCAATATTGGCGGGGATGTCGAGGCTTTCTGGTGGGGGGAGGGTTCGGGAAACAGGGGCGGTTCAGGTGGACGCCGGCAAGAGGGCGGCGTCGACGTATTTTTCGTCCAACCAACTCATGTAGTCCGGCCGGAAAGTATGCCGGCGTGGGCGCGAAGTTGCGCGATGACTGACGCAACGGACGACGGCGAACCTTGCCGATACGCGTGCCGGACCTTATCCGGCGGCTATTTGTGGCTGGGTCGGGACGCGGGCCGAGGCGCGTCAAAACGGGGCGGGATGATCAACAGCGTGTTCGATCCCGCGTCCGTTCCGTCCTGGGAATATAAATGCGTAAGGGCGCCGCCAGCGACACATCGATGTGCGCTACCCGACCTGCCGCCACGATTCGCCCTCCCGACCATGGGCCAGCAGCCTGCCCGCGATCTCGGCCACGCGAGCCACGTGTGCGACGGCTGCGTCGCGTGCCGCCAACCCGTTGCCGGCTGCAATGCCCGCGAGAATCTCCCGCATCTCCCCGACAGCCTGGTGTCCGCGATCATCGGAAGCGATCGTTAGCGCACGCAGCCGGTTGATGCGCGCGATCAAGGTCTGCACGATCTCCCATGCGACGTGCTTCTTCCCGGCGATGAACATGCGCTCATAGAACGCCGAGGTAAGCTGCTTCACCGCCTGATGATCCTGCGTGTCGAACGCCTGCCGGATCCGGTCGATGCACGCCGAAAGATCCGCGACGAGCGACGCGTCCGCATGCTGCGCGCAGGCCATCGCGGCCTCGCCTTCGAGCAGCGCGCGTATCTCGTAGATTTCGGCGGCCGTATCGAAGTCAAGGACCGCGACGATCGGCCCCTGGTTCGGTATCGAGTCGACAAGGCCCTCCGTTTCCAGATGGCGCAAGACCTCGCGCACGACAGTACGGCTCACGCCGAGGATCTCGCACAGCGAGCGCTCGATCAGCCGCTCGCCCGGCTGAAAATGCGCGTCCAGAATCGCGCTGCGCATCTTCTCGAGCGCGAGTTCCCGCAGCGTGGCGGTGGGCCGCTCGACTTTCAGTGACGGCAGTGCATGACTCATGGCTGCCGCCATCAGGCTTGCGCGAACAGGCGCACGTCGCGCGCATCCCAGTCGACGAGCGCCTGCGCACCGATCGCGATGCCGTCGTCGTGCCGACGGGCGGCCGGCATGCGGATCGAGATTTCCTGCTGCCACGGCGTCGCGACCGCGTAGTGCATCGCATCGCCGAGATAGGTGACATCGCGCACCGTGACGGGCAGGCCCGCGCCGGCGTTCGAAACGCTTGCGCCGCCCGCGTGTTGCAGCGAACTGATCCGCATCTGTTCCGGACGAATCATCAGCGCGCCTTCGTCGCCGGCGGCAAGCGTCGGATGGAACATGTCAGACGCCATTTCGAGGCCGTTCGGCAACACGCCGCCCATGCGGCCGTCGCTCGTCTTCGTCACCTTGACCGGCAGGAAATTCGAGTTGCCGATAAAGCTCGCGACGAAGCGCGATGCCGGGTTCGCATACAGTTCCTCGCCGGTGCCGACTTGCTCGATACGGCCATGGTTGAATACGGCGATGCGGTCCGACAGACGCAGCGCCTCCTCCTGGTCGTGCGTGACGTAAAGAATCGTCACGCCGGTTTCCTGGTGAATGCGGCGCAGTTCGAGCTGGATTTCCTCGCGCAGCTTCTTGTCGAGCGCGGACAGCGGCTCGTCCATCAGCAGCACGGGCGGATCGTAGGCAAGCGCACGCGCGATCGCGACGCGCTGCTGCTGGCCGCCGGAGAGTTGCGCAGGCATCCGGTCACGGCATTCGGACAGATGCACGAGCTTCAGCATCTGCTCCACTTTGGCGCGGACTTCCGCGTCGGGCCGGCGCCGCACGCGCAGCGGGAACGCGACGTTCTCGCCCACGGTGAGGTGGGGAAACAGCGTATAACGCTGAAACACCATCCCGATGTTGCGCTGGTTCGGCGCAATCGAGAGCAGCGACTTGCCGTCGAGCAGCACGCGTCCGTCAGTCGGCGCCTGAAAGCCCGCGACGATATAAAGCGTGGTGCTCTTGCCCGAACCCGATGGTCCGAGGAAAGTCATGAATTCGCCCTTGCGCACGTCGAGCGACACCTGATCGATCGCGACGACGTCATCGTAGGTCTTGCGCAGGCGCTGAATTTGCAGGAAAGCAGTCATGGCGTGTTACCTCAGTGAGCGCGTGCGCGGCGCACCACCGCGCCCGCCAGCATCAATACGATCGTCAGTCCAACGAGCAGCGACGACGCGGCCGCGACGACGGGAGTCAGGTCTTGCCGCAGCGTCGCCCAGATCCGTACGGGCAGCGTCTGCAGCGTCGGGCTCGACATGAAGATCGACACCACGACTTCGTCCCACGACGCAAGGAACGCGAACACCGCGGCGGCGAACAGGCCGAGCCGGATGGCAGGCAGCGTGACGCGCAGCTTCACCGTGAGCGGCGATGCGCCACAGATCAGCGCGGCATCTTCCAGCGCCGTGTCGAAGCTCACGAGCGAATTGCTGATCGAGATGATCGAAAACGGCAGCGCAATGATCAGGTGGCCGATCACGAAGCCGGTCATCGTGCCGTTCAGCCCGATACGCAGGAAGAACGCATAGAGCGCAACGGCGAGCACGACAACGGGCAGCACCATCGGCGTCAGGAAAAAGCCCCGCACCGCCTCGCGGCCGCGGAACTTGCCGCGCACGAGCGCCAGCGAGGCAAGAAACCCGATCGCGACGGACAGCATCGTGACGATGATCGCCAGCTTCGCGCTGGTCAGCAGCGAGTCGATCCAGCCGGCGTCGGTAAACAGCTGCCGATACCATTCGAGTGTCCAGCCCGGCGGCGGGAAAATGAGCCATTGCGAATCGCCGAACGACAACGCGACGATAAACACGATCGGCAACAGCAGGAACAGTGCAACGGCCGCGCCCACAGCCACCAGGATCCAGCGCAGCGCGCCGAGGCGATCGAAATCGAGCAACATGTCAGCGACCTCCGGCGGCGTTTGTGCTGCCGGTGAAGCGCAGCTGCAACGCATAGAGCGCAAGCGTGACGGCAAGCAGGACGAAGGCCGCGGCCCCCGCGAGGCCCCAGTTCAGCAGCTCCTGCACCAGCTGCGCGATCAGTTCAGCCAGCATCATGTACGACGGCCCGCCCAGCAGCGTCGGCGTAACGAAGTAGCCGAGCGCCATGACGAACACCATCAGCGCACCGGACGCCACGCCGGGCATCGCGAGCGGCACCAGGATCCGCCAGAACGCCTGCCAACGGCTCGCGCCGCACACCGCGGCTGCGCGCAGCGTCGACGGGTCGATGCTGCGCAGCGTTGCATGCAACGGCATCACGAGGAACGGCAGCATGATGTAGGTCATGCCGATCGTCACGCCGGTCAGGTTGTTCACGAGCGACAGCGGCTCGCGGATCACGCCGAGTGCCATCAGCGCGCGATTGATCGGCCCTGTTCCCTGCAGCAGCACCATCCACGCGAACGTCCGTGCGAGCAGGTTCGTCCACATCGACAACAGCAGGATCGCGAACAGGACCGAACTGAGCCTGCGCGGCGCGATGGCGAGCAGCCACGCCATCGGAAAGCCGACGATCAGGGTGACGAGCGTCACGACCGTCGCGACGACGAACGTATTGCCGAACACGCGCACATACGTCGTCGAGCCGAGCAGTTGCTCGTAGTTGTGCAGCCCGGGCGTCGGTTCGAGCACGCTGCGCAACAGCAGCGACAGCACCGGCAGCAGGAAAAAGATCACGAGCAGCAGCATCGCAGGGGCCAGCAGCCGCATGCTGCGCCAGTCGCGCCGCTTGCGCGGCGGCGTCGCGGCAGGATGCGCGACGGTACTCAATACGTTGGGCATGGTGTCTCCTTTGTCGGCCGGCGCCGGCACTTCAGTGCCTGTTTCCGCTGGCCCCATGCAGGTTCGTTGCTCTGCCGCGCCGGTTCCATCCGGTTCGGGATCCTGAATGGCGTTCAGGTCGGTACGACGCGACGCATCGGCTTACTTCGACTGCCACGCGTACCAGCGCTTTGCGATCGCATCGCGGTTCTCGGCCCAGTACTTCATGTCGAGATTGATCTGCGAACCCTTGTACTGGTCGGGCAATGCTTTCGCGATCGCCGGCGGCATCAGCGCAGCCGACTTCACGTTGATCGGTGCATAGCCGGTATTGGCGGCGAACCTGGCCTGGGCCTCTGCGCTCGTTGCGGCGGCCAGGAACTTCATCGCCGCGTCGCGATGCTTCGCCCCCTTCGGGATCACGAGCATGTCGGCGGCGGTCAGGTTCTGATTCCACGACATGCCGACCGGTACGCCCGTCTGCGCAAGCGCATGCAGGCGGCCGTTCCAGAACATGCCGATCGGCGCTTCGCCCGACGCGAGCAGCTGCTGCGATTGCGCGCCGCCGCTCCACCAGACGATGTCGCCCTTGATCGAATCGAGCTTCCTGAACGCGCGGTCGAGATCGAGCGGATACAGCTTGTTCGGCGCGACGCCGTCGGCAAGCAGCGCGATCTCGAGCACACCCGGCGCCGACCACTTGTAGAAGGTGCGCTTGCCCGGGAAGCGCGTGGTATCGAACAGGTCCGCCCAATTCTGCGGCTGCGCGCCCGTGTACTTCGCCTTGTTGTAACCGAGTACGAACGAATAATAGAAACTGCCCACCGCGGACGGCGTCGCGAAGCGCGGGTCGAGATCGGCCTTCTTCACCACGGAATAGTCGATCGGCTCGATCAGCCCGGCCTTTTCCGCCGCATACGCGAAGTCGCCTTCGACGTCGACCACGTCCCAGCTGACGTTGCCGCTTTCGACCATCGCCTTGAGCTTGCCGTAGTCGGTCGGTCCGTCCATCAGCACCTTGATGCCGCTCGCCTGCGTGAACGGCTGCGCCCAGTCCTTCTGCTGCGACGACTGGGTCGTGCCACCCCAGCTCGTGAACACGATCGGCTCCGCCGCGAGCGCCGGTGCGGCGCAAAGAACGGCCAACGGTGCGATACAGGCAAGCTGCGATGCCAGACGCGATGCTGCGAAACGCGGGATGCTACTGCTGCTCATGGTCTCTCTCCAGGTGAAACGGGTGCGGCTCGCGGCCACCGGAACGGCAGCCCTCCGAATACGCGTGCTCAGTCCGGCAGCGCGCGCCGCCGATGCCGTTATGCGACAGCCAGCGGCTGGACCGTACCGGCCTGCGCGTCGCCAACGTAGATTCCATATGCGTCCTGCCGGCGTTCGCGCACGTAGCGCTCGAGCATCGAGCGCACGGCGGTATCGGCGATTTCGTCCCAAGGAACCTGCCACAGCGGCACGATGCGGATACTGCTGTCGAACCACGGCGAACCGGTGGGCATCACGCGGCCGCGGTAATAGATGTGCACGCCCGGCTCGCGGCCGCCGGCCGATTCGAAGACGGCGAACAGGAAGTCGAGATGCGCGTTGAGCCCGAGTTTCGCCAGCACGCCGCGCAGGCTCGCCGCATCGCTCGCCGGTTCGAGCCGGCTGCCGGTCGGCAGGCGCAGGCCGCGCGGCGTATCGACGAGCACCAGCCCGTCGCGATGTTCGAGAATCGCGCCCACCTGCGCGCGCCCCGCCGCGGACAACGCCTCCTGCGACAGGCTGAAGTTCACGTACGCGCCGCGGCAATAGCCGAGCGGCGACGCGCTTGTCTGCGCGAAGTCGACCACGCGTCCGATCAGGATGATGTGGTCCCCCGCATCGACCACGTCGTGCGTTACGCAGTCGAAGCTCGCGGCCGCATCCCGGATCACCGGGGCACCTGTCTTGCGCGTGTCCCACGGCACCCGGGCGAATTTGTCCTGTGCTTTCGATGCGAACACGCCCGACACGTCGGTCTGGTTTTCCGCGAGCACGCTGACCGCAAAACGCTGCGTGGCCGAGAACACCGGATGGCTCGACGCCGTCTTTGCGATGCACACGAGAATCAACGGCGGATCGAGCGACACCGACGTGAAGGAATTCGCGGTGAAGCCACGCGGCGAACCGTCTGGCTGGATCGTCGTGACGACCGTCACGCCGGTGACGAATGTGCCGAGCGCACGGCGAAAGCCGGACGCGTCGAATGCCCGCTGCGTGATGGACTCGGTTGTCGACTCGGTCATGGCGTCCTCCCGTAATGGCTGTGCCGCTCGATGAGATTATGGTATGCCATCTTATGGGCTACAACGAGCGGCGTTGTATTATGGAATACCATGAGTCGAATCAACAGACGAAACAAAAGGCCGCCGGCAGGTGTGCCGACGGCCTTTCATGGTGAATCGCGCGTATCGACGCCCGCGCCGGCGTGCCGTCAGCGATCGCCGACGGCCTCTTCCTGCTGCTGCGCGAGCGCGGACAGTGCCAACTCGGACACGCGCTTGATGTGTGCAGCCGATGCCGCCGCGGCTGCGTCGCCGTCGCGCCGCTCGATCGCGTCGAGCAGGCGGTTCATCTCGGTATTGGAATCGCTGCCACGCCCCGGCATCGCGATGGTCAGCGCACGCAGGCGGTTGATGCGCGCGTTAAGCGTCTTGACGACCGTCAGCGACACCTGCTTGCCGGCCGCCTCGAACAGCGCTTCATAGAAGCGCTCGGTGTATTCGAGCACGCGCGGCAGATCGTCCTTCTCGAACGCATCCTCGATCACCGCGCGATTCTCGCGCAGTCGCTGCACGACTTCGGGTGTGGCGCTCTCTGCGCACGCACGCGCGGCATTGGCTTCGAGCAGCCCGCGCAGTTCATAGATCTCGCCCACCTGCGCCGGATCGAGCCGCGCGACCACCGGCCCCTGCCGCGACACGGTCTCGACCAGCCCTTCCGTCTCGAGATGCCGCAGCACCTCGCGCACCACCGTGCGACTCACGCCGAGTTCGTCGCAGAGCGTGCGCTCGACGAGCCGTGCGCCCGGTCGGAAATAGCCCTGCACGATCGCGCCGCGCAGCTTGTCGAGCGTCAGTTCGCGCAGGGTCTTGGCATTGCGGTCGATTTTCAGGTCTTGCATGGACGGCACTCTTGGAAACGGTGTGGGCCTGCAGCCGGCCACGAACCGGCCGCCAATATGGAATGCCATATTATGACCTAACTGTCAGCGAGCTTTCCATCCCGCCCGCCGCGCGCCTGCCGACATCGCCCGCTCAGCCCTCCAACCCCTCGACGATCGCGATCTGTGCGCGGCAATGTCCATCCCGCTTCGCCTTCGCCGCCTGGTATTCCGGTGAGTGATAACACGCGAGCGCAGTGTCCATATCGGGAAAGCGGATCACGACGTGGCGCTCGAACGCGTTGCCCTCGAGCGTCTGCGACGCGCCGCCGCGTGCCAGGAACACAGCGCCGAACTTCTTGAACGCCTGCGGCGCGAGGTCCGTGTAGTCCTTGTACTTCACGGGATCCAACACCTGCACGTGAGCAATCCAGTACGCACTCATTTTTCACCTCCGCTTTCGCGCAATTTCAAGACACGGGTTAACACTCATGGCATGCCGTAACATGGTATACCACAATGAATCTCACAATCAACGCATGAAAGGAAGGTGCCATGAGCCTGATTCGGAAGTCCGTCCTCCACGTCGAAACGCTGTACGTGGATGGCGACAAGGTCGCTGCGAAACCGCTGAAGATGATCGGCGCGGTCGCCGTGATCAAGAACCCGTGGGCGGGCCGCGGATACGTCGAGGACCTGTCGCCGGAGATTCGCGCGCTCGCACCGCAACTGAGCGAACACCTGACGAAGCTGATCCTCGACGAAGCCGGTTCGGGCGACGCCGTCGAAGCGTTCGGCAAGAGCGCGATCGTCGGTCTCGACGGCGAGATCGAGCACGCATCCGCGCTGATCCACACGCTGCATTTCGGCAATACGTATCGGACGGCCGTCGGCGCGAAGTCGTATCTCGCGTTCAACAACACGCGCGGCCCGGCCAACGCGCCGCTGCTGATTCCGATGATGGACAAGAACGACGAAGGCCGCCGTTCGCACTACCTGACGCTCCAGTTCTCGATTCCGGACGCGCCGGCCGCCGACGAACTCGTCATTGCCCTCGGCGCCGCCACCGCCGGCCGGCCGCATCACCGCATCGGCGACCGCTACAAGGATCTCGCAGAGCTCGGAAATGACGTCAAGAACCCTGCCGCTGTCAAATAACCGAGTCGCCCACTATCTCGACCAGGGCGCCGGCGAACCGCTGGTGCTGATTCATGGGGTCGGCATGCAGGCGAGCGCGTGGTATCCGCAGATCGACGACCTGTCGCGCGACTTTCGCGTGATCTCCGTCGACATGCCGGGCCACGGGAGGAGCGATCCGCTCGACAACGACGCCGAGTTGCCGCAATTCGTGCAGTGGGCGGTCGAGTTCATCGACGCGCTGAAGGTCGGCCCCGTTAACCTGGCCGGCCATTCGATGGGCTCGTTGATCGCAGCCGGCGTCGCCGTCACGCGCCCCGATCTCGTCAAGCGCGTGGCGGTCCTGAACGGTGTGTACCGCCGCACCGAGCAGGCGCGCGAAGCCGTGCTGCAACGCGCCGCCGAATTGCGGTCGGGCACCGTCGACGTCGATACGCCGCTCAAGCGCTGGTTCAATGCGGAAGAAGCGCAGCAGGCCGCCGCGCGAAAGGTGCAATCGTGGCTGCAGTCGGTCGACCTCGCCGGTTATGCGATCGCGTACCACGCCTTCGCGAACGGCGACGACGTCTACGCGGACGCGTGGCACCGGATCGCGTGCCCCGCCCTCGTGCTGACGGGATCGGACGATCCGAATTCGACGCCCGAGATGGCGCGGCAAATGGCGCAGGCCGCGCAAGACGGTAAGGCCGTCGTGATCGAGAGCGAGCGTCACATGGTGAACCTGACCGCGCCCGACACAGTCAATCGCGCGCTGCGCGCGTGGCTGCAGACCGTGCCGCAGGCGGAAACCCTGAAATCGGAAGTGTGACATGAGCCAAGCAATCAGCCAGGAAATGCCGGTCATCAACACGCGGGAACTGCGCGATGCGTTCGGCGCCTTCATGACCGGCGTGACGATCGTCACCACCGTGCGCGACGACGGCCAGCCGCTCGGCTTTACCGCGAACTCGTTCTCGTCGGTGTCGCTGGATCCGGCACTGCTGCTCGTCAGCATCGCGAAGACGTCGAGCAATTTCCAGACGTTTTCCACGGCCGGTCACTTTGCGATCAACATCCTCGCGGAAGGGCAAAAGGACCTGTCGAACAGGTTCGCGCGCCCGAGCGACGACCGCTTCGCGAACGTCGGCTGGCATCTGAGCGCACATCGTAATCCGCTGATCGACGACGTCAGCGCGTGGTTCGACTGCACGACGCACGAAGTGATCGATGCGGGCGATCACGCCATCATCGTCGGCAAGGTCGAGGCGTTTCATTCGGCAGGTTACGCGGGGCTCGGTTACTACCGCGGCGGTTATTTCACGCCGGCGAAGCTGTCGACCGAAGTCATCGCGGGCCCGAAGGTCGTCGTCAGCGCGATCATTGCGCGCGACGACAAGGTGCTCATGATCCGCACCGCCGAAGGCAAGTGGACACTGCCCGCGAAGGAGATCGGCCGCGAAGGCGCCGACAAGGCGCTCGCCGAACTCTTCCGGCAATACCAGCCCGACGCATCGGCAAGCTTTATCTATTCGGTCTACAACAATACCGAGACGCACTACCAGTACATCTCGTTCCTCTGCAGCGCACCGGATGAAGCGGCGGCCGCCGGCGAATTCGTGAGCCTCGACGATCTCGACGCCGACGCGTTCCAGGACAGCGCGCTCGCCAGCATGCTCGAACGCTATCGCAAGGAGAGCCAGCTGAAGAGTTACGGCCTGTACTTCGGCGATCACAGCACCGGCACCGTCCGTCCGCTTCTTTCCTGAAAGGTCCCATCATGCGTTTTTCGCTTTTCGTTCACATGGAGCGCGTCTCCGACCAGACCAGCCAAAAGCAGCTGTACGACGAGATGGTCGAGCTGTGCCAGATCGCCGATCGCGGCGGCATGCACGCCGTCTGGACCGGCGAACACCACGGCATGGATTTCACGATCGCGCCGAACCCGTTCATCAACCTCGCCGATCTCGCGAACAAGACGAAGCGCGTACGGCTCGGCACGGGCACGGTCGTCGCGCCGTTCTGGCATCCGATCAAGCTCGCCGGCGAAGCCGCGATGACGGACATCATCTCGGGCGGGCGCCTCGAGCTCGGCATCGCGCGCGGCGCCTACTCGTTCGAATACGAGCGCCTGATGCCGGGTCTCGACGCGTGGAGCGCAGGCCAGCGCATGCGCGAGCTGATTCCGGCCGTGAAGAAGCTGTGGGAAGGCAATTACGCGCACGACGGCGAATTCTGGAAGTTCCCGTCGACGACATCGTCGCCGCTGCCGCTGCAGCAGCCACATCCGCCGATCTGGGTAGCCGCGCGCGACCCGAACAGCCACGAGTTCGCGGTGGCCAACGGCTGTAACGTGCAGGTCACGCCGCTGCATCTCGGCGACGACGAAGTCGAGAAGCTCGTCGGCCACTTCAACGCCGCGTGCGCGAAGTACAGCGACGTGCCGCGCCCGCAGATCATGCTGCTGCGTCACACCTATGTGGCGAGCAGCGAGGACGACGCGCAGCTGGCCGCCGACGAAGTCAACGTGTTCTACAACTACTTTGGCGCGTGGTTCAAGAACGAGCGTCCGGTCAGCCGCGGGATGATCAAGCCGCTGAGCCGCGACGAAATTGCCGCTCACCCGTTCTACACGCCGGAAGCGATGCGCAGGAACAACGTGATCGGCACGCCCGCCGAAGTGATCGAGCGCCTCAAGGCCTATGAGGCGCTCGGCTTCGACGAATACTCGTTCTGGATCGACACCGGCATGAGCTTCGAACGCAAGAAGGCGTCGCTCGAGCGGATGATCCGCGACGTGATGCCGGCGTTCCGGTAAGGGGGCGATGTCATGAATGCACATTTTCAACTGTATATCGACGGGCGGTTCGAACCGGGCGCCACGACCTTCGGCAGCATCAATCCGGCGACCGGCGCCGTGTGGGCGCAGATGCCGGAAGCCCGCACGGACGAAGTGAATCGTGCGGTCGCGGCGGCCCGCCGTGCACTGACCGATCGCGCCTGGGCAGGTCTGACCGCGTCGGCGCGCGGCAAACTGCTGTACCGGCTCGCGGACCTCGTCGAACAGGCTGCACCGCGGCTCGCCGAAATCGAAACGAACGACACCGGCAAGATCATCCGCGAAACGTCGAGTCAGATTGCATACGTCGCCGAGTATTACCGCTACTACGCCGGCATCGCGGACAAGCTCGAAGGCAGCAGCATCCCCGTCGACAAGCCCGACATGCAGGTATGGCTGGAGCGGCAGCCGGTCGGTGTGGTCGCCGCGATCGTGCCGTGGAACAGCCAGCTGTTCCTGTCCGCGGTCAAGCTCGGCCCCGCGCTCGCGGCCGGCTGCACCGTGGTGCTGAAGGCATCCGAGGAAGCACCGGGGCCGCTGCTCGAGTTCGCGCGCGTCGTGCACGAAGCCGGCTTCCCGCCCGGTGTCGTCAACGTCGTCACGGGCTTCGGCCCGGAATGCGGTGCGGTGCTGAGCAGCCATCCCGATGTGGACAAGGTCGCGTTCACCGGCGGCCCCGAGACCGCGCGCCACATCGTACGCAATACGGCCGGTAACCTCGCCAAGGTGTCGCTCGAACTCGGCGGCAAGTCGCCGTTCATCGTGTTCGCCGATACCGACATCCAGAGCGCGGTGAATGCGCAAGTCGCGGCGATCTTCGCGGCGAGCGGCCAGAGCTGCGTCGCGGGCTCGCGCCTGCTGATCGAGGCGTCCGTCAAGGATCGATTCCTCGCGCTGCTAGTGGAACGCGTATCGCGGATTCGCGTCGGCTCCCCCGGCGAGCGGGAAACCGAATACGGCCCGCTCTGTACCGAGCGACAGCTTCGCCACATCGAGACGGTCGTCGAGCGCTCGGTGCGCCAGGGGGCGAAAGTGCTCGCCGGCGGAAAAAAGCTGGCGCGCGACGGGTATTACTACGCGCCGACGATCCTCGACTGCACCGGCGTCGCGCACGCCGACAGCATCACCACCGAATTGTTCGGCCCGGTGCTGTCGGTCGACACGTTCGAATCCGAGCAGGAAGCGATCGACAAGGCGAACAGCACCGCGTACGGCCTCGCGGCCGGCATCTTCACGACCAGTCTCACGCGTGCTCACCGCGTGTCGAAGCGCGTGCGCTCGGGCATCGTGTGGATCAACACGTATCGGGCCGTGTCGCCGCTCGTGCCGTTCGGCGGCTTCGGCCTGTCCGGACACGGCCGCGAAGGCGGTCTGAGCGCCGCGCTCGAATACACGACCACGAAGTCCGTATGGCTGCGCACGTCGGACGATCCGATCGGCGACCCGTTCGTGATGCGCTGAACGGCGATCCGTTCACCTGCCGTATCGATTCATAAGCCGCAGAGACCAAGCTGCGCGCGCGCGGCGCAGCTTGGTCCGGCAATAACGATGGAGACAGCATGACAAAGCAGGACAGCGACGGCGGCGTTCTCGCCATCGAAAGCAACTCGATCGAATATGTTCCGCCGGAGGCACGACACGGCAAGCCGGCCGACCTCTTCACCCTGTGGTTCTGCACGAACGTCGCACCGCTGGCCGTGATCTCGGGCGCCACGTCGGTTCTGGTATTTCATCTCGATCTGACCAGCGCGATTCTCGCGATCGCAGCCGGGCAATTCTTCGGCGCGATCTTCCACGCGCTCACTTCCGCGCAGGGGCCGCTCGTCGGCGTGCCGCAGATGATCCAGAGCCGCGCCCAGTTCGGCCGCTACGGCTCGCTGCTCGTGGTCGGGTTCACCACGCTGATCTACCTCGGCTTCTTCGTGTCGAACATCATTCTCGCGGGCAAAACACTGCACACCGCCATGCCGACGATACCCGTACCCGCCGCGACCGTCGTCGGCGCGGTGCTCGCGACGCTGGTGGGCGTGATCGGCTGCCACTTCATTCATCGCTTCAACAAGATCGGCGCGTGGTTCATGGGCGGCGCCCTGCTGATCGGCATCGCGCTGATGGCGCCGGCGCTCGATGCACGGATCTTCGAGCGCGGGCATTTCGATTTCGCGAACTGGTTCGCGATGTTCGGACTGTGCGCGGTCTGGCAGATCAGCTTCGCGCCCTATACGTCCGACTACTCACGCTATCTGCCGACCGCCGCCGGGTTCGGGAAGACGTTCGCATACACGTATTTCGGCACGTCGCTGGGCACGATCTTCGCATTCCTGTTCGGCGTGCTCGCAGTCAGCACCGGACATTCGATCGACGCGATGCAGGCGGTCCGCGAGCAGACCGGCGCGTTCGGCTACGTGCTGATCTTCCTGTTTCTCGTCAACATCATCGGCCACAACGGGATGAACCTGTACGGCGCGGTGCTGTCGTTCATCACCGCCGCGCAGACGTTCCGCCCGCACTGGGTGCCGGGGCGCAACGTGCGCGTCGCCGTGTCGGCGGTGCTGCTGGTGGCGTCGACCGCGACCGCGCTGTGGGCGTCGAGCAACTTCATCGCGATCTTCCTGAACGCAATTTTCGCGCTGCGCATCGTGCTGGCGCCGTGGATCGCGATCAACCTGATCGACTTCTATCTCGTCAATAACCGCCATTACCGGGTCGCGGAAATCGTCGGCAGCAACGGCGGCGTGTACGGTGCGTTCAACGTCAGGGCGATCGCGATCTACGTGTTCGGGATTGCGGTGCAGGTGCCGTTCATGGAGGAGAGCTTCTTCCATGGCCCTTGGGCGTCGATTGCCGGCGGCGCAGACGTGTCATGGATGGTGGGCCTCGCCGCCACCGCACTGGTGTGCTACCTGTTCGCTTCGAAGGACGGTTCGCGCTCCCGCAACCAGTGCCCGGCCGGCGCCGGCGCTCTGGATTAACGATGGAATCGATCATGAATGAAGACGACGCGCTGTTTCAGAAAGGCTTGCCGATCCGCCGCGAAGTGCTCGGCCCCGAATATGTCGATGCATCGATGGAGAAAGCCGATGCCTTCATGATGGCGTTCCAGCGCGCCACCACCGCGTGGGCGTGGGGATGGGCATGGGGCGACGACACGCTCGACCGCAAGACGCGCAGCCTGCTGAACCTCGCGATGCTGACTGCCGGCGGCCATACGAACGAACTGAAGCTGCACGTGAAGGGCGCACTCAACAACGGCGTGAGCGTCGACGAGATCAAAGCGACGCTGCTGCATGCGACCGCTTATTCGGGTATTCCGCATGGCTTGAGCGCGTTCAAGGCCGCACATGAAGTGCTGGTAGCCGAAGGAGCATTGAAATAAGCGGACCGCTCGAGAACGGGTGAATCGGGAAACTGGCCGCGGGACGCGATCCGGACAGATTCCGCATCGCGTCCCGCAAACCCGGTCGCGCCGCTCCCGCCTTCTGCCTCATCTTCCCGTTCGAGAAAGGGGCAAGCCCCCTTTCCCGCCCTCCACCCCCGCGATCCGCCTAAGGCTGCCCCGCCCCGCCCGACACCCCATAGATCTGTCCCGTCACGTAGCTCGCGCGCGACGACGCCAGCTCGACATAGATCGACGCGATCTCGGCCGGTTGCCCCGGCCGCCCCATCGGCACCTGCTCGCCGAACGTCTCGACGTTGTGCGTGGTCTGTCCGCCGCTGACCTGCAGCGGCGTCCAGAATGGCCCCGGCGCGACGCCGTTGACGCGGATCCCGCGCTTGATCATCTGCTTCGCGAGCCCCTTCGAGAAATTGGCGATCGCGGCTTTCGTCATCGCGTAGTCGAGCAGGTTCGCCGACGGTTCGTACGCATTGACCGAGGTCGTGTTGACGATCGCCGAACCGGGCGGCATGTGCGGAATGGCGGCCCGCGTGATCCAGAACATCGCGTACAGGTTGGTGCGCAGCGTCCAGTCGAACTGCTCCGTACTGATGTCGAGGATCGAGTCGTGACTCTGCTGACGGCCCGCGTTGTTCACGAGAATGTCGAGCCCGCCGAGCCCGGCCACAGCACGCTCCACCAGCCCGTTGCACGCGCCTTCGCTGCGAATGTCGACGGCCAGCGGCACGGCCTTGCGCCCCGCGCTGCGAATGAGCTCCACGACTTCGCGCGCATCGGGTTCTTCGTCGGGCAGATAGACGATCGCGACGTCCGCGCCTTCCCTGGCGAACGCGATCGCCACCGCGCGGCCGATGCCCGAGTCGCCGCCCGTGATCAGCGCCTTGCGGCCGTCGAGCCGCCCGCTGCCGCGATAGCTGCGCTCGCCGTGATCGGGACGCGGCGTCATGCGGCCCGCGAGACCCGGCCATGGCTGCTGCTGCTGCGGAAACGGCGCATGCGGATAGAGCGGGCGCGGATCGCGCGGCGCCGTGTCGCCCGCGTCGGGCGGCCCGCCCGTCTGCGCGATCGTCGGCAGCGCGACGCTGGCGACCAGTCCGGCCGTCGTGCCTTGCATCCACTTGCGACGGGATTCGGAAACTTCGTCTGACGACATGATGGACTCCGGTACGTGTAGGGGGAATGAAAACGAGACGCGCCGATGCGGCCGACGATCCCGCCGCAGCAAGCGATATGCCGCCGTCGGAGTGCCCCGCCGGCACGCCGGCCGACGCATCCGCTCCACAAATTACAAGCGGCGCGTCATCCGGCACACCCGCGTCCATGCGCGTCGCAACGCCGCCGGGCGCGCCGCGCGCCGAGCGCGGCACGCGCCGAGCGCGGCACGCGCAATGCTCGACGACTGCATGCCGGCTGCGCGCCGGCGCCCTTTCGACACCGAGGAGGACGATCATGAGCGCGACCCACCCGACACCGAACGACGACGACACGACCGCCATGCCGGACCTGCCGTCGCCGGAACGCGACGACACGCGTCACGACGAGTTGCCCGACCTGCCGGATCCCGTCGAGGTGGGCGAGGACGGCTAGCCGGTCGCGCACGCGCGCATCGCTTTACCGGCTCGCCACTCGCCGCGGTTCACCGCGTGCGCCGCTTCTCGCGCGCAGCCTCGCTGGCCGGCACGGCGTCGATGTCCTGCAGCGGCTCGCCCGGGATGCGGCGCTTCGCGGACTGATCGGCGGGCACTTCCGCCGCCGGCTCGGCGAGGGCGTCCGCGCCGTCGCCCTGCGCATCGAGCTGCCGCTCGGCGCGCTGCCAGTATTCGTCGGCCCGGCCGTCCGGCTCGCCGTCCGCCTGCCACAAGCGGTACGCGCGCTCGCGGATCTGCGTTTCCCTGTCTTCGTTCATGAGGTTCTCCTTGTTTGCCATAACGATCAGCGATCCGGCCGCGACGGCGCCGACACCGCGCCGAGCGTCGACGACATCCCGCCGTCCGCGGCAGTGGCGAGGTCGCCGAGCGCGACGATGCCGACCAGCCGCTTCTGCCGGTCCACCACCGGGACGCGGCGAATCTGCGCGTCTTCCATCTTCTTCTGCACCGCCGAAATGTCGTCGTCCTCGTAACACCAGTTCGCGGGTCCGCTGACGACGCCCTCGACACGCTCGTCGGGCGGCACGCCCATCGACACCGCACGCACGACGATGTCCCTATCCGTCAGCATGCCGATCAGCCGGGTGCCGTCGCAGACGGGCAGCGCGCCGACGTTCAGCTCGCTCATCAGCTTCGCCGCCTCGCGCAGGCTCTGCGTCGGGCCGATGGTCGCGGCGTCGCGCGTCATCACTTCCGATACACATGTCATGTTTCGCTCCTTGGTCAGCCGCCCATCGCGGCCTGCTGCACGAGCATCGCGCGTTCCGGCCGCCGCGCCGGTCAGTTTTCCTCGGAGCAGCGGACCGACGTCAGGCCGGCCGACTCGACGACCCGCATCAGCTGTTTCAGCTTCAGGTCGGTGTCGGCCGCTTCGCGCCACTGCACGAGCAGCTCTTCCTCGCGCACCGCGCGCGCCGCCGTTTCGCAAAAGCTCCGCGTCCGGCACGTGAAACCCGCGTCGTGCAGCTTCGCGGCCAGCTGTTCGCGCGCCGCCGAGCCGAGCGGAAACTCGACCTTCACGAGCGCGGTCCTGACGCGCCGCAGACGCTGCTCGACCCATCGCAGCGGCCAGACGACCAGCAGCGCGAGCACCAGCCCGAGCGTGCCGAGCCACAACTGGCCGCCGCCGATGCAGAGTCCGATGACGGTGACGAACCACAGCGTCGCGGCCGTGGTGACGCCGGACACCAGGCCGTCGCGATGCAGGATCGCGCCGCCGCCGATGAAGCCCATCCCGGTCAGGATGCCGAGCGGCAGCCGCATCAGGTCGAGCACCGAGAACGCGCCCTCCGGCTTGCCCGCCTGCAGCAGCAGCGCATTGACCTGGAGCATCGACAGGCATGCGGCGAGACAGACGAGGATCGTCGTGCGCAGTCCGGCCGTCTTGCCGGATTCGCTGCGGTCGAGGCCGACCAGCCCGCCCGCGACGAGCGCCAGCACGATCCGGACGAGGACGTCGTGCCACTGCAGTTCGATCGGCATCAGTTCCATACGCGCCTCCCGTGCAAATCGTCGTCCGTCGGGGCGCGAACGCCGCCGACGACGCTTGCCGGACGCAAGGATCGGGCCTGCTGTCCCGGTCACACGGTGCATGCGCGCGCATCGTGTAGCGGTTCGGGCGGAATTGTAGAAAGGGGGCGCTCCGCGAAGCACACGCATGCGTCGGCATGCGTGCCGGCGTGCGCGCGACGGTATGGAGGAATAGGGCCGGATACCGGCGCCGGGTATGGCGGATGCGCGGCGAGCGGTCGGTCGGCCGACACCCGGCCACGCCATCCGACGACCATTCCGGGACGCCAGCCGGGATGCGGTGCCCGGCGCCAGCCGATCGTCGTGCCGGCGTCGCCGCGGCGGCAATCCCACGCTCGAAGCGCCCTTACGAAGGAGTTCGACCATGCTCACGCAGAAAACGAAAGACATCGTCAAGGCCACGGCCCCCGTCCTCGCGCAACACGGCTACGACATCATCAAATGCTTCTACACGCGCCTGTTCGCCGCGCATCCGGAACTGAAGAACGTGTTCAACATGGCGCACCAGGAACAGGGACAGCAGCAGCAGGCGCTCGCGCGCGCCGTCTACGCATATGCGGAAAACATCGAGGATCCGGGCAGTCTCGCGGCCGTGCTGAAGAACATCGCGAACAAGCACGCGAGCCTCGGCGTGCGTCCCGAGCACTACCCGATCGTCGGCGAACACCTGCTCGCCGCGATCAAGGAGACGCTCGGCGACGCGGCCACCGACGACCTCATCTCCGCGTGGGCGCAGGCCTACGGCAATCTCGCCGACGTGCTGATGGGCATGGAAAGCGGGCTGTACGAGCGCTCGTCCGCGCAGCTCGGCGGCTGGACCGGCTGGCGCACCTTCATCGTGCGCGAGAAGCGGCCCGAAAGCAGCGTGATCACGTCGTTCATCCTGGCGCCGGCCGACGGCCAGCCGGTCGCGAATTTCGAACCGGGCCAGTACATCAGTGTCGCGGTCGACGTACCCGACCTCGGCCTGCAGCAGATTCGCCAGTACAGCCTGTCGGACATGCCGAACGGGCACACGTACCGGATCTCGGTGAAGCGCGAAAGCGGCGGCGCCTATCCGCCCGGCTATGTGTCGTGCCTGCTGCACGACCACGTGAACGTCGGCGACGAGATCAAGGTGGCGGCGCCTTACGGCAGCTTCCATATCGACGTCGACGCGAAAACGCCGATCGTGCTGATCAGCGGCGGCGTCGGGCTGACGCCGATGATCAGCATGCTCAAGCGCGCGATCCAGGATCCGCAGCGGCAGGTCGTATTCGTGCACGGCGCACGCAACAGCGGCGTGCATGCGATGCGCGACCGGCTGCGCGAGACTGCGAACACCTATGCGAATTTCAGTCTCGTCGTCTTCTACGACGATCCGCTGCCGCAGGATATCGAAGGCACGGATTACGACCTGAAGGGGCTGGTCGACGTGAACGCGATCAAGGGCGCGATTCTGCTGCCCGACGCCGATTACTACATCTGCGGGCCGGTGCCGTTCATGCGGATGCAGCACGACGCACTGAAGAACCTCGGGATTCACGAATCGCGGATTCACTACGAAGTGTTCGGGCCGGACCTGTTCGCGGAATAGGCGCGCGCAGCGGGCCGGCTGCGCCGCGACGATCGTGCTCGCACAGCGACGCTGGTCGCCGCAAAAGCTTCGCAGTACAGTAAAATACGCGCTCATTCGACGCATCGCCCCACAGCGGCTTCGCTGCAGCCCACCCTTCGACGGCAGGAAACATGGAGTTACGCCATCTGCGCTATTTCGTGGCTGTCGCCGAAGAGCGCAGCTTCACCCGCGCCGCGCAGCGGCTGCATATCGCGCAACCGCCGCTGAGCCGCCAGATCCAGCAGCTCGAGCAGATGCTCGACGTCCAGCTGTTCGAACGCAACTCGCGCCCGCTGAAGCTGACCGAAACCGGGCGCTTCTTCTATCAGCATGCAGCGCAGCTGCTCGCGCAGACAGCCGAACTCGAATCGATGACGCGTCGCGTCGGCAAGATCGAACGCAGCCTGTCGGTCGGCTTCGTCGGCTCGACGCTGTACGGCATGCTGCCGAAGATCATTCGCCGGTATCGCCAGAAGTACGCGGAAGTCGAGCTGAGCCTGCACGAGATGTCGACGATGGATCAGATCAAGGCGCTGAAGGAAGGTCGCATCGACGTCGGCTTCGGCCGCATCCGTCTCGAAGATCCGAGCATTCGGCGCGTGGTGCTGCGCGAGGAGCAGCTGATTGCCGCGCTGCCGCTCGGCCATCCGCTGTGCGCGGCGAAAGCGGTCGTGTCGCTGCACGACCTGCTGAAGGAAACGCTGATCATCTTCCCGAAGGCGCCGCGCCCGAGCTATGCGGACCAGGTGCTGGCCGCCTTTCACGATCGCTCGCTGAAGCCGGCGCGCGTGCTGGAAACGCGCGAGCTGCAGATCGCGCTCGGCCTCGTCGCAGCAGGCGAAGGCGTGTCGATCGTGCCGAAGAGCGTCTACGGGCTGAAGCGCGACGATATCGAGTACAAGGATCTCGACGACGCGAAGCTCGTGTCGCCGATCATCATGAGCATGCGCATGCTCGACCAGTCCGAAGACCTCGAGCGCATGCTGCAGCTCATCTACGACCTGTACGTCGAGCACGGCATGGAATACCTGCCGCCGTCCGAACCCGATAGCCCGCCCGCGAAGGACTGAGCCGACCGCCACCGGCGAGTCGGCCCGCGACGCACGGGCTCAGCGGGGCGCCGCCGCCACTTCCGGCCCGGCGGTGCGATGCGCGCGCAGGCTGAACGCCGCGAGCGCGGCGCCGGCGAGCGGCACCGCCAGTGCGATGAAGAAGCCCGACGGGCCGCCCCACGCGAGGAACGTGCCGCCGATCGCCGATCCGGCAATCGCGCCCGCGCGCCCCATGCCGATCGCCCAGCCGGTCGCGGTCGCGCGCAACGCGGTCGGATACGCGCCGACGACCAGATAATTCAGCGCGATCTGCTGGCCGCCGATGCCGAAACCGGCCGCGCCGACGAGCACGAACACGAGGGTCCAGTTCGTGCCGGCCTGGCCGAGGCCCACCGCGATGACGATGCCGAACGCGAACATCGCGCACAGCAGGTTCCGCGTATTCACGCGCGGCAGCACGATCGACAGCGGGATCGCGCACACGATGAAGACGGCGTTGACGATCACGGTGCCGAGCGGCGCCTGCTGCGCGCTCAGCCCCGCCGCCTTCAGCACGGTCGGCAGCCACGACAGCAGCATGAACCATGCGATCCAGTTGAGCAAGTAGATCGCCCAGATGCCGAGCGTCCTGCCCGCATAGCCATCGCGGAACAGCGCGCCGACGCTCGCCTTCGCGCTCGCCTCGTCGGGCACGGCGAACCGCGCATCGGCCGGCAACGGCTGCGCAACGATCCTCGACAGCGTCGCGCGCACGCGTTGCTGCGCCCGCGCATCGCCGCGCGACGCCTGATAGAACAGCGATTCCGGCAGCAGCAGCGCGACAACCGCCAGCACGACGAGCGGCACGCCGCCGCCCACCACGAAGATGCCCTGCCAGCCAATCGCCGGCAGCATGCGCGCGGCGAGCAGGCCGCCCAGCATGGCACCGGCAGGCAGGCCGAGCAGCACGCCGGTCATCACCGCGCCGCGCACACGCGCCGGGCAGTATTCGGCGGCGAGCGCGAGCAGCACCGGCGTGCATCCGCCCATGCCGAGCCCGGCAACGAAGCGCAGCGCGAGTATCTGCGCCGGCTCGCTCGCCCACGACGTCGCGAGCGTCGCCGTGCCGAACAGCGCGAGCCCGATCATGATCGCGGGCCGTCGTCCGATGCGGTCGCCGACGAGGCCGAGCGTCATCGCGCCGATCGTCATGCCGACGATTCCCGCGGTCAGGATCGGCGCCAGCGCGCCGGCCGGCAGCCTGAACCAGGCGAGAATCGCGGGACCGGTGAACGCGATGGCCTGCGTGTCGAAGCCGTCGAGCAGCGCGATCAGCACGCACAGCGCGAGCACGCGGAACTGGAACGCGCCCAGCGGCGCGTCGTCGATCAACGCCGGAATCGAGCGGGTAGAAGCAAGGGTCATCGGAGCGAGTCTCCAGGTCGGGGCCGCGACGGCGGCACGAACGCGGCGGTCATGCCCGCCGCACCGCCACCGCCTTGATTTCGACGATATAGCCGGGCGCACCGCCGAGCATGTGCGCGCCGACCGCCGTCCAGGCCGGCTTCGGATCCGTGTCGAAATAGCGGTCGCGCACCTGCATGAACAGCGGCAGGTCGCGCATGTCGGTGTGAAAGCTCGTCAGGTCGACGACGTCCGCGAGCGATGCGCCGGCCGCCTCCAGCACGTAGCGGAGGTTGTCGAACGCCTGCGCGATCTGCGCTTCGCGGCCCTCGACCAGTTGCATCGACAGGTCGCGGCCGATCTGGCCCGACACGTAGATCGTGTCGCCGACGCTGATCGCCGGCGCATAGCCGATCTTCTCGTACACCGCTTCCATCCCCGGCGGGACGATGGCCTTGCGTTCATGCATGCGTGTCTCCTGGTCCGGCGTCGCGCGCCGGTAGATTGTCCTGCCTCGGAACGACAGACGACGGACGAAGGCGGCGCGGCGGCCGCCCGCATGCGCCGCCCGCGTCGTCAGCCGTTGTCGCCGCCGGCGACGGGCAGCACCGCGCCCGTGATGTAGCTCGCTTCGTCCGACGCGAGGAACACGATCGGCGCGACCTGCTCGTCGAGCGTGCCGTAGCGCTTGAAGAAGGTCGATTCGGTGACCTGGCGCACGGCCTCGTTCATCCACGCCTTCTCCTGCTCGCTGTCGCCGGCCGCATTGCGCGGCACGCGGCGCGGCGGCGCGCTGGTGCCGCCCGGCGCGGCCGCGACCACGCGGATGTTGTGCTCGCCGTACTCCATCGCGAGCGCCTGCGTGAGCGCGTTGACGCCGCCCTTGGCCGCCGAATACGGCACGCGGCGAATGCCGCGCGTCGCGTTCGACGACACGTTGACGATGGTGCCGCCGCCGCGCGCGAGCAGATGCGGCAGTACCGCATGGCATGCGTACAGCGTCGGCATCAGCGAGCGGCGGATCTCGGCGTCGATCTGCGCCGGCTCGAACTCGGCGAACGGACGCATCCGGATCGCGCCGCCGACGCCGTTGACCAGCACGTCGATGCCGCCGAACCTGCGCGCGGCGAACGCCATCGCCGCGTGCGCGCCTTCGTAGGTCTCGAGGTCGGCGACGAAGCCGGCCGTCTGCTCGCTGCCCGCTTCGGCCGCCACCTCGCCGACGAACTCGGCGCGGTCGACGAACAGCACCTTGCCGCCTTCGGCGGCGATGCGCAGCGCCACGCCGCGGCCGATACCCTGTGCCGCGCCGGTGACGACCACGACCTTGTCCGAGAATCGCGGTTTCATCATGCCGCCTTCAGCGTCGCGTTGGGCGTGAACTTCTCGTAGTGGAAGCTGTTGGGCTTCACGCCGGTATCGTCGAAATGCTTGCGCACCGCGTCGACCATCGCCGGCGGCCCGCACAGATAGACGTCGACGTCGCCGTCGTTCAGCGCATCGGCCGGGATATGCTGCGTGACCCAGCCCTTGCGCGGATGGTTCGACGCTTCCTCGGCCACGACCGTCGCATAGCTGAAGTTCGGCAGCTTCGCGACGAACGCCTCGATCGCGTCGACCTGCACCAGGTCGAGGTCGCGCGTCACGCCGTAGATCAGATGGACCTTCTGCTGCGAACCGGCGCGCGCGAGCACTTCGAGCATCGACAGGAACGGCGCGAGGCCCGTGCCGCCCGCGAGGAACAGCAGCGGCCGCTGCACGTCGCGCAGGTAGAAGCTGCCGAGCGGGCCGTGCAGGGCGAGCGTGTCGCCCGGCTTCGCGGATTCGAGCCAGGTGCTCATCACGCCGCCCGGAATCTTCTTGATCAGGAAGCTCAGCTTCGTCTCGCCCGGCGCCGACGAGAACGAATACGAGCGGTGCTGGCCGCTGCCGGGCACGTCGATGTTCACGTACTGGCCCGGCAGGAACACGGGCGCGGCGGCGGAGGCGTCCACGTCGAGTTCGAGCACGATCGCCGCGTCGTTGTGCGGCTCGACTTTCGTCACGGTCGCCGCGAACTGGCTGTTGCCGGTCTTGCATGCGGTGGACGAGGTCGGCACCGCGATCACGCAGTCGCTCTGCGGCACCATCTGACAGGTCAGCACGAGGCCGCCGTTCTTCTCGTCCTCGCTCAGCGCATCGTCGATGTAGTCGTCGCCGAGATCGTAGCTGCCGCTTTCGGCGCGGCACTTGCAGGTGCCGCACACGCCGTCGGAACAATCCATCGGCAGGTTGATGCGGGCCCGAAACGCCGCGTCGAGCACCTTCTCGCCGGCCTTGCAGTCGATGAAGCGGGTCACCCCGTCCTCGAAGTTCAGTGCAATCTTGTAGCTGGACATGGCAGTCGCCTCCACTTCCTTTTCAATTCCGGACGATCGGCTCAGACGTGATAGACGTCGAGCACCTGCCGGATGTAGTCGTTCTTCAGCACGATCTTCTTGTACGAGATCAGCAGTTCGTCGCCGACCTTGCGCAACGTGACGAACATCGTGCCGAAGAAGTGATCCGTCACGCGGTAACGATGGTTGAGCGTGTCGAAGTTGTAGCGCACGTCCACCTCGTCGTCGCGCTCGGCCAGCACTTCCACGTTCGTCACGTTGTGGCTCGTGCGCGGCTCCGGCGTCGATGCGCCGCTGCGCTCGGTCTTGATCCGGAACACGCGATCCTCGAGGCCGCCGCGATCGGGGTAGTACATCAGCGAGATCTGGCTCTCGTGATCGTCGGTCAGCCGGTCGTCGTCGTCCCACGCCGGCATCCAGTAGGTGACGTCTTCCGTGTAGCAGGTCAGCCATTCGTCCCACTGGCGATCGTCGAGCAGGCGCGCTTCGCGGTACAGCGCCGCGCAGATGGTGCGGTAATCGAAGCTCATGACAATGCCTCCTCGCGTTCCTTCTCGAGTGCGCCGCGCATCACGCGCACCCAGTATTCGTGCTGGCACACGAACAATCCTTCGTCTTCGCTGCGCTCGCCCGAAATCAGCGGCTTCAGCCCCATCTTCCTCGCGTTCTCGTCCGCGCCGTGGATCCACAGCGGCGCGCCGCGCGACAGGTCGTTCCACATTGCCGTGGCGCCCGCATAGCCGGACTGGCAGGCGCGGAATTCCTCGAGGTCGTCCGCGGTGCCCATTCCCGACACGTTGAAGAAATCCTCGTACTGGCGAATCCGCAACGCGCGATCCTCGGCGCTCTCGCCCTTCGGCGCGAAGCAGAAGATCGTGACCTCGGTCTTGTCGACGCCCAGCGGCCGCACCACGCGAATCTGCGTGCTGAACTGGTCCATCAGGAACACGTTCGGGTACACGCACAGGTTGCGCGTCTGGTTCACGATGAAATCCGCGCCGACTTCGCCGACGCGCGCCTTGATCTCGTCGCGATGCCGATAGACCGGACGCACTTCCGGATTCATCGTCTGGGTCCACAGCAGGATGTGGCCGTGCTCGAAGCCGTACACGCCCGCGACCGACCTGCTCCAGCTGTTCGCATCCACGGCCTTGGTGCCGTCTTCCTTGCGGCGGCCCATCGTCGCCGCGTAGTTCCAGTGCACGGTGCTGACGTGATAGCCGTCGCAGCCGTTTTCCATTTGCATCTTCCAGTTGCCCTCGTAGATGTACGAGGAATTGCCGCGCAGCACTTCGAGGCCGTCCGGCGCCTGGTCGACGATCTGGTCGATGATCACGCGCGCTTCGCCGAGGTAGTCCTCGAGCGGCAGCACGTCGGCGCTGAGGCTGCCGAACAGGAAGCCGCGATAGCTCTCGAAGCGCGCGACCTTCTTCAGGTCATGCGAGCCGTTCGTGTTGAACTGCACCGGATACTCGGTGGTCTTCTCGTCCTTCACCTTCAGCAGCTTGCCGCTGTTCGAGAACGTCCAGCCGTGGAACGGGCACGTGAAGCTGCCCTTGTTGCCGTGCTTGCGGCGACACAGCATCGCGCCCTTGTGCGCGCATGCGTTGATCACCGCGTGCAGCTCGCCGGTCTTGTCGCGCGTGATGACGATCGGCTGCCGGCCGATCCACGTCGTGTAGTAGTCGTTGTTGTTCGGGATCTGGCTCTCGTGCGCCAGATACACCCAGTTGCTCTCGAAGATGTGCTTCATCTCGAGATCGAACAGGTCCTGGTTCGTGAAGATGTCGCGGCGGCAGCGGAATACGCCGTTTTCCTTGTCATCCTGCACGGCGGTGGCCAGCAGGTGATCGAGTTCGTTGGCTTTGTCGATAATGGCAGACATGACTCCTCCTCCCATGCACCCTCCGCGCACTGCGGAGAAGGACTGCATCGGTGTCGAATGATTCTCGCGGGAGCCGGGCCGGCGGCAGCGCGGGCTGCCGCCGCCCGGGTGTTAGGCGCTGACCGAAGCGCGCGGGCGATTGACGATCTGGTTGTCCTTGCCCTGCACGAGCGGCGTCAGCACGATGTCGAACTGGATGTCCTGGTACGCATCGGCCTTCATGCCCAGCGCGGCGCCGCCGGTCTTTTCGACCACGTGCGGGATCAGCTCCTCGCGCGTCGCGTACGCGAAGTCGTCCCAGATCAGCGGATCGCCTTCGATGTTGAACTGCGTCGTCAGCTTGCGGTGACCTTCGCCGCTCACGAAGAAGTGCACGTGCGCCGGACGGTTGCCGTGCCGGCCGAGGCCGTTCAGCAGTTGCTGCGTCGCGCCCTGCGGCGGGCAGCCGTAGCCGACCGGCATCAGCGTGCGGAATTCGTACTTGCCGTCGGCGCCGGTCCGCACCGCGCCGCGCAGGTTGAACTCGGTCTGCGCGCCGGTCGGGTCGAAGTGCGAGTAGAAGCCGTTCGAGTTCGCGTGCCAGCATTCGACCACCGCGCCGGCGACCGGCTTGCCGTCCGTGTCGGTCACCGTGCCGTGGATCACGAGCGGGCCGGCGTTGGCGTCATCGTCGAGGTCGATCTTCGATACGCGGTCGCGCACCGGCGCGCCGGCGACGTACAGCGGGCCTTCGATCGTGCGCGGCGTGCCGCCGTCGAGGCCGGCTGCCTTGTCGGCCGCGTCCATCCGGATGTCGAGGTACTTCTCGAGGCCGACGCCGGCCGCGAGCAGCGCCGCTTCGCCGTCCTGGCCGAGCTTGTTCAGGTAGTTGACGCCGGCCCAGACTTCATCGGGCGTGATGTCGAGATCGTCGATCGCCTTGAACAGGTCGCCCAGCAGGCGGTGGACGATCTGCTGGAAGCGCGCGTTGCCGGTGTCGCCGTTCAGGTTCGAAGCGGCCTTCAGCAGGTCCTGGACTTCCTGGGTATCGAATACTTTGACGCTCATGATGTGTGTCTCCACGTGTATTTGGAAAAAATCGACCGGGGCGCGCGAGGGGAACGGGCGGTGCTCCGGTTCAGGCGTCGCCGTCACGAATCGACGACGGGTGGCGACACAACGGCGTCACCGAAATCTTCATGTACGGGAACAACGGCAGGCCGGTCAGGATGTCGTGCAGCTCGGCGTTGCTGTCCGCGTCGAAAATGCTGTAGTTCGCGTATTCGCCGGCGATGCGCCAGATATGGCGCCACTTGCCGCTGCGCTGCAGTTCCTGCGAATACGCCTTCTCGCGCGCCTTGATTTCGTCGGCGACGCCGGCGGGCAGGTCGGCCGGCAGGTTGACGTCCATGCGTACGTGGAAAAGCATCGTGATGGTCCTGTTCGGTATCGAGGGGAATCGGTTTATCGCGTGACCTTGGTCAGCCCGTCGCGCGTGAAGCGCTTGATCCTGGCCTCGTCCAGCTCGATGCCGAGGCCCGGGCCGTTCGGCACGGTCAGTGCGAAGTCGCTGTAGTCGAGCGGCGCGGTCAGGATCTCTTCGGTGATCAGCAGCGGGCCGAACAGCTCGGTGCCCCATTGCAGGTTCGCGAAGCTCGCGAACAGATGGGCGGAGGCGACCGTGCTGAACGCGCCTTCGAGCATCGTGCCGCCGTACAACTCGATGCCGGCCGCATCGGCGATCGTCGCCACGCGCTGCGCGGCGAACAGGCCGCCGTTCTGCTCGATCTTGATCGCGAACACGTCGGCGCCGTGCTGCTTCGCGATCTCGAACGCGCTGTCCGGGCCCTGCAGGATTTCGTCGGCCATCAGCGCGACCGGGAAGCGGCGCATCAGGCGCGCGAGCGCCGCGGCGGACGCGACCGGCTGCTCGACCAGCTCGCAGCCGGCATCGGCGAGCGCCGGCAGCGCCCAGGCCGCCTGCGTCTCGCTCCACGCCATGTTGACGTCGACCCGCACCGCGCCGCGATCGCCGATCGCCTTCTTGATCTCGGCGACGTGACGGATATCGACGTCGAGCGCCTTCGCGCCGATCTTCAGCTTGAACACGTTGTGGCGGCGCAGGTCGAGCATGTGGTGCGCCTCGTCGATGTCGCGCGCCGTATCGCCCGATGCGAGCGTCCACGCGACCGGCAGGCGGTCGCGCCGGCGGCCGCCGAGCAGTTCGCTGACCGGCACGCCGAGCCGCTTGCCGTGCGCGTCGAGCAGCGCGGTTTCGAGCGCGCTCTTCGCGAAGTGATTGACCTTCACCAGCTTGCCGACGTACGCCATCAGCGCCTGGATGCGCGTCGCGTCCTTGCCGATCATCGCCGGCGCGAAATACGTGTCGATCGCGAGCTTCATCGCTTCGGGGCTTTCCGGGCCATAGGCCATCCCGGCGATCGTCGTGCCTTCGCCGATGCCGGTCACGCCGTCGCTGCACGTGACCTTCACCAGCATCAGCGTCTGTCCGTGCATGGTCGCGACCGAAAGCTTGTGCGGGCGAATCGTCGGCAAGTCGACGAGCCGGGTTTCGATGCGTTCGATGGTGATCGGGGTCATGGAATACGTCGCGTGAGTGAAGTGCTTGGACCGATTTATACGTCTCGGCCAGAGCGAGCGTCCAATACTTTTGGACACCCATTTTCATACTTGGTGGGTATTGGATTGGCGCGCAACCCCTTGAATGACGCGCTGCACCATACTTTTGTTGAGGGTCTAAGCGGGCGGAAAGCCGTGCCGGTGGCGGCCGAGCGGCGACTCTCCGGACGGTGTCCGGAACGCGGGCGCGAGGGGTGTCATGCGCGCGGCGGCGGCACGCAAAACGGCCTGGCAAGCGCGAAACCTAGGGTTTTCCTGATGGGATGCAGGGGTGCCCGGAGGCTGGCGCGCTCGAGGCAGGCCGCCGTCCCCGCGCCCGGATCGCGGCCCCGTTGCGGGCGTCGGCGCGACATGCGCTGCGCGGGCCGTGTATCGCGAGTGTCCAGCAACTGGACAGCTCGACGCGAGCGGGCCCGCGCCGGCGCGTCTGCCGCGGGTGGGCAGAATCCCGGATGGCCGCGTTGCGCCGCCGCTGCCTACCCTCGCTCCGTACCGACCGCGGCCGGCCCGCGACCGGCCGGCGGTCCGGCATTCATCAGGAGCGTATATGACCATCAGTGAAGGAAAAGCGCTGTTCGACAGCGACGTCTGGACCGGCAAGCTCTTCAGCGGCGGCTGGACGGCCGGACCGGGCACGGCCGACGTGATCGAACCCGCGACGGGCGCCACGCTCGGCCGCATCGGCATCGCCGACGGCGAGACGGTCGCCGGTGCGTCGGCGGCGGCCCGTCGCGCGCAGCCGGCATGGTTCGGCCTGCCGTACGACGAGCGTTCGGCCGTGCTGCGCCGTGCGGCCGCCGTCGCGGAAGCGCAGTTCGACGCGATCGTCGACTGGACCGTGCGCGAAAGCGGCTCGACGCGCGCGAAAGCCGCCTTCGAGACGTCGGTCACGATCAAGGCGCTGCACGAAGCGGCCGGCCTGCCGTCGCGCGCGGCCGGCGAGGTGCTGCCGTCGGGCGCGGGCCGGCTGTCGCTCGCGCGGCGGCGTCCGCGCGGCGTGGTCGGCGTGATCTCGCCGTTCAACTTTCCGCTGTATCTCGCGATGCGCGCGGTCGCGCCGGCGCTCGCGCTGGGCAACGCGGTCGTGCTGAAGCCCGATCCGCGCACCGCCGTGTGCGGCGGCGTCGCGATCGCGCGGATCTTCGAGCTGGCCGGCCTGCCGGCAGGCGTGCTGCACGTCGTGCCGGGCGACGGCGCGGCCGGCGCCGCGCTCGTCGCCGATCCGAACGTCGCGATGATCCACTTCACCGGTTCGACGGCCGCCGGGCGCAAGGTCGGCGAAGCGGCCGGCCGCTACCTGAAGAAAGTGTCGCTCGAACTCGGCGGCAAGAACTCGCTGATCGTGCTCGACGACGCCGATCTCGACCGTGCGATCGCGAATACCGCGTGGGGCGCGTATCTGCATCAGGGCCAGATCTGCATGGCCACCGGCCGCGTGCTGGTCCAGCGCGCCATTCACGACCGGTTCGTCGCGAAGCTCGTCGAGAAGGCCCGCAGCCTGCGCGTCGGCAATCCGGCCACCGAGGACGTCGGTCTCGGGCCGCTGATCAATGCCGCGCAGCGCGATCATGCCGCGCGCGTGGTCGCGGCGGCGCGCGACGCCGGCGCGCGCGTCGACGCAGGCGGCGGCTATCGCGAGCTGTTTTTCGAGCCGACCGTGCTGAGCGGCGTGACGCGCGGCAACCCGGCCTTCGACGAGGAAATCTTCGGGCCGGTCGCGGTCGTCGTGCCGTTCGATACCGACGAGGACGCGATCGCGCTGGCCAACGACAGCGCATACGGACTGTCGATGGCGATCCTGTCCGCCGACGTCGGGCGCGCGCTGCGGCTCGGCGAGCGGCTGCATACGGGCCTGCTGCACATCAACGACCAGACGGTCAACGACGAAGTCGTCAATCCGTTCGGCGGAGTCGGCGCATCGGGCAACGGCACGAGCATCGGCGGCGCGGCAAATCTCGAGGAATTCACGCAGTGGCAGTGGCTGACCGTCAAGGGCGAAGCGCCGCTCTATCCGCTTTGACAAGGAGACCGACATGTACACCGACAACGATGCGCGCGCCGTTACCGCCGCCGTCGCCCGCGCGGCCGGCGCGCCCTTCTCGATCGAATCCGCACGCATCCGCGGCCCGCGCGCCGACGAGGTGCTGGTACGCGTCGTCGCCACCGGCCTCTGCCATACCGACCTGATCGTGCGCGACCAGTACTATCCGGTGCCGCTGCCGGCCGTGCTCGGGCACGAGGGCGCCGGCGTGGTCGAAGCCGTCGGCCCGGACGTGAAGACGCTCGCCGCCGGCGATCACGTCGTGCTCACCTACGGCGCATGCGGCCATTGCAACGCATGCGTCGGCGGACACGGCGCGTATTGCCGGCACTTCTTCGGCCTGAACTTCGGCGGCGGCGATCCCGACGGGCACACCGCGATTCGGGACGAACACGGGCAGCCGCTGCACGATCACTTCTTCTCGCAGTCGTCGTTCGCAAGCTATGCGCTGGCCCGCGAGAACAACGCGATCCAGGTGCCGAAGGACGCCCCGCTGGAACTGCTCGGCCCGCTCGGCTGCGGCATCCAGACCGGCGCGGGCGCGGTGATCCACTCGCTCGCGGTGCGCCCGGGCAGCAGCTTCGCGAGCTTCGGCGCGGGCGCGGTCGGGATGAGCGCGATCATGGCCGCGCGCATCGCCGGCGCGACGACGATCATCGCCGTCGACATCGTGCCGTCGCGCCTCGAACTCGCGAAGGCGCTCGGCGCCACGCATGCGGTCAACAGCAAGGAAGTCGACGTCGTCGATGCGGTCAGGCAGATCACCGGCGGCGGCGTCGACTTCGCGCTCGAGTCGACCGGGCACGCGGCCGTGCTGTCGCAGGGCATCGAGGCGCTCGGCAGCCGCGGCACGATCGGCGTGGTCGGTGCGCCGAAGCTCGGCACGAAAGCCGAGTTCGACGTCAACAACCTGCTGCTCGGCGGTCGCACGATCCGCGGCATCGTCGAAGGCGACAGCGTGCCGCAGACATTCATCCCGCAGCTCGTGCAGCTTCATCAGCAAGGGCGCTTCCCGTTCGACCGGCTCGTGAAGTTCTATCCGCTGCAGGAGATCAACCGCGCGGCCGAGGAAAGCAGCAACGGCACCGTGCTCAAGCCGATCCTGCGCCTGCCGCATTGACGGCGGCGCGTCCGGTTCCGTCCGTTGCGGCGCTGCGCACGCGGCCGCCCGCGTCGCCCGCGCCCGCTGCGCGGGCGACGCGCCGAATGCCTGCTCCACGCGCCGCAACACGACGCGCTCGCCCACTTCCGGCTACCCTATCGTTTCGAAGCCCCCGCGGCGGCCGCCGGCACCTGCCGCAAATACGCGACAGCGGTTCCACGCGGCGGCGCGGGCGGCGTTACGCCGGAAACGATTTCGAACCTTGAATGGAAGGTAGCGTGGAAACGGGACTTCAATCCTCGTCACGGTCCATCGACCTCGATACGCTGCGCGCCCGGTTTGCGGCGGGCGAGCCGTTGCCGGACACCGCGTTGCCCGGCACCGTCGCGCGTTCGTGGGCCCGCTCGCGCGACGCGGGGCTGCGGCCGTGGCAGACGGCGTACTACGAAATGCAGCGCGATCCGGGCAGCGTGGGCGAATCGCGCGCCGACCGGCGGCTCCATCGCTGCGTCGTCCACGAGATCGAACAGTTGTGGGCCGCATTCGGCGGCACGAACTGGACGATCTTCTGCGTCAATCCGGGCGGCACGATCGTGCATGCGCGGCGCAGCCCGCATTGCGACGACGCACTGCTCACGCCGATCGTCGCCGGGCGGCGCGTCGTCGAACCGAACATCGGCACGACCGCGCCGAGCTGCGTGATCCACGACGGCGTCGAGACCTTCGTCGTCGGCGCGCAGCACTATCTCGACGAATTCTCGCGCGTGTTCTGCCTCGCCGTGCCGCTGGTCGGCTTCGACGGCGAAGTGATCGGCGCGCTGGACATCACCGGCATCGGCCAGCGCAATGCGATGCAGTTGCGCGAGCAGTTCCGCCATGCGTCGCTGTCCGCCGAGCAGCGGATCTACGCGATGCTGCGCGACTGTCATCTGCTGCACGTGCAGTACGATCCGCGCTGGCTCGGCACGCCGCTCGCGGGCGTCGTCGCGATCGACGAGGCGGGGCGCGTGCGCGCCGCGAGCCGGCTCGCGCGGCAGATGCTCGACCTGACGCCGGACGGGCCGCTCGCGCCGCTCGACCGCCGGCAATTGTTCGCCGATGCGACGCCGGCGCAGCAGCGCCGCCTGATGCAGCCCGCGCGCACGCCGCAGCGGATCGCGCGCAGCGACGGGAGTCATGTCTGGGTGCGCTGCCTGCGCGCGCCGCTCGATCGTGCGGCTGCACGCCGACAGCCGGGCGCCTTCGAGGACGCGGACGAGCTGTGCCCGACCGCACGGACCGACCCGCATGCGAGCCTGCACGAGCAGTCGCTCGACGCGATCCGGCGCGCAGTCGACGAGCACGACGGCAACGTATCCGCCGCCGCGCGGCAACTGGGCATCTCGCGTACGACCGTCTACGCGAAGCTGCGGCAGCTCGATGCCGCGGGTATCGTGAACGGCCTGCCGTCGCGCGCGTAGCGATTCGCGTCCGTCACGCGGTGTCCGCGTCCGACTGGCCTGCGCCGCAGCGAGTCACAGCACCCACGCGTCGGCGCGGCGCGCGACGGCCGGATGCGCCTGCCGGCCTGGCCAAACCGCATAGCATGCCGGCCGGTCGAACGGCCGGCCGCGCACTTTTCTACGACTGCCGCTCCGACACCACGGCCGGCTGCGCTGCGCCGCCGTCGTCGCGCGCGGCGTCCCGCTTTTCCCAGAACGTCGCGTTCGCGATGCCGAGCGCGACCGGGTCGAAGCTCGGCTCGCGGCCCGCGCGCTGCTGCGCCTCGTAATCGCGCAACGCCTTGAGCGCGGGCTTCTGCAGCAGCACGATCGCGACGATGTTCAGCCACGCCATCAGACCCACGCCGATATCGCCGAGCGCCCACGCGACGCTTGCGCTCTTCACCGCGCCGTACAGCGTCGCGAGCAGGATCACCGCCCGCAGCACGAAGGTGCCCGCGGCACTGCTGCGCGCGCCGCTCAGATACGCGACGTTGGTCTCCGCGATGTAGTAATACGCGAGGATCGTCGTGAACGCGAAGAAGAACAGCGCCATCGCGACGAACGCCGCGCCGAAGCCCGGGAGCACCGATTCGACCGCCATCTGCGTATAGCCGGGGCCGGCCTCGATGCCGGCCGCGCCCGAGAACAGCGCGCGGCCGCTCGGCGCGACCACGTTGTAGGCGCCGGTGATCAGGATCATGAAGCCCGTCGCGGAGCAGACGAACAAGGTATCGACATAGACGGAGAACGCCTGCACGAGCCCCTGCTGCGCCGGATGCCCGACCTCGGCCGCCGCCGACGCATGCGGGCCCGTGCCCTGCCCGGCCTCGTTCGAATAGACGCCGCGCTTCACGCCCCACTGGATCGCGAGGCCGAGCACCGCGCCGAAGCCGGCCTCGAAGCCGAACGCGCTCTTGAACACGAGCGCGACGACGCCCGGCAGGCGTTCGATATCGAGCGCGATCACGACGCACGCGATCAGGATGTAGCCGAGCGCCATGAACGGCACGACGATCTCCGCGACGCGCGCGATCCGCTTCACGCCGCCGAAGATGATCAGGCCGAGCAGCAGCACCAGCGCGGCGCCCGTGACGGGCTTGGCGATGCCGAACGAGTTCTCGACCGCGACCGAGATCCCGTTCGCCTGCACGCCGGGCAACAGCAGCCCGCACGCGAGCACCGTGGCGATCGCGAACGCCACCGCATACCAGCGCACGCCGAGTCCCTTCTCGATGTAATACGCGGGACCGCCGCGATACTGCCCTTCGCGCCGCTCCTTGTAGATCTGCGACAGCGTCGATTCGACGAACGCGGTGCTGGCGCCGAGGAATGCGACGAGCCACATCCAGAACATCGCGCCGGGGCCGCCGAACGTGATGGCCGTCGCGACGCCCGCGATGTTGCCGGTGCCGACGCGCCCCGACAGCGACATCGCGAGCGCCTGGAACGACGACACGCCCTCGGCCGACGCCTTGCTGCCGCGCATCAGGCGCAGCATCTCGACGAAATGGCGCACCTGCGCGAAGCGCGTGCGCAGCGAGAAGTACAGCCCGGCGGCGAGGCAGAGGAAGATGAGCGCAGGGCTCCAGATGACGCCATTGATCGAATCGACGAGTTGTTCCATGAAGCGTTTTGGTTGAGAGCGGGGTGACGGGGAAGGACGACCGGACCGGTCATGTCGCGTCGTGGCGCGCACGGAGTCGGATAAATCCGAATCATCCTTTCATTGATATTACATTTCTTTCACATTCAGTCGGAATTGGGGCGAGCCCCGAGCGGGACGGCGGGCGATCGCCGGTGTCGCCGCAGCTTCGACGAGTCGATCGCGCCAGGCGCGCCGACCGGAGCGAGCAGGCGACGCATCGCAGACGCAACGCGAATCGCGCGTCGGATGTCGTACGGTATGGCCGCTTGAACTATCGATTCGGACTACGGATCGAGCGCATCCGCATGCGGGCATCGCGCATGAAGCCGTCAGCCGGGTCGTGACGCTTGCGCGGCGGGAGGATGGGCGGAAAGAAGATGGAAGAGTCCGGCATGCCCGCCGTTACCGGCCGGGCATGCCGTCCTGCGCACAAGCGCCCGCCGCATTGCGTGACGGGCGCCGGCAGGTTTGCTGCAGATCAGTGCTTGTCGTCGAGCTTCTTCGGCTTCGGCGGCGCCGGCACCTTCGCATACTGGAATGCAGGCGTGGCCTTCAGCGCGTCCTTCGTCGCGCCCGGCAGGTAGATGTTGCCGTTGCGCACGTCGAGCGATGCAATCGGCACCGCGACATCGTGCGCGGCCACGCCGAGGAAGCCGCCCGCCGACACGATCGCCGCCGACACCGAGCCGTCCGGCGCGACGATCAGGTCGCGCACGGTGCCGACCTTCTGGTTCTGGTCGTTGTAGACGGCCTTGCCGAGCACGCTTTTCTTCACGCTCCAGCCTTCGAGCAGCGCCTGCGACTGCTCGACGGTCACGCTCAGCGGCTGCGCGCCCGCGATCTGCGCGTGCGCGCTGACGCTCGATGCCAGAACGGCCACTGCGATGATGGTCTTGTAGAACGCCATGCTTGTTGCACTCCGTTGAATGATTGTCGATTCAGGCGGCGAAGCCGGACAACGCGACGGCGCGCGGTTATACGCTGCCGCGACACTGCCCGACTTCGCCGACGGATCGGCGGCACGGCCGCACCGCCCCCCATGCGCGTGCCGCGGCGGTTCGTACCGACCGGCCCGCAGCGCGTCGCATCGGGCCATCTTAGCGCCAGCGGCGCAACGCTGCATCGGACGCGATGCCGCAGTCAGGCGTTGCGCGAATACACGCGCCGATGACGCACGGCTTCGGCGAGCACGTCGAGCACCGGTTCGGTCTGCGTCCAGCTCAGGCACGCATCGGTGATCGACACGCCGTACTTGAGCGGCACGCCGGGCTTCAGGTCCTGCCGGCCGGCCTCGAGATTGCTCTCGACCATCACGCCGACGATCCGGTGTTCGCCCTGCGACAGCTGCCGCGCGAGATCCTGCGCGACATCGATCTGGCGTTCGTGCGACTTGTTCGAATTCGCGTGCGAGCAGTCGACCATCACCTGCTCGCGCAGGCCGGCCGCGCGCAGCACCGCGCAGCTCGCCTCGACGTGCGCGGCGTCGTAGTTCGGACCGTTCTTCCCGCCGCGCAGGATCACGTGCGCATCGTCGTTGCCGCGCGTTTCGAAGATCGCGGCCATCCCCATCTTCGTCATCCCCATGAAGGCGTGGCTCGCGCGCGCGGCGACGATCGCGTCGGACGCGACCTGTACGCCGCCGTCGGTGCCGTTCTTGAAGCCGATCGGACAGCTCAGCCCCGACGCGAGCTGCCGATGGCTCTGGCTTTCGGTCGTGCGCGCGCCGATCGCGCCCCACGCGATCAGGTCGGCGATGTACTGCGGGCTCAGCAGGTCGAGGAATTCGGTCGCGGCCGGCAGGCCGAGCGCGTTGACGTCGAGCAGCAGTTGCCGCGCCGCGCGCAGCCCTTCGTTGATCCGGAAGCTGCCGTCGAGGCGCGGATCGTTGATATAGCCCTTCCAGCCGACCGTCGTGCGCGGCTTCTCGAAGTAGACGCGCATCGTGATCAGCAGGTCGTCCTTCAGCGCATCGGCGGCGACCTTCAGGCGGCGCGCGTAGTCGAGCGCCTGGTCGTGGTCGTGGATCGAGCACGGGCCGACGACGATCAGCAGCCGGTCGTCGCGACCGTGCAGGATGTCGCCGATCGCCTTGCGGGTGTCCTCGACGAGCGTTTGCGTGGCGGCCGGCACGGGCAGCTCGTCCTGCAGCAGCGCCGGCGAGATCAGCGGGCGCACCGCGCCGATGCGGACGTCGTCGATGCGCGTCGAGTCCTGCGTCGCGTCGGCGACGCCGACCTCGCGATCGCGTGAAGGATTGTCGAGGTTCTGCATGGTGATTCTCCGGGGACGTCTGGAATGGTAAGCAGGCTCGATTATGGCACCCGGCCGCGACGGCAGCGATCGCGCGCGGGCAGGCCGTTCGGCCGACTGTTCGCGCACGGCCGACGGTCATTACGATCGTGACTGACCCGGTATCGAGCGGCCGCGTTGTTCGACGCGCGCCGCCCGCTGCCGGCAATCGACCGATCGCTCCCTGCCCGACCCGATACGCCACGATGACCTTGTCCGAACTGTTCCGCGCCATCCGCCAGCCCTATGCCGACCTGCTCGCGAAAGCGGCGACGCAGCTGCCCGCCCATATCGAACCGGCCTGCCGGCACGCGGACGGCACGCTCGCCACCGAAGGGCCGCTCGCGCTGCCGTGGCGGGCCGACTACATCCCGACCGAAGGCGAAGCGGCTGGCCGCCCGGCGAGGATCGACTCGTTCAGCCGGCTGGAATTCGAGCCGATCTCGTTCGAGGTCGATGCGGCGACCGTGTCGATCGGCCCGTTCGCGTGGGACCGGGCGACGATCGAGGTCGACGGTCTCGCCGAAAATGCGACGATCGATCTGTTCAAGTCGTGGTTCTGCGCGTGGTTCGACGCCGACGATGCCCGTGCGCCGGGCGAAGACGGGCTGCACGGCGTCGTTCACTCCCTGTCGGAGCCGGCGCGCATCGAACAGGGGTGGCGCGTCAACGTGGATTTCGGCTCGGCGCCGGAGACGGCTGCCGAGGATGTGCTGTTCCGCCTCGTCGATGCGGGCGCGACGCGGATCAGCCTGGGCTCAGGCGATCATGACGATGAAGCGGGCCGGCGCCGCTATTGAGCCGCGTTGCGCGACGCGCCCGCCTGCGCGCCGGCGCCGCGATTCATCGCGCGGTCGCTCAGGACGCGTCGCCCTGCGTGTCGACGTCGATCCCGAGCTCCGCGGCCATCCGCTGCACCAGCGCGCTCAGCCGCGCGACTTCGTCCGCGAGGCGCTTCTGCTCGGCCTTCACCGCTTCGAATTCGGAAGGCGGAACCGAGTCCGCTCCGCCCGCGTCCGCACCGGCCGCGAATTCGCTCACGTTCACTTCGCCGCACATCAGGTGCATCCAGCGGTTCTCGCGCGCGCCCGGCGCGCGCGGCAGCCGGACGACGAGCGGCGGCTGGCGCGTCGCGAGTTCGTCGAGGAACGCCTCGACCGACGAGATGTCGGCGAAGCCGTGCAGGCGCGCGCTGTTCAGGCGCAGTTCGGCGGCCGTCTGCGGGCCGCGCAGCAGCAGGATCGTCAGCAGCGCGATCGCCTGGCTCGGGATGCCGAGCACGCGGTTCATGTTGTGCTCGAAACGCGGCACGCGGCTGCTGCTGCCCTCCATCACGAGACTCAGATGCTTGAGCGCGTCGAGCGCGGTCGTCACTTCGTCCTCGGTGACGTTCATCACCGGCGAGCGCGCGGTCTTCTGGTTGCAGCCCGCGGTCAGCGCGTTCAGCGACAGCGGATAGGTGTCCGGCACCGTGTGTTGTTTCTCGACGAGCACCCCGACAATGCGGGCCTCGAGGGGCGTCAGTTCGCGAAGGGCGCGTGGCGTGGGCGTGTCCGGCGTGGTGTTCATGGTTGTCGTCGCGGCAGCGGCAGGAAAGGGAAAACGGATCGCGGCCCGTCCGGCACGGCTCGACGGGCGAGCCATATGATAGCTTGCGACGCGCGGCCCGATGCCGGTCGATGCGGCGGCGCGCGCCTTCGCCGCCAGCGCGCTTCGTCCGGTGCGTCGCGCGCGTCGCGCGGCTGCGCCGTTTGCGCCGCGCGCAGGCCGGCGCTACGATACGCGTTCACCCGGACGCCGCAGCGCATCGCGCGTTCACGCATCGCGCCGCGCCTCGCCCGTTCCGCACGCCACGCCGCCCGAGCGTGCGCACCGCCCTCCAACGCCTTTCATCCGACCGTTCACCGACATGACTTCATCCTCTTCCGTACCGAATGTGCGCGCGATCGTCACCGGCCACACGCGCGGCCTCGGCGCATCGCTTGCCGAGCAGCTGCTGCTGGAAGGCATTGCCGTGCTCGGCGTGTCGCGCAGCCGCCATGCTTCGCTCGCCGCGCAGGGCGGCGACTCGTTCGCCGAAGTCGAGCTCGACCTGTCGGAGCCGTCGGCCGTCGCGACATGGCTGGCCGGCGACACGCTGCGCCGCTTCGTCGACGGTGCATCGCTCGTGCTGCTCTTCAACAACGCGGGCATCGTCGATCCGATCGGCCCGCTCGATGCGCAGGATCCGGCCACGGTCGCGCGCGCGGTCGGACTGAACGTCGCGGCGCCGCTGATGCTGTCGGCCGCGCTCGCGCAAGTCGCGTCGGCCTCGACCGAGTGCCGGATCGTGCACGTGTCGAGCGGCGCGGCGCGCAATGCGTATGCGGGCTGGAGCGTTTACTGCGCGACCAAGGCCGCGCTCGATCAGCACGCGCGCGCCGTCGCGCTCGATGCGAACCGTGCGCTGCGGATCTGCAGCGTCGCGCCGGGTGTCGTCGATACGGGCATGCAGGCGACGATCCGCGCGACCGGCGACGACCGCTTCCCGATGCGCGAGAAGTTCGAGCAGCTGAAGGCGAGCGGCGCGCTCGCGACGCCGGAAGCGGCCGCGCGGCAGCTGGTCGGCTACGCGCTGAGCGACGCGTTCGGCTCGGCGCCCACGGCCGACGTGCGCGAACTGCCGGCCGCGTGATCCGGGATAGAATCCTTCGATCGCCCTTCCCCGAGGATCCCCGATGGTCACCCGGACCACCGCGCCGTTTCAGCAGATCAAGACGCTCGTGCGCCAGAAGACCGAATCGGGCGACTGGCGTCCCGGGGACCGCATCCCGTCCGAACTCGACCTCGCCGCGCAATTCGGCGTCGCGCGCATGACGGTCAACCGCGCGCTGCGCGAGCTGACCGAGGAAGGCGTGCTGAAGCGCATCGCGGGCGTCGGCACGTTCGTCGCCGAGGAGAAGCCGCAGTCGAACCTGCTGATGATCGCGCATATCCGCGACGAGATCCGCGCGCGCGGGCATGAATACCGCTGCCGCGTGCTGAGCCATGCGCGCGAACCCGCATCGTTCGACGTCGCGGCCGCATTCGGCCTGCCGGTCAATACGCCGGTGTTCCACGTCGTCTGCGTGCACGAGGAAAACGGCCGCCCGATCCAGCTCGAGGATCGCTATGTGAACCCGGCCGCCGCGCCCGGTTTCATCGACCAGGATTTCGTGAGCGAGCCGCCGTCCGAGTACCTGTTCAACAACGTGTCGCACTACGAACTGGAGATCGAGCACGTCGTCGACGCATCGCTGCCGACCGTCGAACAGGCGCGGCTGCTCGACATGCGCGCCGACGAACCGTGCCTCACGCTCACGCGCCGCACCTGGACGAACGGGCTGCCCGTCACGTTCGTGCACTTCCTGCATCCGGGCAACCGCTACCGGCTCGGCTCGCGCTTCAAGCCCGGCGCCGGACGCCACCAGACCTGAACGCCGCGGCGCGACGCGTCGCCACATGCCGTGTCGCAAAAGACAACGGCCGCTTCGTCATGAAGCGGCCGTTGCGCGTAGACCGAAGCCTGCCGACGTCAGATCGCGTGCGTCTGTCCCGCATCGCGCGACCAGACGACCGGAAACAGCGGATGCTCGAGCGGCGCGCCGTCGGGCAGTTGATCCGCGAGCCCGGGGAAATCGGGCGAGGTCTTCCAGCGGCGCGGCGCGTGACGGATGTCGTCGCCGACGAAGCGGATCGAAAACGCGCGCCGGCGATTCTGCGTGCCGCCCGACGCATGCAGCGTGAGCATCCGGAAGCACACCATGTCGCCCGGTTCGAGCGCCCAGTGACGGATCGGGAAGGCCGCACGATCGGCTTCGATGTCGGGCAGGTCCGCGAGGCTGCCTTCCGGAAACCATTTCGCCTCCTTGTCCATGAACGTGCGCGGCATCAGCCACGGCCCGCGATGCGAACCCGCGACGAATTCGAGCGTCGATTCGAGCGGCACCGGGTCGACGGGGATCCACATGCTGACGTTGTCGTTGCCTTCGATGTTGTAGTAGGGCTGGTCCTGATGCCACGGCGTGCGCTGCCGCGTGCCGGGTTCCTTCACGAGCAGGTGGTCGTGATGCAGCCGCACGGTCGCGGTGCCCATCAGCGCGGCCGCGACGGACGGCGCCGGCGAGCGCAGGATGAAGTCGCGATACGCGTCGTTGTGCTGCCAGTTGCAGAAATCCTCGAAGAACCAGCCCGGATCGTCGGGCCGGCTCGCGACCTTCGCGCGCGGGCTCGGCTGCGCGAGGTTCGCGTCGATGCCGGCCCTGAGCGCCGCCACTTCGTCCGGCGAAAAAATCCCCTTGATGCAGACCGCGCCTTCTTCGCGGAACGCATCGATCAGGTCGGGCGTCACGGCTTGCGCGACACGGTCCTCAATGCTCATCGTCATGGCTTGCCTGTCGGTTGGTTGGATCGTGGAATCACGGCTTCGCGCCGTAGATATCGAAGTCGAAGTATTTCGCGGCAATCTTCTGGTACGTGCCGTTCGCGCGGATCGCGGCGATCGCGCCGTTCAGCCGGTTCTTCATCGCGGTATCGCCCTTGCGCAGCCCCATCGCGACGCCGAAGCCGGTAATGCGCGCATCGGTGATGTCGTCGCCGGCGAACGCGAAGTGCTTGCCGCGCTCGGTCTTCAGAAACGAATAGCCGGCCTGCGTCTTGTCCTGGAACGTCGCGTCGAGGCGTCCGTTGACGAGATCCTGGTAGACCTGATCCTGGTTCTGGTAGGACACGATCGTGACGCCCTTCGGCGCCCATTCGGCCTTCGCATACATGTCCTGCGTGGTGCCCTGGATGATGCCGACGCGCTTGCCGGCGAGCGACGCCGCGGTCGACTGCAGCTTCGAGCCGGCCGGCGCGACGAGCGCGGCCGGCGACGCGTACAGCTTGTTCGAGAAGTCGATCTGCTTGAGCCGCTCGTCGGTGGCCGTCATCGCCGACATGATCACGTCGAACTTGCGCGCGCGCAGCGCCGGGATCATCCCGTCGAAGTTCTGCTCGACCCATACGCATTTCGCGCGCAGCTGCTCGCAGATCGCGTTGCGCAGGTCGATGTCGAAGCCGGTCAGCGAGCCGTCCGGCTGCTTCGCCTCGAACGGCGGATAGGTGGGATCGATGCCCCAGCGGATCGTCGACGGATCCTGGGCGAACGACACGAGCGGCGCGCATGCGAGCGCGGTGACGAGAAGCGTTGCGATCCGGTTCATGGCAGGTCCTTGCTGGTCTCGACGCGGCGGGTCGGCGCCGGGCGTCCGGGTGAATGCGCCGCGCCGACGCGTCGGTGCGGGGGCAAAAAGCGGGACTTCGATGACTGCGCGATGCAGTCTAGACCGCTTGATTTTCGAGCGCAAGCAGGGGAGATGCGGATGGGGAAAACCGGTGACCGACGGGATTGAGATGCATGGAGAAACAACCTATAAAACCCATTTTTGTCGGCAATTTACATGCAACCTCTCCTATTTTTTTATTTTCCCCAGATCAACCACAATCCTCGGAGCGTGTACTTCCTCGGTTATTTGTTCGATATCGATGTCTATACAGCCCTCACTCCCCCCATCATAGACCACCCCGCCAACCCGGCCGGCACGTTTCTCCGCCAGCTTTCCCGCCACCACCAGCGTCTGCCCGGTCTTCGAATGCCACCGGCACCCCGCAACACCGTCCCGCGTCCGGCGAAACCGCGATTGCCCGGCGCATTCGGCCATGCTAAAAGTCGTCGCACATTTGGAAATGAAATGCTCGAATCCCTAAAAGTGCGGAAATGAATAGACCCTTGTTCGACCTCGATCTGCTGCGCGCGCTCGTGATGGTCGCCGACTGCGGCAGCTTCACGACGGCGTCCGCGCGCCTGCACTCGACGCAATCGACGGTCAGCCAGAAGGTGCGGCGGCTCGAGGAGATCGCCGGGCACCGGCTGCTCGATCGCGGCACGCGCGACGTGCGGCCGACCGATGCGGGCGTCACCGTGCTGAGCTACGCGCGCCGCATGCTCGGCCTGAACGACGAGATGCTCGAGGTGCTGGCGGGCGCGACCGTCGCGCTGACGATCCGGCTCGGCGTGCCCGACGACTTCGCGGCCGGCCGCACGACCCATGCGCTGGCCGCGTTCAAGCGCGCGCATCCGCAGGTGAAACTCGAGGTGACGTGCGGGCTGAGCCGCGACATCAGCGCCGCCTACGATCGCGGCGAACTCGACCTGGTGCTGATCAAGCAGCGGCGCGACAGCCGCGAAGCCGTCGTGCGCTGGCCCGAGAAGCTGCGCTGGATCGACAGCGCGAAGCACCCGTCGATCGATCTCGATCCGGTGCCGATCGTCGTGTTTCCGCCGCGCGGGCTCTATCGCGACGACATGATCAAGGCGATCGAGGAGCGCGGCCGCCGCTGGCGGATCGCGTTCACGACGTCGAGCCTGAGCGGGATCCAGGCGGCGGTCGCGGACGGGCTGGGCATCAGCGTGCTGCCCGCGCGCGTGGTGACGGACGAGCATGTCGTGCTGACCGCGAAGGAAGGGTTCGCGCCGATCGAGAACATGGACATCGCGATCCTGCACCGCCCGACAGCCGACCCGATGGTCAGCGAACTGACGAAGACGCTGGCGGAGATGCTGGAGCACGAGCGGTAAGCGCGACGGGCGAACCCGCCCGATCGCGGCCGTCGCAATGCGGGCACGTTCGACGCGCCGACGTGCCGACCCGCCGCGCTGCGTCAGAACATCGTGTTCCCGTTCGCAGCCTGCTCGGGCACCGGCTGGTTGACGTCCCAGTGCTCGACGATCTTGCCGTTCTCCAGCCGGAAGATGTCGACGATCGCGTTGCCGCGCGTGCCGGGCTCGCGCACCGCGTGCACGTGCAGGATCACGTAGTCGCCGTCGACGAACGAGCGCCTGATCTCGCTGTGCGACTGCGGATATTTGTCGCGCAGGAACGCGACGAACTTGCGGAACCCGTCGCGGCCGTCGGCCGCGTTCGGATTGTGCTGCACGTAGCGATCGCCGACATAGGCGAGCGCGGCTTCCGCGTCCTTGTCGTTCAGGCCTTTCTCGTAGAACGCGAGCACCGTCCGGCGATTCGCCTCCTGCTGCGCGTCGCCCGCGCCACCGGCCGCCGCGGCATGCGCGGCCGTCACCGCGAACATCGCCGCGGCCATCCATCGGCATGCAGGGGCTGCTGTCTTGCGTCGCATCGTCGTCTCTCCGGAAGGTCGCCTGAAAGCCGGATCTTACCGGGACCGCCGCCGACGATGCGCAGCCGCGCACGTCGCTCGCTCAGACCAGCGCGCCGTTTCGCGCGACGACCTTCCCCGACGACACGACGAGCCGCCGAACCGGCCGCGCAACGACGGCCTCGGCCGGCGTCAGCGCATCGACGAGCACGACGTCGGCGCGGGCGCCGGGCTGCAGTCCGTAATCCGCGAAGCCGCAGCCGCGCGCGGCGCTCGACGTCACGCAGTCGAGCGCGACTTCGAGCGCATCGTCGCGGCGGAAATCGTTGCGCATGCCGATCAGCATCGCGCGTTCGAGCATGTCGGGCGATCCGTAGGGCGTCCATGTGTCGCGCACGCCGTCGTTGCCGCCGATCACCGTCACGCCCGCCGCGCGGCATGCGACCACGGAAGGCACCGGCACCGCCGCTGGCGCGGTCGTGACGATCGCGACGCCGAGTTCGGCCATCCGCGCGAGCAGCGCGTCGCGCTCGCGCTCGGCGATATCGCCGAGACAAAAACCGTGGCTGATCGTGACCTTGCCCTGCATGCCGAGCGCGGCCGTGCGCTGCAGGATCAGGTCGAGCGAATACGCGCCCATCGACGCGCGCTCGTGCAGGTGGATATCGAGCCCGCGGCCGTGACGCTCGGCGAGCCCGAACAGCACATCGACCGCCTCGACCGGATCGCCTTCGATCGCGCACGGATCGAGTCCGCCGAGCAGGTCCGCGCCCGCGCCGAGCGCGTCGGCGAGCAGCGCGTCGGTGCCGGGGCGCTTCAGCACGCCCGATTGCGGAAACGCGACGATCTGGATCTCCACCTGTCCGCGCAGCGTGTCACGCGTCGCAAGCACGCCGTGCAGATGCCGCAGCCCGGCCTCGGTGTCGACATCGACGTGCGTGCGGATCCGCGTCGTGCCGGCCGCGAGGAACGCGCGCGCCAGCGCGAGCGACGCCGCGCCGGCGTCGTGTCCGCTCGTCGCGCGATAGTGCCGTTCGTTCTCGATGCGGTCGACGAGGCGCGGCCCGACCGCGTTGCGATACCACGGCATTCCCCAGTGCGTCTTGTCCAGATGCGTGTGGCCTTCGACGAGGCCCGGCAGCGCGAGTGCGCCCGCGCCGTCCTCGATCGCACAGCTGGCAGGCGCATCGAGCGACGCGCCGACGCGCGCGATGCGATCGCCGTCGATCAGGATATCGAGCGCGTCGTCGTCGGCGCCGGTGCGAACATTGCGGATCAGCAAGCTTGTCATGTCGATGTCGTGGGTCGGTCGGAATGGACGGCGGGCATCGTCAGCGATGCGCGCGCCGGTCGGTAACGCTTATCGCGTGAAGCGCAGCGCGGGCGCGATCGGCGCAGCGGTGTCGCTTTCGCCGCGGCGGAACACCCAGCGTTCGGCCGGCACGCCTGCGACGCCGGCCGCCGCATTCGGCGCGCGCACCGCGACGAAGGTCGCGTCGCAGCCGACCGCGATTCCATAGTTGTCCTTGCCGATCGCACGCGCGCCGGCGTGCGTCGCCATGTCGAGCGCGATGCCGAGCGCTTCGTCGGTGTAGAAGCCCGAGCGATAGCCGACCATCATCGCGCGCTGCAGCATGTCGCCGTTGCCGTACGGCCACCATGCGTCGCGGATGTTGTCGTTGCCGGCGAACACGTGCACGCCTGCGTCGCGCAGCGGCCGCACCGGCGGGAACGCACAGTCGCCGGGCGCATTGGTCAGGATCGACACGCCCGCATCGGCCAGTGCCGCAGCCGTGCGCGCGACGTCGTCGTGGCCCACTTCGCCGAGCGCATACGCATGACTCACGTTCACGCGGCCGCCGAGCCCCGCCGCGCGCGTGCGCGCCGCGATCCGCAGCAACTGCGCGATGCCCGTTTCGCCCGGCTCATGCAGATGGATGTCGATCTTCGCGCCGCGCTTCTCGGCGATGCCGAACACGATGTCGAGCTGGCCTTCCGCATCGCCGTCGAGCGTCGTCGGGTCGATCCCGCCGACCACCTCCGCGCCTTCGCGCACGGCCGCGTCGAGGATGTCGGCGGTGCCGCGACACGATACGACGCCGGCCTGCGGGAACGCGACCAGTTCGATGTCGACGATCCCGCGCCACTGCTCGCGCGCCGCCATCACGGCGTGCAGGTTCGCGAGGCCGGTCGTCGCATCGACGTCGACGTGGCTGCGCATCGCGACCGTGCCGAACGCGGCCGCCTGCGCGATCAGCGCGTTCGCACGCTCGACGATCGGCGGCGCGGCCGCGAGCTGGCGCTTCTCGACCGCGAGCCGCTCGCGCAGCGATCCGACCGGCTCGTGCGGCACCCAGCGATCGCCGACGAAGCTCTTGTCGAGATGAATATGGCCGTCGACGAAGCCCGGCAGCACGACGCGGCCGTCGAGATCGACCGTTTCCGCGCCGGGCGCGGGCGTGCAGTCGGGTCCGATCGCGACGAAGCGACCGTCGTGAACGACGAGGTTGATGGGCTGGCCGCCGGCGTCGACGGCGTTGATGAAGAAGCGATCGGTCATGGCTCGGAATGTGGGGCGGTCGCTGCGCGACGCCGACGCGGACAGGGGAAGGAACCGCAGCCGGCGCGGCGCGACCGTTGGCAGGGAATCCGGTCACGATATCGGACGACACGATCCGAGGCCAATTAAATGTCGCGATGCCGGGCATTCGATTTCGCGATGCGTGGCGGGACGGGCCGGCGGGTATGGAAAAAACCCGGGGTCCGATCGGAGCGGGCGGCGACAACCGCGACGAGCGAACGAGGAGGCGACACCCGATGCCGCCCCGACGTGACGATCGCATGCGGCGCGCCGACGCCCATTGCCGACCGCGGACTCACGGCGGCGATGATGTAAACGCATGCCGCGCCACGCCTCCCGCTCCTCGTTTCGACACCGCGCGCCGCCCGCGATTTACGCGGCAACAGACTTTACACGTTGTTACCCGCCTGCACCGGACTTGCCTGCGGCCATTCCTTATACTCACGCCGAGTTCGCCCTCCGCCGGCAATCCGCTGGCGGACACGTTGCCGATGCAGGAAACATCATGATGCGCATGCCCTCCACGAAGACCGTTCTGTTCGCCTCGCTCGTCGCCGTGGCGGCGCTTCCGCTGACCGCCTGCGTCGCGCCGGGCTACGCGCCGTACGGCGCGCAACCGGGCTATCCGCAGCAGCAATACGCGACGCCCGGCTATGCGCAGCCCGCGTATTCGCAACCTGGCTACGTGCAGCAGCAGCCGGCGTATCCGAACCAGGCGCCGTCGCCATACGATGCGCAGCAGCAATACGGTTCGCAACCGTACAACCAGTATGGCAATCAATACGGCGGCCAATACGGAAACGGCTACGGCACGCAGTACGGCACGATCGCGAACATCCGCCCGATCAACAGCTCGGTCGGCCCGTCGGGCGTCGCGGGCACGGTGGTCGGTGCGCTGATCGGCGGCGTGCTCGGCAACCAGGTCGGCCGCGGCCATGGCCGCGATGCGGCGACCGTGATCGGCGCGCTCGGCGGCGCGGTCGCCGGCAACCAGATCGGCCAGCAGATGGGCGCGGCCCAGCCGCCGAGCGGCTACCGGATCGACGTGCAGGTCAGCGACGGCTCGTCGCGCTCGTTCGACGTGCAGTCGCCGGGCGACCTGCGGCCGGGCGACCGCGTGCGCATCGACGGGAATCAGTTGTCGCGGTATTGATCGCCGGTTTCTGCGAGGCCGAGCGGATGACGTCGCGCACGATGCTTCGCATCGGCGCGACGCGGCTTCGATACCGCCGTTGCGCGCCGGCGTCGACATCGCGCCTCGCTGCCTCCCACGTTTCGCTCCACCCTCCACCCATACCGCTCCGACGCAACTCGATCGTCAGACGATCGGCGCGCCTGTGCGCGGTCTGCCTCTCGCGCAATTGTCCCGGTGCGACGACGTCGCGCCGACCTGCGACAACTCGCGGCGCTCACGCTCGACTTCGACACGCTGTTCTGCCGCGCTCGCCGGTGACATGACATCGGCATTCATGGCGGCCGACAGATGGCCTACGGCACACGGGACTACGCGTACGGAATGCTCGCGAGCGATCCGGCTTCGCCGATAACGTCCGGCATGGCGGCGAGCAATTCGTGTTCAGCCTGTATTTCGACAGCGGAATCGGATACGCCGCACCCGAGCCTCGGCCACATCGACGCCGACGTGCCCGCGTGCTGCTTCGACGACGACGCGCACCGGCCGCGCGATGCGATCTGAACCACGCGGCTGGCCGTATTGCGAACGACGTGCGCCGCAGGACAACTCGCGGCGCGCGTCCATACTCGCGATGTCATGCCGCGCGCCCGCTCCGCGCCCCGCGCCCGCCCCCCCGCATCCCCCTCCCAGCCCCCCACAGCACCCCGCCCCGTTTCCGTTTAGCATGACCCTGCCCTGCCGCGCATCGCGCCGCAGATTCCGGCCTCTGCCGCATCCTCGACACAACGACACAACAACACGATGATCACGATCCGCCTGCTCGACGCCGCCGACGCGGCCCCGTTCCAGTCCCTGCGCCTGCGCGCGGTCGACACGTCGCCGACCTCGTTCCTGCCGACCCGCGACGAAGAAGCGCTCGTGCCGATCGACGAATTCGCGGCACGGCTCACGCCGACGCACACGCAGGCCGTGTTCGGCGCATTCGACGGCGACACGCTCGTCGGCATCACCGGCGTGCGCCGCGATGCGCGCGCGAAGGTCGCGCACAAGGCGACGATCTGGGGCGTGTTCGTCGACCCCGCGTATCGCGGGCGCCGCATCGCGCAATCGCTGCTCGACAGCGCGACCGCGCATGCGGCGCAAGCCTGGGGCTGCCGCCAGCTGATGCTGTGCGTCAACGCGATCAACGGCACCGCGGAGCGGCTGTATGCATCGCAAGGGTTCGTCCGGTTCGGCACGGAGCCGCGTTCGCTGTTCGTCGATGGCCGCTTCTACGACGAACATCACATGGTGAAGACGCTCGCGTAATGCGATCGGGAGCGGCAACGAAGGGCTGACGTAGACGAGCGAGCGAGTGAGCGCCCGCTCACTCGCCATATGCGCGCAGCATAGGCGTCCGCTGCAAGCCGCGTCGAAGTCGGCGCCGCGGTACGGCGCGGCAAACCGGAAACCAGGAACCGGCCGGACGCGGCACCCCGCCGACGTGAGCGCACACCCACCTTCGATGCAACGGCCCACGCCGCCCTTCGCCGGTTTATGCGCAAAAACTTTTAAAAAAGATATCGCGCATCCCGGCCCGCGTCGGTGATTCCGCCCCCTGTTCAGCCCCCCACGCTCCGCGCTATCGTTTCCTTCATCTTCACAGCCCAGGAGCCCAACTTGCCTAGCCGTCACGGAGTCGACCTCATCCGCGCCCGCGCGCTGTTCGACCGCGAGCGCCGTGCATTCACCGAAGCCATGCCGATTTCCCGCGCGCTGTCGGCGGAAGCGGCCGAGCATCTGCTCTTCGGCGTGCCGTTGCACTGGATGCAGGACTGGTCGACGCCGTTTTCGCTGTATGTGAAGGAAGCGCGCGGCGCGACGTTTACCGATGTCGACGGCCATCGCTATGTCGACTTCTGCCTCGGCGACACCGGCGCGATGTTCGGCCATGCGCCCGAGCCCGTCGCGCGCGCGCTCGTCGAGCAGGCCACGCGCGGCTACACGACGATGCTGCCGAGCGAGGACGCCGCGTGGGTGTCGCGCGAACTCGCGCGCCGCTTCCGGCTGCCGGTCTGGCAGTTCGCGCTGAGCGCGAGCGACGCGAACCGCTTCGTGCTGCGCTGGGCGCGCGCGGCCACCGGCCGCAACACGATCGTCGTGTTCAACGGCTGCTATCACGGCACCGTCGACGACGTCTTCGTCGATCTCGTCGATGGCCGCCCCGTGCAGCGCGACAGCCTGCTCGGACAGTCGTACGACCTGCTCGCGAACACGCGCGTCGTCGAGTTCAACGATCTCGCGGCGCTCGAAGCGGCGCTGAAGGACGGCGACGTCGCGTGCGTGCTCGCGGAACCCGCGATGACGAACATCGGCATGGTGCTGCCCGAACCGGGCTTCTGGCGCGCCGCACGCGCGCTGACGCACCGCTACGGCACGCTGCTCGTGATCGACGAGACGCATACGATCAGCAGCGGCCCCGGCGGCTATGCGGTCGCGCATGGCCTCGAACCCGACATGCTGGTGGTCGGCAAGCCGATCGCCGGCGGCGTGCCGTGCGCGGTGTACGGATTCAGCGCCGAGTTCGCCGAGCGCGCGAAGCAGGCGAAGCTGAACGCGCCGCCGGGCCATTCGGGGATAGGCACGACGCTCACCGCGAACATGCTCGCGATGCATGCGATGCGCGCGACGCTCGCCGAAGTCGCGACCGACGCGGCCTACGCGCACATGTTCGAACTCGCCGCGCGGCTCGCGGCCGGGCTCGAGCAGGCGATCGCGAAACACGCGCTGCCGTGGTGCGTGACGCGCATCGGCGCGCGCACCGAGTTCCAGTTCGCGCCGACGCCGCCGACCAACGGCACGATCGCCGGCGCCCAGCTCGACAGCGAACTCGAGCACATCGTGCATCTGTACCTGCTGAATCGCGGCGTGCTGATCACGCCGTTCCACAACATGATGCTCGTGTGCCCGCAGACGACGGCCGACGACGTCGATCGCCTCGTCGCGCAGTTCGACGCCTGCCTGGGCGAACTGACCTGAGCGTGCGCCCATCCGGCCCGCCGCTCATGCGGGCCGGACGCAAGCCGGATGCTTGCGGCCGCACCGCTCATTTCGGCAGATCGGTCGGATCGACCTGCGCGCCCGGCACGCCGTCGGCGCGCGCACTCGCCGCGAGTTCCTGCCGCAGCGCCGCCTGCGCGTCGGCCGACGCCTGCGCATCGGCACCGCCGTCGAGCGCCGGCAGGATGTAGCCGTTCACCATGCGGCGGAACAGCTTCACGTTCTGCGCATCGCGCAGGCCGCCGTCGATCGGCAGCACGCCCGTCATCACGACGACCGTATTGCGCCTCGGCAGCACCGTGATGAACTGCCCCTTGAAGCCCATCGCATCGAATTCCGGCTCGCGCTCGACGATGTTGTTGATCCACCAGTAGTAGCCGAAGTGCGGCGACACGCGCGGCGACGTCATCTGCGCGATCCACGCCTGCGGCACGACCTGCCGCCCCTGCCAGCGGCCGCCGTCGAGCACCAGCATGCCGATCTTCGCCATGTCGATCGCGCGCAGCCGCAAGCCCCAGCCGGCCGATACGAGCCCCGTGCGGTCCGCGCGCTCCCAGGCGGCGCGCTGCATGCCCAGCGGCTCGAACAGCCGCGCCTGCGCATAGCGCTCCAGCGGCTCGCCGGCGGCCGCACTCAGCATGGCCGACGCGAGGATCGGATTGACGTCGGTGTACTCGAACACGGTGCCGGGCGCGAGCGTCGGCGCCGCCGATGCGGCGAGCTTCAGCCGGTCCGGCGCGGTGTAGTAGATCGGATCGTCCTTCGGGCTGAAGTCGTAGTGCAGCCCGCTCGACATCGACAGCACATGTTTCAGCGCGATGTCGCGCTTGTCCGCGAGCGCGTCGCGCAGGTCGGGACGCCATGCGGCGAGCCGCGCCGCCACCGGTTCGTCGAGCCGCACCGCGCGCTGCTCGACCAGGATGCCGGCAACCAGCGACGTCACGGCCTTCGTGACCGAATACAGCTCGTAGGTCGCATCGCGCGACGCGTGCGCGCCATAGCGCTCGAAGATCAGCTTGCCGTCCTTCACGACGAGCAGGCTGTAGACGTCGAGCTTCTGTTCGCGTATCCATCGCGACAGCTCGACGAGCTTGCGCGAATCGACACCGGCCGCCTCCGGCGCGGCGACTTCGATGCCGGTTTCGTTCAGCGGCGGCGGCACGTCGGCCGGCTGCGCCGCCGCCAGCGCGGGCGCGAGCGCGCCGCTGCCGATCAGCAGCGTCGCCGCCCTCGCAAGCAGCCGACGCATCATGGGCACGGCACGCGACACACTCACGCTCGCAACCGGCACGACCATCGATCGGCCATTCATCTCTGCATTCCTCATCAAATCCCCGGCGCGTCGTTGAAAGCGGCGGCGGTGCCCGGCACGCCCTGCGTCTGCCGGCTCAGCGCCAGTTCGTCGCGCAGCGCCTGCGTCGTGGTCGCGCGCTCGACCGGCGGTTGCGCGGGCGTGAGCGCGGGCAGGATGTAGTCGCCGACCATGCGCCGATACAGGTTCAGGTACGTGGCATCGCGCAGGCCGCCGTCGGTCGGCAGCAGGCTCGTCATCACGACGACCGCGCGCTGCGCGGGCAGAACCGTGATGAACTGCCCCTTGAAGCCCATCGCGCCGAACTCGGGCGTGCCCTGCTCGACCACATGATGGATCCAGCAGTAATACCCGTAGTCGGCCGCGGCCGGCGACGGCGTCGTCATCTGCCGGATCCAGCCCGCGGGCACGACCTGCCTGCCGTTCCACCGGCCTTCGTCGAGCAGCAGCATGCCGATCTTCGCCATGTCGATCGCGCGCAGCCGCAGCCCCCAGCCGCCCGCCACCGCGCCCGTGCCGTCCGCACCGGTCCAGCGGTAATGCGCGAAGCCGAGCGGTTCGAACAGCCGCTGGCGCGCGAACGCGTCCTCGCGCTCGCGTGCGGCGATCGACACGGCCGTGCCGGCCAGCACCGGATTCACGTCGATATAGTCGAAGCGCGCGCCCGGCGGCGTCGCCGCGCGACTCGTCACCGCGACGCGCAAGCGGTCGGGCGCGTCGTAGTACAGCGGATCGGTGCCTTCGCGCGTCGTGTAGCGCAGCCCGCTCGACATCGACATCAGGTGCCGCAGCTCGATGTCCTGCTTGTCCGCGAGTTCGTCCGCGAGATCGGGCCGCGCGGCCGCGATCAGCGGCGCGACCCGGGTCGACGGGCCGAGCTTGCCCTCGCCGTCGAGGATCCCGGCGAGCAATGCGGTGACCGTTTTCGTCACCGAATACAGCTCGTAGTTGTTGTCGCGCGAGAGGCCATCGCCGTAGCGCTCGAACACGATCCTGCCGTCCTTCACGACGACGAGGCTGCGCACGTCCATCCGCTCGCGACGCAGCCACGCCGACAGCCGCACGAGCGGCGCCGAATCCACGCCGACCGATTCGGGCACGACGCTCGGCATGTCCCGCGGCGCGTCGCCGGCCGCCGCCGCCGGCCCGGCGCACGAACCGGCGACGATCGCGGCGGCCGCGAGGCCGCGCATTGCGTGGGAAACGCTCATCCTGGCTCCTTTGAATACGGGTGCGCGCCGCCCGCGCGGCGCGCAGGCCATCAGTCGAGACACGGCTTGCCGGCCGGCAGGAACTGCCCGCGCCCCGGCTCGGCCGCGAGCAGCCGGCCGTCCTCGACGAGCAGTTCGCCGCGCGACAGGCAATGGCGCGGCCAGCCCGTCACCTCGACGCCTTCGTACGGCGTGTAGTCGACCGCGTGATGCAGCGACGCATTCGCGATCCGCACGCGCCGGTCCGGATCCCACACGACGATGTCCGCATCGGCGCCGACCGCGATCGTCCCCTTGCGCGGATAGAGCCCGTACAGCTTCGCGGGCCGCAGCGAGGTCAGCTCGACGAACTGGTGCAGCGACAGGCGCCCTTTGCGCACGCCGTCGAACAGCAGCGGCAGCCGCGTTTCGAGCCCCGGAATGCCGTTCGGGATATGGTCGAACGACACGCGCTGCCCGCCCGGATGCTTGCCGCACGGATCGTCGTAGTTGAACGGCGCGTGATCGGACGAGAACACCGAGAACACGCCCTGCTGCAACGCCTTCCACACCGCCTGCTGGTTCGCCGGATCGCGCGGCGGCGGGCTGCAGACGCACTTCGCGCCTTCGTAGCCGTCATGGCCGTGATGGCCGAGATCGGCGGCCGTCAGATACAGGTATTGCGGACACGTTTCCGCGAGGATCGGCAGCCCGCGCGACTGCCCCCAGCGGATCTGCTCGATCGCCTCGGCGCCCGACACGTGCACGATCAGGATCGGCACGTCGACGAGTTCCGCGAATGCGATCGCGCGATGCGTCGCCTCGCGTTCGACCACCGCCGGCCGCGCGTGCGCGTGGAACTGCGGCGCGACGTGTCCGTCGCCGAGCAGCCGCTCGGTCAGCCAGCCGATGCAGTCCGAGTTCTCCGCATGCACCATCACGAGCGCGCCGTGCGCACGCGCCACCGACAGCACGTCGAGCATCTGCCGGTCGTTCAGCTTCAGGTCGTCGTAGGTCATGTACACCTTGAACGACGTGTAGCCGTTCGCGATCAGCCGCGGCAACTCCTCGGCCAGCACGTGCGGCGTCGGATCGGCGACGATCAGGTGAAAGCCGTAGTCGATCAATGCGCGCCCTTGCGCACGCCGGTGATAGTCGTCGACGGCCGCCTGCAGCGACTGGCCCTTCGCCTGCGCGGCGAACGGGATCACGGTCGTGGTGCCGCCGCACAGCGCGGAGCGCGTCCCGGACAGGAAGTCGTCGGCCATCCGCAGCCCGTCCGGCATCGGCTGGTCGAGGTGGCAGTGCGCATCGACGCCGCCCGGCATCACCAGCATCCCGGTCGCATCGAGCTCGCGCGGCGCGCGCGGCAGGCCGTGGCCGAGCATCGCCACGCGCCCGGCGCGGATGCCGATGTCGCACGAGAAGCGGTCCGCCGCGGTCACGACGTCCGCGTGACGGATCACGAAATCGAGATCGTTCGACATGGCGCGTCCTAGATCACTTCGCTGAACAGACGTCCCCAGCCCTTCACCTGCCGCGTGTCGTAGTCGGCAAGCTGCAGCGACTTCCACACGACGGTCGAGATCGTGTCGTAGATCGGAATGCCGGTCTCCTCCTCGAGCGCGGGCACGAGGTGCGCGGCGTTCAGGTTCGTGCAGAAGATCGAGATCGCGCGCGGGCCGGCCGCCGCGACTTCGCGCACCATGTTGCCGATCACGTCGCCGGCGACTTCGGAGAACGAGAAATTGACCTTCAGGTTCAGGTGGCGCTCGGCGATGCAGTCGAAGCCCGAACGACGGTAGTTGTCGACGATCTTCGTCTGCACGTCGTCGAGATACGGCGTGACGAGGCCGAACTCGTGCGCGTTCGACTTCTTCAGGATCTCGTTGAGCGCGAGCACGGAGGTCGTGGCCGGAATGCCGGTCGCCTCGGTGATGCGCCGGCACAGCCGCTCGTCGGCCTCGAAGCCGAGCCAGCCCGACGACGTGCCGTTCCACGCGATCACGTCGACCTTTGCATCGGCGAGCAGCATCGCGGCCTGGATGATCTTGTCGTCGTCGAACTGGCCGAGCGCCGCGCCCGTCAGCGAGATCTCGGTGACCGGAAAGCGCGCGAAATGCGCGGACACGCCCGGCAGGCCGGCGACCATCGCGCTCGTCAGCGGTTCGAGCGAAGTATTCGAGGACGGCGTGAGCATGCCGAGCAGGGTACGTTTCTTCATGAGGTTTCTCTCTCTACCAGTGAAACGGTCGGTCAGACCGGGAGCTTGTTTTCGTAGTCGATCGCGCTGGAGCATGCGAGCAGGCCGACGCCGGCCGCCGCGAACACCATCAGCGCGAGGAAGTAGGAACCGGTGAACTGCACGATCGCGCCGACGACGATCGGCACCGCGACGCCGCCGATGTTGCCGCCGAGATTCATGAAGCCGCCGAGGAAGCCGATCTTGTCGCGCGTGCCGAGCGACGACGGGATGCACCAGTACAGCCCGCACCAGCGCAGGAAGAACAGCGTCGACGACAGCAGCGCGACGACCACGACGGGGTTCTTCACATAGGCGACCGAGAAGATCGACACGGTGGCGACCAGCGCGGCGATGCCGAACAGCGTGCGCATCACGACGTTGGGGCGGCCGCCCGCGGCCTTCCACTTGTCGGCGATCCAGCCGCCGAGCAGTTCGCCGACGAAGCCGCTGAAAAAGATGATGAAGCTCGACCCGCCCATCTGCTTGATGTCGAAGCCGTGCACCTTGTGCAGGTAGTTCGGCATCCACGTGAGCAGCCCGTAGAACACGCTGTTGAAGCACATCCAGCCGAAGAACATGCACCACACCGAGCGGTACCGGAAGAAATCGCGCGAGCGGCCCGACGCATGCGCCGGCTCGGCCGCGAGATCGCTCGCATGCGACGCCTCGATGTAATCGGCTTCCAGGTCGTTGACGCCCGGATGCTCGCGCGGCGTATTGCGGATGTACCACCATGCGACCAGGCCGGCGAGTACCGTGCCGATGCCGGCCACCGCGAACGCGAGCCGCCACGAGCCGAGCAGCGCGATCAGCCCGGCGATCAGCACCGCGCCCAGTGCCGCGCCGAGCGGCGCACCGCCATCGAGCAGCGTCGCGCCGCGGCCGCGTTCGGTCTGCGTCATCCAGATCGCGTTGAGCTTGCCGCCGGCCGGATAGATCGGCGCTTCGGCCGCGCCGAGGCCCAGGCGCGTCAGCAGCAGCGCCGGCGCATTCGTGCACAGCGCGGCCAGCGCCTGGAAGAAACCCCAGAACACGGTCGCCGTCGCGATCACGATGCGCGGCTTGAAGCGGTCGGCCAGCATCCCGCCCGGGATCTGCATCACCGCGTAGGTCCAGAAGAACGAGCTGAGGATCAGACCCTCCATCGCCGGGCCGATGCCGAACTCCTGCGAGATGTATGGCATGGCGACGGACAGCGACGCGCGATCGACGTAGTTGATCGCGATCAGGCTCAGCATCACGACGAATATCTTCCAGCGGACGGCGGACTTGCCGACCGTCAGGGCGGCGACACCGGAGGTTGAAGACATGGACGGACTCCAGGGTTGAACGAGGATGGTCGGGACGTCGCGCAACGTTGAGCCGAGTATAGGATTAGAAATTTATAATTACACATGGTGTAAACGCTTGGTTTTATTGGAATTATGTTTACGATATCGACGCAGCGGGTTGCACCGGGATCGTGATAAGCTTGCACCACCATGAGCCAGACACCCCGCAATCCCCTGCTTCTGCGCACGCGCGGCATGGCCGCCGAGATCGCCGCGCGCCTGCGCGTGATGATCGACGAGGGCGAACTGCCGCCCGGCGCGCGGATCGACGAAAAGGAACTCAGCCTCGCGTTCGACGTGTCGAAGACGCCGCTGCGCGAAGCGCTCAAGGTGCTCGTCGCGGAAGGGGCGGTCACGCACCGCCAGTACATCGGTTATCGCGTCGCGTCGATCGATCTCGACGATCTGGCCGCGACGTTCGAGCTGCTGCACGGCCTCGAGGCGATGGCCGGCGAGCTGCTGCGGCAGCGGCTCGGCGCGGCGACGCTCGCCGCGCTGCAGGCGAAGCACCGGCGGATGGTCGAGTGCCACGAGGCCGGCAAGCGCGTCGAGTATTTCCGCCTGAACCAGCAGATTCACCAGATGATCGTCGACGCGGCCGGCAACCCGGTGCTGTCGGGCGTCTATGCGTCGCTGATGTCGAAGGTGCACCGTGCGCGCGGCGCGGCGAACGCGGACACGCTGCGCTGGGCCGAATCGCTGCACGAGCATGAGGCGATCATGGCCGCGCTCGCCGATCCCGACCGCGCGGCGCTGCCGCAGATCCTGCGCGGCCATTCGGAGAACACCGCGCGCGAGGTGCTGGCGATCCTGCACAAGACCACGGGCGCGATCGACGCGCCCGGCAAGCGCACGGCCGAAGCGTGACGGCCCTGCCGTGCCCGCGCGCGGCGCCCCGAAGCGCGGCGCTTACGCCGCGCGCAGCGCGAGCCGCGCGACTTCCGCGAAATACCGCGCGCCGATCGACAGGATGTCGTCGTTGAAGTCGTAGGTCGCGTTATGCAGCGGCACGCCGCCGCGCCCGGCCGCTTCGCCGTTGCCGATGAACACGAAATTGCCGGGCACCGCCTGCAGGAACGCGCCGAAGTCTTCCGAAATCATCATCGGCTGCACGTCGGCGTTCACCGCGTCGGCACCGGCGACCTGCGTCGCGGCCTGCACGGCCGTGCCGACCCATTCCGGCGAGTTCACCGTCGGCGCGAATTCATGCGTGTACTCGAACGTGCACGTCGCGCCGTGCGTGCGGCAGATCCCGTCGGCGATCTCGCGCATGCGCGTTTCGAGCAGCGCCTGCACGTCGCGCGAATAGCTGCGCGTGTCGCCCTTGATCGTCACCGTCGACGGAATCACGTTGCGCAGCCCGTCCGTGATGAATTCGGTGCACGAGATCACCGCCTGCGCGCCCGGATCGAGATTGCGCGACACGATCGTCTGCAGCGCCAGCACGACCTGCGCGCCGATCACGATCGGATCGACGCCCATGTGCGGCCGCGCCGCATGCGTGCCGCGCCCGTCGATCCGGATCGTGAAGTTGTCCTCGCTCGCCATGATGCCGCCCGCGCGCGTCGAGAACGTGCCGGCGCGCATGCCCGGCATGTTGTGCGCGCCGAAGATCGCGTCCACCGGGAAACGCTCGAACAGCCCGTCGGCCATCATCGCCTTCGCGCCGCGGCCGTGCTCCTCGGCCGGCTGGAAGATGAAGCGCACCGTACCGTCGAAATCCCTGCGCTCGGCCAGCAGCTGCGCGGCGCCCAGCACCATCGACATGTGGCCGTCGTGCCCGCACGCGTGCATCTTGCCCGGCGTGCACGACGCGTAGGCGCGGCCCGGCGCATGCTCGGCGATGTTCAGCGCGTCCATGTCCGCGCGGATGCCGATCGCGCGCGTGCCGGTGCCGGCCGTCAGGTTCGCGACGAGGCCCGTGCCGCCGATGCCGCGATGCACGTCGAGCCCGAGCGTCGTCAGGATGCGCGCGACGTAGTCGGACGTGTTCACTTCCTCGAAACCCGTCTCCGGATGCTGGTGCAGATGCCGTCGCCAGGTTGTCAGCCGCCCTTGCAGCGTGGTTTCTTCCGTTGCGTCCATCGTGCGTACCTCGTCGGTCGTCATGTCGTTCGGTTCGCTCAGGCCGTCGCGGCCGCCCGGTTCAGCCAGTCGCGCTGCCGCGCCAGCACGGCCTCGGCCGTGTCGCCGACGCACTGCCGGTAGACCGACGGCGCGGTCGCGCCTTCGGTGTTGATCGCGAGCACGCGCGAATGCGCGTCGAGCCCGGCCTGCCGCGCGCGCGCCGGATCGCGCATCAGCACGGCCAGCCCCGCGACGCCTGCCGCGCCCGATTCGCCGGACACGAACGGCACGTCGCGCTCGCTGCCGGCCGCGAGGTCGCGCATCGCCTGCACCGCGTCGTCGTCGTCGATCAGCATGAAGTGGTCGATGCACGGCTCGAGGAAATCCCACGCGAGCGGCGACGCCTCGCCGCACGCGAGCCCGGCCATCACCGAATCGACGCTGCCGGTCGCCTTCGACGCCTGCCCCGCGAGCGCGCTCTGGTACAGGCAGTCGGCCTGGCGCGGCTCGACGACGATGAAATGCGGCCGCCGTGCGCCGTCGCGCTCCCACAGATAGCTCGCGACGCCGGCCGCGAGCCCGCCGACGCCGCCCTGCAGGAACACGTGCGTAAACGGCCGGCCGTCGTCGTCCGCCCGCTGTTGCGCGAGCGCTTCGGCCGCGATCACGCCGTAGCCCTGCATCACGTCGCGCGGAATCGCCTCGTAGCCGTCGTACGACGTATCCGACACCACGTGCCAGCCGTTCGCGTCCGCGAGCTGCGCGGCGTGCACGACCGATTCGTCGTAATTGCCGGCGATCCGCACGATGCGCGCGCCGTAGGCGGCGATCGCGCGCTCGCGCTCCGCATCGACGTGCGCGTGCAGCACGATCACGCAGCGGCAGCCGATCGCGCGCGCGGCGGCGGCCAGCGCGCGACCGTGATTGCCGTCGGTCGCGCTGATCACCGTGAGCTCGGCCAGCGACGCCGCGTAACGGCCCGTGATCAGCCCTTGCGGATCGAGATCCTCGCTGCGCCGCAGCCGCTTCACGAGCCGCATCAGCGCGATCGGTGCGCCAAGCGCCTTGAAGCTGCCGAGCGGCGAGCGGCACGCCTCGTCCTTCACGCGCACGCTCGCGACCCCGAGCCGCGCGGCGAGGTCGGGCAGGTCGCGCAGCGGCGTGCGCGCGGCGCCGACGAGCGGCCAGTGCGACAGCCACGCGCCGCTTTCATCGGCCGCGGCCATGTTCATGATGCGGCGCAGCGTGTCGGGATAGGCAGTGCGCGACGCGCGCGGATTGGCGATCAGCATGGCGGGATGGACTCCGGAAAAAGGCCGCGCGGGCGGCCCGGCGGTGGATGCGGTGCGGCGCGTACGGGTTGCGCTCGCCGTCGGTCCGAAAAATAATATTGCGCAGGCCGGTCAATAAAATCGCCAAATCGGCGCGCCGGACGCAAAAATTTCTCATTCTTTCGAGGTCGCCGCGCCATCATGCCCACCCCACTCGATGCGTTCGATCGCAAGCTGCTGATGGAAGTCCAGCGCGACGCGCAAACGCCGCAGAACGAACTCGGCGCCCGCGTCAATCTGTCGACCGCCGCGGTGAACCGCCGCCTGCGGCGGCTCGCGGAAGACGGCGTGATCGAGCGCTACACGGCCGTCGTCGCGCCGGAGAAGGTCGACCATCCGCTGACGATCGTCGTGAACGTCGAGGTCGAGAGCGAGCAGATCGACCAGCTCGACGCGATGAAGCGGAGCTTCGAACGCTGCCCGCAGATCCAGCAGTGCTACTACGTGACCGGCGAATGGGACTTCGTGCTGATCCTGGCCGTGCGCAACATGGATCAGTACAACGCGCTCACGCGCGAGCTGTTCTTCGCGAACAACAACGTGAAGCGGTTCAAGACGCTGGTGAGCATGAGCCGCGTGAAGGTCGGGCTCGAGGTGCCGGTCGACGCCGGCGAGTGAGCGCACGCGGCGGCGCAGCGGCCGGCGCACGATCGCATGCGCCGGCCGCCTCCCGTCGACGGCTACGTCAGCGGCAACTGAAGTTCGCTGCCGAATTGAGGTCGCCCGAACCGTTGTAGCGCGCGACCTGCGGATACGGGCACAGCGGCCGCGTGCGTCCCGCGCCCCACGACGCGGGCACGTCCGCGTTCGGCGCCGCACTCGTCGCATCGCGCGCGGCGGCGACGATCGCGGCGGGCGCCTGCCCCTGCTCGACCCACGCGACGAGCGGCGTCAGCATGTCGAACTGGTCCGCCGCCGGGCCGCCCGAGCAGTGATTCATGCCGGGCACCGGATAGAAGCGCGCGAAGTCCGTGGCGTCGCCGCCGTTCGCCTGCGCGAGCCGGGCGTACCAGTCGCGCGTGTCGTCGAACGAGAACACCGGGTCGCCGGTGCCGTGATAGACGAGCAGCTTCGCGCCGCGCGACTTCAGCGCGGACAGGTCGGTCTCATCGGGCGGCGTCATGAACGACCACGCGGATTGCGTGTACACGCCGTTGGTCGCGAAGATCGCCGGCGCATCGTTGTCCATGTCGAAGCCGAGCGCGAAGCCGGCGAGGTTCGCGAGCGTCGCGGCGGTTTTCGGCGGCGTCATGAAGGTGAACGCCATCGCGGCCGGATCGAGCATGACCGAATTCGACTGCTTCCATGCGGCCCAGCCGCCGCCCGCCACGCCCGGATCGTACGGAAAGCTCGCATAGAGCGCCGTGCCCGCGCTGTTGCGCGCGCCCGCGAACACGTTGCCGAGCGCGGTTTTCTGCGCGGCGGTCAGGCACGACCCGGTGCGCGTGCCGTTCGCACAGGTCGGGATGTCCGCGTCGATGCTGAAGTGCGCCTGGCATGCGGCGACGTCCTGCACCATGCCGTCCGCCGCGCCGTCGAGCGCATCGCACTTGTCGAGAATCCGCGCGCCGACGAAGCGGCGCTCCGCATCGGTGAAGCCGCTGCGAATATCCGGCAAGCCGTTCGATCCGGTCGCCGACGCGATCTTCGCGAACTGCTGCGCGCCATACATCTCGCCGATGGCCGCCTTCGGCAAGTGAAAGCCCGGATCGCCGGCGATGATGCCGTCGTAGTCGGCCGGGTTGCGCACCGCCGTGACCATCGCGTGACGGCCGCCGTTCGAACAGCCGCCGAAATAGCTGCGATCGGGCGCCTTGCCGTACGCGAGCCGGATCACCTGCTTCGCCATCGGCGTGAGCGCATCGACGGCCTGGTAGCCATAGTCGAGCCGCGCCTGCGGATCGACGCCGAACAGCGGATTCTGCGCGGCGCTGTGCCCGGAATCGGAGCTGATCACCGCGAAGCCCATGTTCAGCGCATCGGTCAGCGGGCCGCCGCCGCCGATCTCGCCGGTCGCCGTGACGACGTTGCCGTCGAGGCCGCCGTTCGCCTGGTAGAAGAAGCGGCCGTTCCACGCCTTCGGCAGGCGCATCTCGAAACCGATCGCATAGGTGTTGCCGTCCACCGGGCTCACGCGCTCGTTCATCCTGCCTTCGATCACGCAGTGCTCGGCGATCGGCTTGCCGGCCACCGTCAGCGCGCCGGCCGCCGCCGTCGTCACCGTCGTGAACGACGTACCCGGATAGGCGAGCTTCGCGGCGAGTGCGTCGCAGGTCTGTGTCATCGCAGCCGGCGTCGCGGCGCTCAGATGCGTCGGCGTGGCGCTGACGGAATCGTCGCCGCCGCAGCCGGCAAGCATCGCGGCCGACAGCGGCGCAATGCAGAGGAATGCAGATTTTGCGTTCAAGATTGCTCCCGTTCGTCAGGCTGCCGGATCAGAACATGTGCCGCACGCCGACCATCGCGCCGAGCTGCCCCATCCCTTCGCCGGGCGTCGTGCCGGCACCGCCGCCGCTGACCGCGTAGCGCGCATGCGCGCTGTTCCACAGATACGACGATTGCGCGTAGACGGCCGTGCGCTTGCTCAGCAGATAGGTCGCGCGCAGCGTGGCCATCGTCGCGCGCGTGTCGTGCGCGCTGTTGACGACGCGATAGCCTTCGCCGTCGACGATGAAGTCGGGCTTGACCGCATACGACGCGCCGGCGAAGAAGATGTCCGAACGCGCACCGGCCGCGGCCGGCGAACCGGTCGACACGCGCCGCCCCATCCAGCCCGCGCCGATGCGCGCGCCCGCCGCCTGCGCATACGCGCTCACATGCACGCGCGCGTCCTTGCCGCCGCTGTTCGTGAAGGCGACCGGCGCGACGCCGTCGAAGAAGTTCGCGGCCGCGCCGGTGCCGCCGCGCTGCTCCTCGTAGGACGCCGCCGCACCGAAATACGCGCTGTCGTACTTGAGCATCACCGACCAGTTGCGGCACTGCACCGCGTCGCCCGGCACCTGCCCCGCGCAGGTGCCCTGCCCGGGCGAGTTGCCGGTGCCTGCGCCGTCGCGGCCGAACGAATACGCGGCGCCGAACGTCACGCCGCGATAGCTGCCGACGTAGGTCACCGCGTTGTCGGCGCGGCCGTTCGGCACGTACGCATCGAACGAGCCGAGCCCGTAGATGTCGGGGCCGATGATGTCGGCGCCCTGCAGCGCGAGATAGGTCATCGTGTACTGGCGGCCGAACGCGAGCGTGCCGAAGCCGCCCTTCAGCCCGACGAAGGCCTGCCGCCCGAACAGCCGGCCGCCCTGCCCCAGATCGCCGCCGCGCACGTTGAAGCCGCTTTCGAGCGTGAAGACCGCCTGATAACCGCCGCCGAGATCCTCGGCGCCGCGCAGCCCCCAGCGCGACGGCAGCTCGCCCGTCACGCCCGGCATGCGCACCACATGGTCGCCGGCCGCGTTCGCGTGCGACACGAATTCGACGCCGGTGTCGATGATCCCGTACAGCGTCACGCTGGACTGCGCATGCGCGCCGGTCGCGGCCAGCGCGCATGCGCCGGCCGCCAGCAAGGCTTTGGTGTGCTTCATGGTAGATGTCTCCAGACCTGCGTCGATATCGCGCTCTGACGGCGCTCGGGTTGAACCACGGGAAATTCAGTCGCGCGGCTGCGGCCGCCGGATCAGCACCAGCGCGGCGACGGCGGCGACCAGCGTCACCGGGATGCTCGCGCCGATCACGGCCGACCCGCTGCGGCCCGTCGCGAGCAGTTGCGCGGCGGCGAGCGGCCCGACCACGGAGCCGAGCCGGCCGACCGCCACCGCCGAGCCGACGCCGGTGCCGCGCATCGCGGTCGGGTAATACATGGCGGCGAGCGCATACAGCACCGACTGCCCGCCGACCACGAACATCCCGGCCGCGAACGCGGCCGCCGACAGCCACACGAGCCCCGGCGCGATCGCGAGCGCGGCAAGCGACAGCACGATCCCCGCATACATGCCGCCGACCACGCGCGACGGCCGGATCCGGTCCATCGACATGCCGATGCCGAGCACGCCGAGCCCGCTGCCGATGTTGAAGAAGATCTGCACGATCCCGGCCTGGCTGCGCGCCAGCCCCTTCGCGGCCATCAGCGACGGCAGCCAGTTCAGCAGGAAATACAGCACGATCAGCGTGCAGAAGTAGCTGAGCCACAGCGCGAGCGTGGTGCCCGTGCGCGCGCCGCCGAACAGGGTGTGCGCCACGCCCGGGCGCGCGCCGCCCGATGCGCTGACGTCGAGGAACGCGCGCGATTCCGGCAGCAGCGCGAGCAACAGCGGCGCGAGCAGCAGCGGCCCGACGCCGCCGACGTAGAAGATGTGACGCCATTCGGCGTCGCCGGCCAGCAGCACGCCGATCACCGACGCGATCACGCCGCCGAACGGAATGCCGCAGTACATCACGGCCACCGCGCCGCCGCGCGAGCGCGCGTCGACGGCTTCGGACGACAACGCGATCAGGTTCGGCATCGCGCCGCCGAGCCCGAGGCCGGTCAGCGCACGCACGACGACCAGCATCGCGAAGGTGGACACCTGCGCGGTCGCGATCGACAGCAGCCCGAACAGACAGACCGATGCGATCAGCACGTGCTTGCGGCCGACCCGGTCGGCCAGCCAGCCGCCGAGCATCGCGCCCGGCAGCAGGCCGAACGTGCCCGCGCTGAACGCGAGCCCCATCTGCGAGACCGTCAACCCGAATTCATGGGCCATGCGCGGCGCGGCCACGCCGACCGACTGCAGATCGAGCCCTTCCAGCAGCGCGATCGCGAAACACAGACCGAGCGTCGTCGCGACGGCCGGCCTTGCGGCAACGGATGTATCCATTTCGTCTCCAGACCTTGAATGGCGCGCTGGGCGGGAACGCATGCGCGGCATCTTTTTTTCGTGATCGGATCGTGAACCGCAAATATCAGGCTACCTGATTCACTGTCCGAAATAAAATCCGCGCGGCCGGTGGGTCGTGCGGACCGTCATCCCGTGCGGGACGACGGGACGATTTAATAACAGGCAACCTGATATTTCAAGTGCGGCGAGCGCCGGTGTTAACCCGCAACGCGGGCGGCAGCCGGCCGGACAAGGCCGGGAGGGAAGCGCAAGGCGGCGAGAGATCAGTCGCGCAGGTTGCGCACGAACAGTTCCAGCGTGTGCTGGACCTGCGCGACGTCGTCGGCGGCCAGGCCGTCGCCGAGCATGCGGCGCTCGAGCGGCCGCAGCACGCGCTCGCATTCGCGCAGGATCGCCGAGCCTTCGTCGGTCAGCCGCAGCAGGATCACGCGGCCATGATTCGGGTCGGCCTCGCGCGTCACGAAGCCGCGGGCCGCCATCGCGACCATCACCTCGTTCGCGGATTGCGGCGTGATGAACGAGCGCACCGCGAGCTGCGCGTTGGACAGCGCCCCGCGCGCCTCGAGCACGGACAGCGCCGTGTATTGCGCGAGCGTCACGCCGAGCGGCGCGAGCGCGTCGCTCATCTGGCGGCGCAGCAGCCGTTCGAGATTGCCGATCAGGTAGGTCAGGCGCAGCGTCGCGCGCACCGGCGGCTTCGCTTCGGCGGGTCGGGCAGCGCGCTTCGCGCGGGCCGGTTTGGCGGGTGTCGAACTCATGAAGGTGTCGGAAGAGATATCGCGGGCCATCTTACCTTACGCGGCACGCGCGGCGAACGCGCCCGCGCGCCGTCCCGTCGCCGCACGGCCGGTGCGGCGCCCTTGCCTCATGTGTTCTCGCAAACGACGCGCCCGCGCCTCACGCGCCGCGCGGGGCGGCGACGATCACGCCCGCATCGGCCGCGTCGGCCGCATACATCGCGTCGACCAGCGCGGCACGGTGGCCCAGCACCGCGCGCTGGTTGATCGAGCCCTTGTCGGTCACCTCGCCGAGATCGAGCGACGGCGGCGTGTCGAGCAGGCACAGCCGCGTGACGAAGGTCGCGCTGCCGGTCGCTTCGCGGTTCAGCCGCGCCAGCAGGTCGGCGAAGAACGCGCGCACGGCGGGCGCCTGCAGCACGGTGCGCGCGTCGGCGTCCGGCCCTGCGCCCGCGAGGCGGCGGCAGTCGTCGAGGCGCGGGAAGATCATCGCGCCGACGTCGTCGCGGTTCATCCCCGTCACGACCGCGTCCTGCACGTAGGGCGCGCCGCTCGACACGATCCGCGCGCGCATCGGCCCGACGCTGACGAAGGTCCCCGACGACAGCTTGAAATCCTCCGCGATGCGGCCGTCGAACATCAGCCCGAGTTCCGGACGCTGCGGGTCGACGAAACGCACCGCGTCGCCGCTGCGGTAGTAGCCTTCTTCGTCGAACACTTCGCGCGCGTCGTCGCCGCTCGCGCGCCAGTAGCCAGCCATCACGTTCGGCCCGCGAAAGCGCGCCTCGAGCTTGCCGTCGACCGGCACCAGCTTCGTCTCGCAGCCCGGCGCGGGCAGCCCGATATAGCCGGCGCCCGACATCGGCCCGGTCGTAAACAGGCAGGACGGCGCGGCCTCGGTCATGCCGAGGCCCGCCATGATCCGGATGCGCTCGCCGCAGTGCGCGAGCGTCACGCGGTCGAGCCGGTCCCACGCGGCCTGCGACAGCCCCGCGCCCGCGAAGAAGTACATCTTCACGCGCGAGAAGAAGGTCGCGCGCAGCGCGGCGTCGGTTTCGAGCGCGGCGGTCAGTTCCTCCCAGCCCTTCGGCACGTTGAAGTACACCGTCGGCGCGATCTCGCGCAGATTGCGCAGCGTCTCGTCGAACTTGCCGGCGACCGGCTTGCCGTCGTCGATGTAGAGCGTGCCGCCGTTGTACAGCGCGATGCCGACGTTGTGGCTGCCGCCGAACGTATGGTTCCACGGCAGCCAGTCGACCAGCACCGGCGGTTCGATGCCGAACTGCGGAAACGTTTCGAGCAGCATCTGCTGGTTGCTGCACAGCATCCGGTGCGTGGTCGGCACCGCTTTCGGCAGCCGCGTCGAACCGGACGTGAACAGGAATTTCGCGATCGTGTCGCCCGTGATCGCGTCGTGCGCGGCATCGACGTCGCGCGGCGCCGTGTCGAGCAGCGCCGCGAAGCGCGTGACGCCGCGCATCCCGTCCGGCGCCGAGACGACCACGCGCTCGACGTCGGCCGGCACCGCCGCATCGAGCGCCGCTCGAAACGCGCCGCCGCCCGCGGCGAACACGAGGCCAGGCGTCAGCAGCGCCAGCGCGTGGCGCAGCTTGCCGTAATCGCTCGACACGAGCGAATACGCCGGCGACAGCGGCGCGTACGGGATGCCGGCCCACATCGCGCCGAACGCGACCTGCAGATGTTCGAGATCGTTGCCCGACAGGATCGCGACCGGCCGCTCGACCGACAGGCCGCGATCGAGCAGCGCCTGCCCGATCGCGCGCGCACGGTCGAGCATCTGCGCATAGCTGATGCCGACCCACGCGCCGTCGGCGCCGCGTCGCGCGACGAGCCAGCGGTCCGGATGCGCTTGCGCGCCGCTGACGAGCCGGTCGGTCAGCCGGCGCGGATACGCGCCGAGCGCGGTCGACGCGCGCAGGGTCCAGCAGCCGTCGCGCTGCGCGATGTCGGGCGGCGCCGCACCGATCGCGACCGGGCGGTAGCCGGCAAGGCCGGGCTGCGCGGCGGCGCGGCCGGGCAGTTGGGTCGGATCCGCATCCAAGGTATGTCTCCATTCGGTTCCGTCCGGCGCGGTCGTGCGCGCCGGCGGGCACTGCGTTGTGTCGTTTTCGAGCGGGTCGCCGCGCGGCGGCGATCCGCTCAGATCGGGTAATGGCGCGGCGCGGTCTGCACGGTGATCCAGCGCAGGTCGGTGAACTCGGCGATCGACGCCTTGCTGCCGAAGCGGCCGTAGCCGCTCGCCTTCACGCCGCCGAACGGCATCTGCGCCTCGTCGTGCACGGTCGGGCCGTTGATGTGGCAGATGCCCGACTCGATCCGCTTCGCGACCTGCATCGCGCGCGCGATGTCGCGGCTGAACACCGCCGCCGACAGCCCGTATTCGCTGTCGTTCGCGGCGGCAAGCGCCGCTTCGTCGCCGTCGACGCGCTGCACGGTCACCACGGGCCCGAACGATTCGTCCGCATAGAGCTTCATCTCGCGCGTGACGCCGTCGACGACAGTCGGCTGCATCACCGCGCCGTCGACCTCGCAGCCGAGCGGCAGCGCGGCGCCGTGCGCGCCCGCATCGGCGACCAGCGCCGCGATGCGCTGCGCGGCCGCCGCGCTTTCGAGCGTGCCGAGCACGACGCCCGGCGCGGCCGGGTTGCCGGCCTTCAGCGTGCGCGCCTTCGCGACGAGCTTGTCGACGAATGCATCGGCGACCTTGCGATCGACGATCACGCGCTCGGTCGACATGCAGATCTGCCCCTGGTTGAAGAATGCGCCGAACGCGACCGCGTCGACCGCCGCATCGAGGTCGGCGTCGTCGAGCACGAGCACCGGCGCCTTGCCGCCGAGTTCGAGCAGCGCGGGCTTCAGGTGCTGCGCGGCGAGCGTCGCGACGATCCGGCCCACGCGCGTCGAGCCGGTGAAGTTCACGCGCCGCACGGCCGGATTCGCGATCAGCCGCTCGACGATCGCGGGCGCATCCTCGGGCGCATGCGTGATCACGTTGACGACGCCGTCGCCGAGCCCCGCGTCGTGCAGCACGCTGCCGATCAGCCGATGCACGCCGGGGCAGCCTTCGGACGCCTTCAGCACGACCGTGTTGCCGCACGCGAGCGGCATCGCGAGCGCGCGCGTCGCGAGGATCACCGGCGCGTTCCACGGCGCGATCCCGAGCACCACGCCGCACGGCTGGCGCACCGCCATCGCGAGGCTGCCCGGCACGTCGGACGGAATCACCGCGCCGTCGATCTGGGTGGTCATCGCGGCGGCCTCGCGCAGCATGTTCGCGGCGAGCATCACGTTGAAGCCGTACCAGTTCGCCATCGCGCCGGTTTCCGCGCGGCCGGTCTCGATGAATTCGCCGGCGCGCGCGTCCATGCGGTCGGCCGCCGCCAGCAGGCGCCGCCGACGCTCGGTCGGCCCGAGCGCCGCCCACGCGGGAAACGCGCGCGCGGCCGCCGCGACCGCGGCATCCGCATCGTCGAGCGTCGCCGCCGCGGCGCGCGAAGCCACCTGGCCCGTCGCCGGATCGATCCGGTCGAAGGTCGCGCCGTTCGACGCGCCGCGCGACACGCCGTCGATCAACAAACTCACTTCATGCATTTCGCTGTCTCCGCTCAGTCCGTTCGCGTGCCGCGCCGCGCGTCAGCGCTTGTAGGCCTGCAGGCCCGGCTTGATGCTCTTCTCGTCGAGGAACTGCTTGAGGCCCTGTTCGCGCCCGCCCTCCGGATCGCGGTAGTTCGCCTGGTCGAGCTTCGCGTACAGGTAGTCCTCGTTCTGCTCCCACGTCAGTTCGCGGCAGCGCTTGAAACCGTGCTTCGCGTTGCGGATCACGACCGGATTCTTGTCGAGCAGCTTCGCGGCGAGCGCGCGCACCTCGTCGTGCAGCTGCGCGCGCGGCACGCTCTTGTTGACGAGCCCCATCTGCGCGGCCTGCTGGCCCGTGAAGGTGTCGCCGGTCATGATGTAGTAGAGCGCCTGGCGGTGCCCGACCGTGTCCGCCATCGCCTTGCTGACGAGGTTGCCCGGCGGGATGCCCCAGTTGATCTCCGACAGGCCGAACACCGCTTCGTCGGCCGCGATCGCGAGATCGCACGCGACGAGCGGCGAGAAGCCGCCGCCGAAGCACCAGCCGTTGACCATCGCGATGGTCGGCTTCGCGTACATGCGCAGCAACTGCCATTGCCAGCGGCTCGCGTCGCGGCGGATCTTTTCCTGCAGGATCTCGGGGCCCGCGTCGACTTCGCGGAAATACTCCTTCAGGTCCATCCCGGCCGTCCAGGCGTCGCCTTCGCCGGTCAGCACGAGCACCTGCGCTTCCGCGTCGAGCTCGACCGCCTCCAGCACCTCGATCATCTCCGCGTTCAGCGTCGGGCTCATCGCGTTGCGCTTGTCCGGGCGGTTCAGCGTGACCCATGCGATCCCGCCCTCGACTGCAACCTTCACCGTACTCCAGCGACCTTCGTAATTCATCTTCGTTCTCCAATGACAGTGCCGCCCTGCGCGACTCGCCATCAATTTACTATCAGGTAACCTGATATGTAAAGCGGAATGGAAACGTCTCGGGACAAACCCCTAAACGTGCCCGAACAGGGGCATGGCGCGCCGCGACGCGCGGGCTTTACACGATGAGAAGGAGCCTGCGGCGTGCGCGCAGGACAAGGCGGAGGTCATGATCGCGCGTGCGCGCGGCGTTCCGCGCCGGGGTCGCTTCGGCGCGCGCCCGCTGATCGACGAACAAGGAAGGAAAGGTTTCGATGAGGGTTCGATGCGACGCGATGCGGGCGTGGCGCGGCCGCACCGTGCGAACCGCCGGCGGGCGCACGGCGGCCGCGCAAGCCGCGCGCATCGACCGGTTCAGCCGGCCGGCTTCCCCGCAAATCGCGCGGTCGGTGCGCCCGCATGCCGCGTCGCCGCGACGAACACGCCGCCCGCATGCGCGTCGGCCGCCAGCGCGTCGTCGCCCAGGCCGGTGCGCGCGCTCGTCACATACAGCCGGCCTTCGCCGTCGAGCGCCACGCAGCTCGGCTGCGCGGTCGGCACCGCCACGCGCGCGGTCTCGACACCGTCCGGCCCGTAACGCACCACGCGCCGCCCGCCCCACTGCGCGTTCCACAGGCCGCCGTCGCGATCGATCGTCGAGCCGTCCGGATCGCCGTCCGCGTCGGTCAGCCGTGCGAACGGCCGCACGTTCGCCACGTCGCCGCCCGCGCGATAGTCGCAGACGAAGATCACGCGCACCAGCGAATCGCAGAAGTACATCCGCGCGCCGTCCGGCGAGAACGCGATGCTGTTCGCGATCGCGGCCGGCGGCAGCGCGAGCCGTCCGAGCGTCAGGTCGGGACCGAGCCGGTAAAACCCGCCGAGCGCACGCGGCGGCTCGCCGCCTTCGTCCTTCATGCCGAACACGAACGCGCCGAACGGATCGCAGCGGCCGTCGTTCAGGCGCGTCGGCAGCTCGGGCTCGACGTCGACGATCCGCGTGAACACGCCGCTGCGCAGGTCGAAGAACGCAAGATGCGTCGCCAGACCGACCAGCAGCACGTCCGGATCGTTCGTCAGCGCGAAGCACGCGAGCCGTTCGGGCATCGGCCACTGCGCGAGGTCCGAGCCGTCCGCGCGGCAGCGCCACAGGCGCGCGCCTTCGATGTCGGTCCAGTACAGCGCGCGCGTCGCGTCGCACCATGTCGCGCCTTCGCCGAGCGTGTTGCGGCTGTCCACCAGCAGCGCCGCCAGCGCGGCCGGATGAGTCTGTTGCATAGCGTCTCCCGATATCTGTCGCATTTTCGGGCGGCCGCGCTTGCGTCAGATCTTCATCGCGCGCCGCTGGTTGCGACGATACTGGTCGAACAGCACCGCGAGCAACAGAATTCCGCCGCGTATCAGATATTGGTAGAAGGTCGGCACGTTCAGCAGGCTCATCGCGTCCTGCACGGAGCCCATGATCAGCACGCCGACCAGCACGCCGGAGATCGTCGCGACGCCGCCCGTCAGCGACACGCCGCCGAGCACGCACGCGGAGATCACGCCGAGTTCGAGGCCGACCGAGGTCTTCGGGTCGCCGAGGCTCATCCGCGATGCGAGCATCACGCCGGCGAAGCCGGTCACGAGCCCCTGCAGCACGAACACGGTGATGCGGATGCGCATCACCGGCAGCCCCGCGAGCAGCGCGGCCTCGCCATTGCCGCCGACGGCCAGCACGTTCTTGCCGAACACCGTCCGGCGCAGCAGGAAGCCGAACACGACGAAGCCGACGATATTGCTCCAGATCGGAAACGAGATGCCGAGGAACGAGCCGGAGCCGAGCTCGAAGAAGCGTTCCTCGGAGATCATCACCGCATCGCCGTTCGACGTGATGAACGCGAGCCCGCGCACGACTTCCATCATCGCGAGCGTGACGATCAGCGAATTGATGCGCCAGCGCGCGATCAGCACGCCGTTGACGAGCCCGACCGCGCCGCCCGCGAGCACGCCCGCCACGGTACCGATCACGACGCTGTGCGTCGCGGTGATCAGCGTCGAGGCGACCACGCCCGAGAACGCGACGATCGACGCGACCGACAGGTCGACCTCGCCGAGCGCGAGCACGAACATCATCGTCACCGCGATCGAGCCGATCAGCGTGACCGACAGCAGCAGGCCCTGGATGTTGCGCGGCGTCAGGAAGTCCGGCACGGTCAGCGACAGCGCCGCGAACAGCACGACGAACACCATCACGATGCCCGAGCGGTTGATCAGCTGCCACACGCCGCTGCGCGCCCGCGCGGGCGCGGCCGTGGCATCGGGGGACGGAGAAGTGCGTTGGGGTTGCATTGCCTGGCTCATATCGATTGCATTCCGGTTGACTGCACGCCGCTAGCGCGGCAGCGCGAGCTTGATCAGCGCATCGGGCGTCGCCTGCGCCTTCGCGACTTCGCCCGCGATCCGCCCTTCCTTCATCACGACGATCCGGTCCGACACGCCGATCACCTCGGCCAGGTCGCTCGACACGAGGATCACCGTGCGGCCCGCGTCCGCGAGCTCGTAGAACAGGTTGTAGATTTCGGCGCGCGCGCCGACGTCGATGCCGCGCGTCGGCTCGTCCATCAGGAACACGTCGATGCGCTCGGCCAGCCAGCGCGCCAGCACGACCTTCTGCTGGTTGCCGCCCGACAGCGCGCCGATCGGCGTGTCGCCGTCGCGCGTCTTGATCGCAAGCCGTTCGATGTAGCGCTGCGCGAGTTCGCGCTCCTGCCGCGGGGCGAGCAGCATCCGCGCCGGGCTGAAATGGCGGCGCGCGCTGATGTTCAGGTTGTCGGCCACCGACGCGATCGCGACGATGCCTTCGTGCTTGCGGTCTTCCGGGCACAGCGCGATGCCCGCGCGCACCGCGTCGCGCGGGCTCGCGAACGCGACGCGCCGCCCGTTCAGCTCGACATGCCCGGCGCTCGGCCGCGCCGCGCCGTACAGCAGCTTCATCAGCTCCGAGCGGCCCGCGCCGACCAGCCCGAAGAAGCCGACGATCTCGCCGCGCCGCGCGGCGAACGACACGGGCTCCGACAGACCGGGCCCGACCAGCCCCTTCGCCTCGATCAGCACGTCGCCGGCCGCGCGCGACCGGTAGCCGTACACGTCCTCGATCGGGCGCCCGACCATGCAGCCGATCAGCCGGTCGCGGTCGAGCTCGGCGACCGATTCGAACGTCTCGATCCTGCGGCCGTCGCGGAACACCGTCACGCGATCGCACAGCGCGTCGACTTCCTCCATCCGGTGCGTGACGTAGATGATCGCGCGGCCGTCCGCGCGCAGCGCACGGATGATGCGAAACAGCTGCGTCGTCTCGCGCGCGGACAGCGAACTCGTCGGTTCGTCGAACGCGATCACGCGCGCGTCGCGCATCAGCGCCTTGCCGATCTCGATCATCTGGCGCTGGCCGATCGACAGGTACTTCACCGGGATGTCGGGCTCGATGTGCTCGCCGAGCCGCTCCAGCGCATCGAGCGCACGCGCGGCGAGCGCGCGCTCGTCGACCACGCCGAGCCGGCTCGGCAGCTGGCCGAGCATCAGGTTCTCCGCGACCGTCAGCTCGGGCACCAGATGCAGTTCCTGGTAGATGATCGCGATGCCGGCCTCGAGCGCGGCGCGCGTCGACGCAAAGCGCTGCACCGCGCCGTTCAGCGTCAACGTGCCGGCCTGCGGCTGGTTCACGCCGGACAGCACCTTCAGCAGCGTCGACTTGCCCGCGCCGTTCTCGCCCATCAAGCCGTGCACCTCGCCCGCGCGCACCGACAGCGACACCGCGTCGAGCGCACGCACGCCCGGGAAGGTCACCGTGATGCCGTCGAGCGCGAGCACCGGTTCGCCGGCCGGCGGCGCGCCGGCGCCGGCTTGCGCGGCATCGTGGTGGCCGGACACGGCCGTCATCGTCTGCATCGTCATCGCGTCCTCGCTCGCGCCGCTCAGATGCCGAGCTCGGCGCGCACCGCCTGCCAGTTGCTGCGCGTCATCAGCTTGCCGCTGGTCTGCGTGTCGGCGGGCGGCATCTTGCCGTTGCGGATCCAGTCGACGAGGTTCTGCGTGCTTTCCTTGCCGTGGTTCGTCGAGCTGACCGCGATCGTGCCGTAGAAGCCGGTCGGCTCCTTCTTCTGGAATTCGGCGAAGGCCTCGCCCGCGCCGTTGATGCCGACGCCGATCACGTCGGCCGCCGGGATGTGCAGCTGCTCGGTCGCGCGCACCGCGCCGAGCACGGTTTCCTCGTTCAGCGCGTAGATCACCCATTTCTTCACGTTCGGATGCCGCGCGAGCACCGGCGCCGCCGCGCTGAAGCCGCCTTCGTCGTCGGTGGTCTTCTGCGGCGCGTCGAAGATGTTCTCCTTGCGGAAGCCGTTCGCGAGCAGCGCCTGCGTCGCGCCGTCGGTGCGCAGCTTCGCGGTCGGCAGCTCGTAGTTGGTGATGCGCAGCGCGCCGACTTCCTCCGGCTTCCAGCCGCGCCGCTTCATCTCGTCGGAGATCGCCTGGCCGACCTGGTTGCCGATCTTGGTCGCCGACATCCCGAGGTGCGGCACGTTCGTCAGCGGCTTGCCGGTCGAGTCGACGAGCTGGTCGTCGACGGTCACGAACTTCATGTTGTAGCGCTTCGCGCGCGCGGCGATCGCCGGCCCGAGGCGCACGTCGGGCGCGCAGATCACGAAGCCCTGCGCGCCCTGCGAGCCGAGGTTGTCGATCGCGGCGAGCACCTTCTCGCCGTCCGGCGTGCCGATCTTCACGACCGAGAAGTTCTCCTTCTGGCCGAGCGCGGACGCCGCGTTCTGCTCGTTGATGAACCAGGCCTGCTCGGGCATTTTCACGAGAAAGCCGATCTTCAGCGGCGCATCGGCGCGGGCCATGCCCTGCATGCCGAGCGGCGCGATGCACAGCGCGGCCAGCAGCGCGCGCAACAGGGTCCTGCGATTCGTGCGAAACATGTCTTTGTCTCCTTGTATCGACTTTGTGTGGTGGTGCTCGAAGATGATGTGCGTACGCCCGCCGCGCTCAGCGGCCGAACGCGCCGGTGTCGACGCGCCGGCCGAACAGGAACGCGTCGGCGACGAGCCGCAGCGGCCGCACGTCGACGTCGCTTTCGCGACGCGCGATCAGCGCATGAAACTGCGCATACAGCGCCGGGTACTCGCGCGCCGGCCCGAGTTCGACCGGCTCGCCCGCGATCGACAGCTTCGCGCCGCCCGCGCTGATCATCAGCATGCCGTCGGCCGTGTCGACCGCGATCTCCCATTGCTCGACCGGGCCGTGGCGCCAGTCGAATTCCGCATGCACGGGCACGCCGTCGGTATCCGCGCATTCGAGCTCGGCCGCGATCGGCGTCTGCGTGTCGCTCGGCACGACCAGCGTCGCCTCGCGCAGCACCAGCTCGCGCGGCAGGATCCGCGTGACGATCGACAGTGCGTTGATCCCCGGGTCGAACACGCCGAGGCCGCCCGGCTCCCAGATCCATTGCTGCCCCGGATGCCAGCGCCGCACGTCCTCCTTCCAGCGCACCTGCACCGCGCGGATCCTGCGCGTCGCGAGCCACGCACGCGCCGGCTCGACCGCGCTCGCGCAGCGCGAATGCCAGGTCGCGAACAGCGTGAGGCCGCGCGACTGCGCGAGCGCCTCGAGCGCGGCCACTTCGCCGAGCGTCGCGCCCGGCGGCTTCTCGAGCATCACGTGCTTGCCCGCGTCCAGCGCCGCGCGCGCCTGCGCGTAGCGCACCTGCGGCGGCGCGCACAGCGACACGGCGGCGAGCTCGGGCTCGCCGGCCAGCAGCGCGCCCAGATCCGGATAGTTCCGCACGCCGGTGACTTCCGCATGACGGCTCGCGCATGCGGTCAGCGCGAACCCGGGTTCGGCGGCAATCGCCGGCAGATGCTGGTCGCGGGCGATCTTGCCGATCCCGACGACACCCAGCGAAACGACTTGGCTCATCGTGCGCTCCCTGATTCGTTGGATTGGTTGCTCAGCGCGCCCAGCGCAGCACGAGCGGATCGAGCCGGCGCGCGATCGCGACCAGCTCCGCGCGCGTGTCCGGATGCAGCGCCGGCATCGGATGCCGCGGCGCCTCGCACGCGATCACGCCGCCTTCGCGCATCAGCGCCTTCGCGGTCAGGATCCCGGACTGCCGGTTCTCGTGGTTGATCAGCGGCAGCCACGCCTGATAGCGCGCGAACGCGTCGTCGTGACGCCCTTCGCGATACGCTTCGAGGATCGGCCGGATGCCGTCCGGATACGCACCGCCCGTCATCGCGCCGGTCGCGCCGGCGTGCAGGTCGGCGAGCAGCGTGATCGCTTCCTCGCCGTCCCACGGCCCTTCGATCGCGTCGCCGCCGAGCCGGATCAGTTCGCGCAGCTTGTTCGCGGCGCCCGGCGTCTCGATCTTGAAGTACGCGACCTGCTCGATCTCGCGCGCCAGCTGCGCGAGAAACGGCGCGGACAGCACGGTGCCGCTCGCGGGCGCGTCCTGGATCATGATCGGGATCGACAGCGCGTCCGACAGGCGCGCATAGAACGCGTGGATCTGCGCTTCGGGCACGCGGAACGTCGCGCCGTGATACGGCGGCATCACCATCACCATCGCCGCGCCGAGCTGCTGGGCGCGCACGCTGCGCGCGATGCAGGTGTGCGTGCTGTAGTGCGACGTCGTGACGATCACCGGCACGCGGCCGGCGACGTGTTCGAGGATCGTGCGCGTCAGCAGGTCGCGTTCGTCGTCGGCGAGCGCGAACTGCTCGGAGAAGTTCGCGAGAATGCAGAGCCCGTCCGAGCCCGCGTCGATCATGAAGTCGACCGCGCGCCGCTGGCTCGCGAGGTCGAGCTCGCCGGTCTCGGTGAAGGTCGTCGGCACGACCGGGAAAATGCCGCGGTAGCGCGGCGTACGGCTCGATGTCATGGTTCGGTTCTGCGTCGGTCGTAGTGGGGCATGCGCTCAGGATTCGCGCGCGAGCGCGCCGTCGGTGGGCTGCGGCGCGCGCAGCGCCGCGCGGACCACGAACGTGATCAGCACGGCGAACAGCAGCGTCGCCGCGAGGAAATACAGGCCGGCCGCGAGACTGCCGGTCGCCTGCTTGATCAGGCCGATCCCGTACGGTCCGAGATAGCCGCCGAGATTCGCGAGCGAGTTGATCGCGGCGATCCCGACCGCGGCGCTCGCGCCGCTCAGGAATTCGCCGGGCAGCGCCCACACGACGGCCTGGATCGAATACAGCGAAAACGCGGTCAGGCAGATGAACAGGAACTGCAGCGCCGGCTGCCGCACCCATGCGCTCGCGGCCATCGTCAGCGCGGCGGCCGCCGACACGACGACGATGTGCAGATAGCGCTCGCGCGTACGGTCCGAGTGACGCGGCACGACCAGCAGCCCGATCACCGCGAACAGGTAGGGCACCGCGGACAGCAGGCCGGTCGCGGCGTCGCCGGCGCCGAACGCCTTGATGATCGTCGGCAGCCACAGCGACAGCCCGTAGATGCACAGCGGAAACGGCAGGAACAGGGCGGCGAGCAGCAGCACGCGCCGGTCGCGCAGCGCGGCGAGCGGATTGCGGTGCGTATCGGGACGGTAGGTATCGCGATCGGCGGCGAGCTGACGCGCGATCCAACGGCGCTGCGCATCGTTCAACCAGCGTGCGCGGTCGGGCGATTCCGGCAGCAGGCGCATCGTCGGCCACACCAGCAGCACGGCCGGCAGGCCGCTCGCGACGAACAGCATCTGCCAGTTCGACAGGCCGAACAGCCCGTGCGTCGACAGCAGCCATCCGGCGAGCGGCCCCGTGACGATGCCGGCCACCGGCTGCGCGAGCACGAGCAGCCCGATCACGCGCGCACGGTCGCGCATCGGGAACCACTGCGTGAGGAAATAGAGGATGCCCGGATAGAGGCCGGCCTCGGCCGCGCCGAGCAGGAAGCGCAGCACGTAGAAGCTCGTCGGCCCCTGCACGCAGGCCATCGCCATCGTGATCACGCCCCACGTCGCGAGGATCCGCGCGAACCATACGCGCGCGCCGAAGCGGCCGAGCGCGAGGTTGCTCGGCACCTCGCACAGGAAGTAGCCGATGAAGAACAGCCCCGCGCCGAGCCCGTACGCCGCGTCGCTCAGGCCGACGGCCGCGTTCATGTACAGCTTCGCGAAGCCGACGACCGTGCGGTCGACGTACGCGACCACGTAGATCAGCGCGAGAAACGGCACCAGCTTGCGCGTGAGCGTGCGCATCAGGTGCCGTTCGTCGACCGCGGCCGGCGAGCCGGCCGCGGTCGCGGTCGATGCTGCGGACATGTTCTGCGTGATCATCCTGTCTCCATGAGGGGCTGCGCCGGCGTCGTCGCCGGTCTGCCCTGCTTCACCTGTGTTCACCGGCGCGCTGCCGCGCCCCGCTCAATGCGAATGACTCGGTACCTCCGCGCCGCGCGTGCCGACCAGGAAGTCGAGGTCGCAGCCCTCGTCGGCCTGCAGCACGTGATCGATGTACAGCCGCGCGTAGCCACCCTTGCCGAGCTGACCCGCGACGCCGGGTGCGGCGGACGGATCGAGGTCGGACAGCCGGCGTTGCAGTTCGTCATCCGTAATGTCGAGATGCAGCGTGCCGGCGTCGCAATCGAGCTCGATCCAGTCGCCGTTGCGGACCGCCGCCAGCGGGCCGCCGGCCGCCGCCTCCGGCGCGACGTGCAGCACGACCGTGCCGTACGCGGTGCCGCTCATCCGCGCATCCGAGATGCGCACCATGTCTTTCACGCCCTGCCGCAGCAGCTTCGGCGGCAGGCCCATGTTGCCGACCTCGGCCATGCCCGGATAGCCGCGCGGCCCGCAGTTCTTCAGCACGAGGATCGAGCTTGCGTCGACGTCGAGCGATTCGTCGTTGATCGTCGCCTTGTAGTGATCGAAGTTCTCGAACACGACGGCGCGGCCGCGATGCTTGAGCAGCTCCGGGCTCGCCGCCGACGGCTTGAGCACCGCGCCGCGCGGCGCGAGATTGCCGCGCAGGATCCGGATCCCGCCGTCGGCGATCAGCGGCCGGTCGAGCGGACGGATCACTTCCTCGTCGTAGTTCGGCGCGTCGCGCACGTTGTCCCACAGCGACTTGCCGTTGACCGTCAGCGCGTCGGGATGCGGCAGCAACCCGGCTTCGCCGAGCCGGCGCAGCACGGCCGGCAGGCCGCCCGCGTAATAGAACTCCTCCATCAGGAAGCGCCCCGACGGCATCAGGTCGACGATCGTCGGCGTGTCGCGGCCGATGCGCATCCAGTCTTCCAGTTCGAGCGGCACGCCGATGCGCCCCGCGATCGCCTTCAGGTGGATCACCGCGTTGGTCGAGCCGCCGATCGCCGCGTTCGCGCGGATCGCATTCTCGAACGCCGCGCGCGTCAGCACCTTCGACAGCACGAGCCCTTCGAGCGCCATCTCGACGATGCGGATGCCCGACATGTGCGCGAGCACGTAGCGGCGCGAATCGACGGCCGGTATCGCCGCGTTGTGCGGCAGCGCGACGCCGAGCGCCTCGGCCATGCAGGCCATCGTCGACGCGGTGCCCATCGTGTTGCAGGTGCCGGCCGAGCGCGACATCCCGGCTTCGGCCGACAGGAAGTGATGAACGTCGATCTCGCCGGCCTTCAGCGCTTCGTGCAGCTGCCAGACGGCGGTGCCCGAGCCGATGTTGCGGCCTTCGAGCTTGCCGTTCAGCATCGGCCCGCCCGACACGACGATCGCCGGAACGTCGCAGCTCGCGGCCCCCATCAGCAGCGCCGGGGTCGTCTTGTCGCAGCCGGCCAGCAGCACGACCGCGTCGATCGGATTGCCGCGGATCGCTTCCTCGACGTCCATCGACGCGAGGTTGCGCGTCAGCATCGCCGACGGCCGCAGGTTCGATTCGCCGTTCGAGAACACCGGAAACTCGACCGGAAAGCCGCCCGCCTCGAAGATCCCGCGCTTCACGTGCTCCGCGAGCTTGCGGAAATGCGCGTTGCACGGCGTCAGCTCGGACCATGTATTGCAGATGCCGACGATCGGCCGGCCGTCGAACTCGTGATCGGGAATGCCCTGGTTCTTCATCCAGCTCCGGTACATGAAGCCGTTCTTGTCGTTCGTACCGAACCATTGGGCGGAGCGCAGCCTGGGTTTTGTTGCCGACATCGTCAGTCCTGTGGAGGCAAGATACCGGCGCAGTCTAGGTAGAAATTTGATAACCTACCAATGACGTTTTCGCCGTTTCCGATATCCGTTTCTATATTGATATAAACCCGTACGATGCCCGAAGCCAGTCCGTGGGGAAGCCGCGCCCGCCTGAAAACGCGCCAGCTGCTGCTGGTCGTCGCACTTGCCGACGAAGGCAGCATCCATCGCGCGGCGGCCGCGCTGAGCATGACGCAGCCGGCTGCGTCGAAGCTGCTGCGCGAGCTGGAGGAATCGATCGGCGCGGTGCTGTTCGAGCGCCTGCCGCGCGGGATGCGGCCGACGCTGTACGGCGACGCGCTGATCCGTCACGCGCGCGCCGCGCTCGGCAGCCTCGACCAGGCGCGCGAGGAACTGGCCGCGCTGAAGTCCGGCCATCTCGGCCGCGTCGCGGTCGGCGCGATCACGTCGCCGGGCCTGCGGCTCGTGCCGCCGGCCGTCGCCGCCGTGAAGGGCTCGCACGCAGGCATCCACGTGTCCGTCGAAATCGACACGAGCAACGCGCTGCTCGAACACCTCGCGCAGGACAAGCTCGACATCGTGATCGGCCGCCTGTCCGCCGAGCACGACAAGCTGCATCTGCGCTACGAGCCGCTGACGGGCGAGCCGGTCGCCGCGGTGGTGCGACCCGGTCATCCGCTGCTCGCGCACGCGCCGCTCGCGCTCGCCGACGTGCAGCGCGCCGCATGGGTCGTGCCGCCGGCCGGCAGCGTGCTGCGCCATCGCTTCGAGCTCGTGTTCCAGCGCGCGAGCCTCGCGCCGCCGGCGAACGTCGTCGAGACGGCCGCGCTGCTGTTCATCACGCAGGTGCTCGAGCAGAGCGACATGATCGCGGTACTCGCGGAGGACGTCGCGCTGTACTACGCGCGACACGGGATCGTCACGGTGCTGCCGCTGGAGATGGATTGCCGGATGGACGATTTCGGGATCATCACGCGCACCGACCGGCTGCACTCGCCGGCTGTGACCGTGATGGCCGACGCGATTCGCGCGTCGGCGCGCGAGGTGTACGACGCCGCACCGTGACGCGACGCCGTCATGCCGTCATGCCGCGGCAAACTCGATCGTCGGCTCGCAGCGGATCGGGAAGTTGACCGAGTTCGCGATATAGCACTGCTCGTGCGCCGCGTGATGCAGATGTTCCGCCACGGCGGGATCGTCGCCGGCGCGAATCGTCACGCGCGGGCGCAGCACGATTTCGGTGAAGCGGCCCGGCGCGACGCGGTCGACCATCGTCCCTTCCGCCTCGTCGACGTAGTCGAGCACGCGGATGCCGGCATCCGCGCACAGGTGCAGATACCACAGCTTGTGGCACGCCGAGACCGACGCCAGCAGCAGGTCTTCGGGGTTCCACCGCGACGCGTCGCCGAGGAAGGCCGGATCCGACGAACCGGGAATGTCCGGCTTGGCGCCCGCGCGAATCAGATGATCCCGCCCGTACGCGCGATAGCCGGACGTGCCGGTCCCGCGATTGCCCGTCCACTGCACTTCGACACGATATGTGTGCTCGCCATGCGCCATCTCGCTCTCCTTCGAGGTCGGAATCCACGGACGCCATTTTGGCACCGGACGGCCGTTTGGTATACCATTATTCCAAATTGAGGAACGCGCAAGATGGAAGCCAGACTCGACTCCACGGCGGACACGGTGGCCGCATCGCTGCGGGAAATGATCATCAACGGCGAACTGCAGGCCGGCGAGCGGCTCGTCGAACGCGACCTGGCCGAGCGCTTCGGGATCAGCCGGATTCCGATGCGCGAGGCGATCCAGCGCCTGGAACGCGAAGGACTGCTCGATATCTTCCGGAATCGCGGCGCGGTCGTGCGAATGCTGAGCGCATCGGACGTGCGGGAAATCTACGACATGCGCGTGCTGCTCGAAGGCGACGCGATCTATCGGAGCGTGAAGCGGCTCGACGACGAGACGCTCGCGCGCGCCGAACTCGTCCATCGCCTGCTCGGCGACGCGAGCGCGCCGCACCGGCAGGGCGAGCTGAATCGCGAATTCCATGCGCTGCTGTATTCGTGCTGCGGCAACGCGCGTCAGTTGAAGGCGATCGGCGAATTGCGCGGCCAGGTCGAACGCTACGAACGCCTGCAAGCCACCTTGCTCGCCGATACGCCGTCGTTCCAGGTCGAGCACGAGGCGATCCTGCAGGCCTGCCGGGCGCGCAATGCGCGCGCCGCCCGTGCGATGACCGTCGCGCATCTCGATTCGGCAAGGGAGATCGTGATGCGGCTCGTCGCAGGCGGCTGACGCCGCGTGCGCTACTTCGCGCCCGGCACCCGGCCGGTGCTGGCGCGCACCACCAGCCGCGGCGGCGAGGCGGTGCGCACGCGCCGCGCCACGTCGATCGGGCCGTCTGCGTGGCGCAGCGCGTTGAGCAGTTCGACCGCCAGATCCGCGGCTTCCTCGGTCGGAATCGCGACGGTCGTGAGCGCGGGCCGCGTCTCGCTCGCGAGACGAATATCGGTGATGCCGATGACCGACAGGTCGTCGGGCACGCGCCGCCCGCGGTCGGCGGCCGCGTGCATCGCACCGATCGCCGGCAGGTCGTTGGTCGCGACCAGCGCGGTCAGCCTCGGATGGTCGTCGAGCAAGCGGCTCGCGGCGCGCACGCCGCCCTCGATCGTGTCGGGTTCGCTCGCGAGCGCCGACGCGTCGAGCCCGGCTTCGCGCATCGCATCGAGAAACCCGTCGTAGCGCGCCGCCTGCACGCCGTTGCGGCTGCCGCCGACGATCACGCCGATCTCGCGATGGCCCAGCTCGATCAGATGCCGCGTCGCCAGCCGCCCCGCCTCGCGGAAATCGACCGTGACGCACGGCAACGCGTCCGGCGGCGCATCGGGCCGCTCCCACATGCACAGCACGACCGGCACGCCGCGCCGTGCGGTCTCCAGCAGGTCGGGCAGGTGCAGGTTCGCGTTGGTCACGAGAATGCCCTCCGAGATCGTCCCCGCGATCTGGTCGAGGTACGCGCGGCCTTCCTGAGGATCGTCGTTCGTATTGCAGATGATCAGGAACTGGCCGTTGCGGCGCACCGCGCGTTCCACGGCCAGCGCGAACTCCGGATAGAACGGATTGGCGATGCTCGACACCATCAGCGCGACCGTCGGCGCGCGCCCTTCCGCCAGCGCCCGCGCCGCGAGATGCGGCCGGTAGCCGAGCGCCTGCACGGCCTCCAGCACGCGCGCACGCGTGGCTGCGCCGACCCGGCCGCGATCGCGCAGCACGTTCGACACCGTCGCGGCCGTCACGCCGGCGCGGCGCGCGACTTTCTCCAGGGTTGCCATGGTTGACTCACTATATGGGACATCGATCCAGTATTTGCTTCGCTCACCGAAGCGGCGCACTATCGCCGCACACCCAGCGCGCCCGACCGACGGGGCGCGACTCGGCCGCGATCGCCTGTCGCTTCTTTTTTGATCGCGGTGATTAAGCGCTTAATCAAGCATCAACGCGCATTAGAACATGGAGCGGAGACAATGGCGAGCATCTCGATGCGCGGCGTGCAGAAAGCCTACGGCGAGCACGCCCCGGTCATACGCGACGTCGATCTGGAAATCGGCGCGCACGAGTTCTGCGTGTTCCTCGGGCCGTCCGGCTGCGGGAAGTCGACGCTGCTGCGACTGATCGCCGGGCTCGAGGACCTGAGCGCGGGCGAGCTGTCGATCGACGGCCGGCGCATCGACGACGTGCCGGCCGCCGAGCGCGGCGTCGCGATGGTGTTCCAGAGCTACGCGCTGTTTCCGCACATGACCGTCTACGAGAACATGGCGTTCGGCCTGAAGCTCGCGCACACACCCAGGGCCGAGATCGACCGGAAGGTGCGCGACGCCGCGCGCATCCTGCAGCTCGACACGCTGCTCGAACGCAAGCCGAAGGCGCTGTCAGGCGGCCAGCGGCAGCGCGTCGCGATCGGCCGCGCGATCGTGCGCGAGCCGGGCGTGTTCCTGTTCGACGAGCCGCTGTCGAACCTCGACGCGGCGCTGCGCGGCCAGACGCGCATCGAGATCGCACGCCTGCACCGGCAGTTCGAACGCGCGAGCGTCGTCTACGTGACGCACGACCAGACCGAGGCGATGACGCTCGCCGACAAGATCGTGCTGCTGCACGCCGGCGCGGACACCGCGCAACACGGCAGCATCGCGCAGGTGGGCGCGCCGCTCGATCTCTATCACCGTCCGGCCAGCCGCTTCGTCGCGGGCTTCATCGGTTCGCCGCGGATGAACTTCCTGCCGGCCGTCGTCACCGCGTGCGATCCGCAGCGCACGACCGTCACGCTCGCGCCGTCCGGGGAAACCTTCGTGCTGCCGCGCGACGGCACGGCGCTGCATCCCGGCAGCGCCGTCACGCTCGGCATCCGTCCCGAACACCTGACGCTGGGCGCCGCGTACGCCGCCCCCGACGCCACCGCACTCGCACGCGACGTCGCGCTCGTCGAACGGCTCGGCGAACAGACCTACGTGCACCTCGATGCGCCCGGCGGCGCGCCGTTCATCGCGAAGGTGCCCGGCGACGCGCAGGTGCGGCCGGGCGAGCGCGTGCAGCTGCACGCCCCGGCCGCGGCCTGCCACCTCTTCACCGAAGACGGCCGCGCGGTGCCCGCGTGCGCCGACCTCCACGTTCACCACTACGCATAAGGATCGGGCATGCGCCTCGGAGTCTGCTACTACCCGGAACACTGGCCGGAAACGATGTGGGCGGGCGACGCCCGCCGGATGAAAGCGCTCGGCATCGAGCAGGTGCGGATCGCCGAATTCGCGTGGAGCCGCATCGAGCCGTCGCCGGGCGAATACGACTGGGGCTGGCTCGACCGCGCGATCGACGTACTCGGCGCGGCCGGCCTCGACATCGTGATGTGCACGCCGACCGCGACGCCGCCGAAGTGGCTGGTCGATCGCCATCCCGACATCCTCGCGATCGGCGCGGACGGCCGGCCGCGGGCGTTCGGCTCGCGCCGCCACTACGACTTCTCGTCGCCGACCTATCTCGAGGCGTCGCGCCGCATCTGCACCGCCGTCGCCGAACGCTACGGCCGCCACCCTGCCGTGCGCTACTGGCAGACCGACAACGAACTCGGCTGCCACCAGACCGTCGTCAGCTACTCGCCGGCCGCGCTCGCAGGCTTCCGTGCCTGGCTGAAGGCGCGCTACGGCACCATCGACGCGCTGAACCGCGCGTGGGGCACCGTGTTCTGGAGCATGGAGTATCGCGACTTCGGCGAGATCGACGCCCCCGTCGGCACCGTGACCGAGGCCCACCCGTCGCATCGCCTCGACTACCGGCGCTTCGCGTCGGACGAACTCGCGCGTTATCACCGGATGCAGGTCGACGTGATTCGCGCGCATTCGCCGGGCCGCCCCGTCGCGCACAATTTCATGCAGCTGTTCACCGAATTCGACCATTACGACGTGGCGCGCGACCTCGACATCGCGACCTGGGACAGCTATCCGCTCGGCGCGCTCGAGGAGCAATGGTTCGCGCCCGACGTGAAGGCGCGCTGGCTGCGCACCGGCCATCCGGACTTCGCGTCGTTCAACCACGACCTGTATCGCGGCATGTCGAAGCTGCCGTTCTGGGTGATGGAACAGCAGCCGGGGCCCGTGAACTGGGCGCACTGGAACCCGGCGCCGCTGCCCGGCATGGTGCGCCTGTGGAGCTGGGAAGCGTTCGCGCACGGCGCGGGCTGCGTATCGTATTTCCGCTGGCGGCAGGCGCCGTTCGCGCAGGAGCAGATGCACGCCGGCCTGAACACGCCGGACGACCGGCTCGACCAGGGCGGCCGCGAAGCGGAACGCGTCGCCCGCGAGATCGCGACCGTGCGCGACGCCGCCGCGGATGCGGACGGCCCGGTGCGTGCGTCCGTCGCGCTGATCTTCGACTACGAGGCGAAGTGGCTGTTCGAGGTGCAGCCGCAAGGCGCGGATTTCCACTACCCGCGTTTCGCGTTCGAGTATTACTCGGCGCTGCGCTCGCTCGGCTTCGACGTCGACGTGATCGCCGCCGATGCGCCGCTCGACGGCTACCGGCTGATCGCCGTCCCGCCGCTGCCCGTCGTGCCGGACGATTTCGCGGCGCGGCTCGCGGCATCGGGCGCGCACGTCGTGCTCGGCCCGCGCACCGGATCGAAGACGCCCGACCTGCAGATTCCGCCCGCACTGCCGCCGGGCCCGCTCGCGTCGATCCTGCCGATCCGCGTGTGGCGCGTCGAGTCGCTGCGGCCGAACCTGACCGAGCGGGTCGACGGCACGCTGCGCGACGGCACGCCGCTGACCGGCGAGGCGCGCCACTGGCGCGATCTCGTCGAGCTGCGCGACGCCGCGCGCACGGATGTCCGCGCGCACTTCGTCGACGGCCATCCCGCGTGCGTGTCGCACGGCACGCTGCACTACTGGGCCGCGCTGTTCGACGATGCGACGACGGCACGCCTGTTCGCCGACGTCGCGGCCGATGCCGGCCTCGCACCCGCGCCGCTCGACGACGGCGTGCGCGTGAGCCGGCGCGGCGGCCTGACCTACGTGTTCAATTACCGCGCCACGCCGTACACGATCGACGCGGTGCCGCCGGCGGCGTTCGTGCTCGGCGGCGCGCAGGTCGAGCCGCAAGGCGTCGCCGTCCATCGCAGCGCCACCTGACGCATCACCCCACCGGCGCCGCCGCGCGCCGGTCACGACAACGACACATCGGACTGGAGACACCCATGATCCATCGCTCCCTTCGCCTCGCTGCCCGGCTCGCCACGGCGGCCGCCGTCGCGCTCGCGTCGTTCGGCCTCGCCGCATCCGCCGATGCGGGCACGCTGACGATCAATATCGCGTTCAAGGGCGCAAGCCAGCGCGCCGTGTGGCAATCGACGCTCGACGCGTTCCGCAAGGCGCACCCCGACATCGACGTGAAGGCGACCTTCGTCGACGAGGAGGCGTACAAGGTGCAGTTGCCCGCGTGGCTCACGACCGTCGCGCCCGACGTGGTGAACTGGCACGCCGGCGAGCGGATGGCGTACTACGCGAAGCGCGGGCTGTTCGAGGACCTGAGCGGCGACTGGGCGAAGAACGGCTGGGGCGCGATGTACGCGTCGACGCGCGACGCGTCGTCATACAACGGCAAGCAGTACGCGGCGCCGACCGTCTATTACTCGTGGGGGCTGTTCTACCGCAAGGACCTGTTCCGCAAGGTCGGCATCGCCGACGAGCCGAAGACGTGGGAGCAGTTTCTCGACGCGTGCAGGAAGCTGAAGGCGGCCGGCATCACGCCGGTGGCGGTCGGCGGCCGCGACGCGTGGACGCTCGCCGGCTGGTTCGACTATCTCGACCTGCGCCTGAACGGCAACGCGTTCCACCAGCAGCTGATGGCCGGCGACGTGCCGTACACCGACCCGCGCGTGAAGAAGGTCTACACGGCCTGGAAATCGCTGATCGACGACGGCTACTTCATCGACAATGCGCTGTCCTACGATCTCGACGGCGCGCAGCCATTCCTGTTCCAGGGCAAGGCCGCGATGATGCTGATGGGTACCTTCATCGCCGCCGGCTTCCCGCCGAACGTGAAGCCGGAAATGGGCTACTTCCGTTTCCCGATCATCGATCCGAAGGTGCCGACCGCCGAGGACGGCCCGGTCGAATCGCTGCACATTCCGACCAGGGCGAAGAACAAGGCCGACGCGCACACCTTCCTCGCATTCGTCGAAACGCCCGAGATGGGCGCGAAGCTCGCCGAAGGGCTCGGCTCGCTGTCGGCCAACAGCCAGTCTCCCGAACCGGCCGATCCGATCTCGCGCATCGGCTTCCGGATCCTCGCCGATACCAAGGGCGGCGTCGCGCAGTTCTACGACCGCGACATGACCAAGGAAATGGCCGACGAAGGGATGAAAGGGATGCAGCAGTTCGTCGCGAACCCGTCGCAGCTCGACGCGGTGCTCGCGCAGCTCGAGCAGACCCGCAAGCGGATCTACAGGAAGTAAGCCGGTGGGCCGCGCGGCGGCGTTGCGCCGCTGCGGCCGTCCGTTCGTACGCTCGTTCAGGAGCCTTGCCGTGTCCAGTCCGATTTCGTCCCGACCGCTCGAATCGCCCGCCGGCCGCCCGGAGCCGACGCGCCAGCGCGCCGCCGCCGTCGCGTCGTCCGCGCGCCGCCCGTCGCCCGCCGTGCGGCGGCAACGGCGCGCCGCGTGGCTGTTTCTCGCGCCTGCCTGCGCGATGGTGGCCGTCTATGTGATCTGGCCGATCCTCTCCACGCTGTGGCTGAGCCTCTACAACTGGGACGGGATGACCGAGCGCACCTTCGTCGGCGTCGCGAACTACGTCGAGCTGCTGCATGCGCCGACCTTCTACACCGCCCTGCGCAACAACGTGATCTGGCTCGCGCTGTTCATGCTCGCGCCGCCGCTCGGCCTCGCGCTCGCCCTGTACCTGAACCAGGCGGTGGCCGGCATCCGGCTCGTGAAGTCGCTGTTCTTCGCGCCGTTCGTGCTGTCGGGTGTGGTCGTCGGGCTGATCTTCTCGTGGTTCTACGATCCGACCTTCGGGCTGCTCGCGCTGATCGCCGGACACGGCATACCGGTGCTCGGCGACGCGCGCTACGCGACGTTCGGCGTGGTGTTCGCCGCGCTCTGGCCGCAGACCGCGTACTGCATGATCCTGTACCTCACCGGCCTCACGTCGCTCAATCCGGAACAGATCGAGGCGGCCCGGATGGAAGGCGCGCGCGGCTTCGCGCTGCTCTGGCACGTCGTGCTGCCGCAACTGCGGCCGACGACCTTCATGGCGATCGTCGTCACGGTGATCGGCGCGCTGCGCAGCTTCGACCTGATCTCGGTGATGACGGGCGGCGGCCCGTTCGAAAGCTCGACCGTGCTCGCGTATTACATGTACGACCAGGCGATCAAGTACTACCGGCTCGGCTATTCCGCGTCGATCGCGGTCGTGCTGTTCGCGATCATGCTCGTCTACATCGTGTTCCAGTTGCGCCGCCTGCTGCGCAACGAGCAATAACCCGACCGGTGGCCATCATGTTTCCGACTCCCGTTGCCCAATGGAAGCCCGTCTCGCGGCGGCTGTACAAGCTGTCGCTGCCCGTCGCGCTGCTGATCTGGCTGCTGCCGATGATCGCCGTGTTCGTCACGTCGGTGCGCTCGACCGAGGAACTGGTCGAAGGCCACTACTGGGGCTGGCCGCGACATTTCTCGATGATCGAGAACTACCGCGATGCGCTGACGACGTCGCCGATGCTGCATTACTTCTGGAACAGCGTGCAGATCACGGTGCCGTCCGTCGTCGGCTCGATCGCGCTGGCGGCGATGGCCGGATTTGCGCTGGCGACGTACAGGTTTCGTGGCAGCACGGCGCTGTTCGGGACGTTCGTTGCGGGGAATTTCGTGCCGGTGCAGGTGTTGATGATCCCGGTGCGCGATCTGTCGTTGCGGCTCGGCGTGTTCAATACGGTCGAGGCGCTGATCCTGTTTCACGTCGCGTTTCAGACCGGGTTCTGCACGCTGTTCCTGCGTAACTTCATCAAGCAGCTGCCTTTCGAGCTGATCGAGGCGGCGCGGATCGAGGGGGCGGGAGAGTGGACAGTGTTCTGGCGAATCGTGCTGCCGCTGATCCGGCCGGCGTTGGCCGCGCTGGCGATCCTCGTGTTCACGTTCGTGTGGAACGACTACTTCTGGGCGCTGTGTCTGACGCAAGGCGACGAGGCCGCGCCGATTACCGCGGGCGTTGCCGCACTCAAGGGACAATGGACGACGTCGTGGAACCTCGTGTCGGCCGGGTCGATTCTGGCGGCGCTGCCGTCGGTCGCGATGTTCTTCGCGATGCAGAAGCATTTTGTGGCGGGGCTGACGTTCGGTGCGACCAAAGGTTGAGCGGGGCCCGCCCGTCTCGGTGTCTCTTACTCTCCCCATCGAGAGGTTGCCCGCTTCGGCGGGCTTTTTTTGCGCTTCTGGACGTCTCGCCGCGCGCCGGCCCCGGTGCTGACCGTCGGTCGCTACACCCGCCCCGCCCCTTTCTCCCGCAATCGCACATCCACCGCCCCGAGGTTCTTCTCATGCGACACGAGCATCTGCGTCAACGCACGGTGCAGGTCGGGATCGTCGAGCGTCGGCAGCAAGGCCTGCAACTTCCGCACGACCCACCGCTGCCCGCGATTCAGGAACGCCAGCCGCTCCGGCAGATCGTCGATCGCCATCGCCTTCTCGTAGAACGCGCCCGTGGCATGCGTCGGCGTCGCGTCGAGCGACCGGATCGCATCGACCAGCACCGCGCACCAGTGTGCTTCGTCCTGACGGATGCCGGCGACGAGCCGGTGAAGTTCGGGGTCGCCGATCGTCGCCGCCGTCTCCGACGCGACGCGCGCGCCGGCGCGCTCCGCCTCCAGCAGTTCGTTCAGCAACGCGAGCAGCGCATCGCGCTGCGCATCGGCCTGCGCCGGACTGTCGTCCGGGCGCGCGTCCTGGGTGGGATCGGGACGGGCAGCGTGCCCGTCGCCGGAGTTCCGGTTCGACATGCGACGTCCTCCGTATCGGAAAGGTGGCGCGCCGGCTCGTGCGCTGCCGTTCCGCGACGCGCTGCGGCGCACGCGGCCGGCGCGCGCCGCAGGCGGGCGGCAGCAGGCCACAGGAGAAATGGATTCCAGTGTGACATAGCAATGTGACGGGCGTTTTCAGGCGACGAAACGCGCATGACGCTCGTCAACCGAAGCTGCGGCGCGCACCCGATCGTCAGGTCCAGCCTTCGAGCCGCAACGTCGACCGCACCAGCCGCTGCTCCTCCTGCTCGATCTCCCTCAGATACTCGACGCACTGGCGGATATGCTCGCTCGCGGCCTTGCGCGCCTGCTCGGGCAGCCGGCCCGTGACCGCGTTGTAGAGCCGCGCGTGCTGACGGTCGATCTGCTTTTTCAGCGGCTCGCGGTGATAGAGATTGTTGACCGACGCGAACACCGAGCTGAGCAGCAGGTCGGTCAGCGACTGCAGCGTATTGACGAGCACCGGGTTGTGCGACGCCTCGCAGATCGCCAGATGGAACGCGTGGTCGAGCTTTGCGCGCGCGGCCGGATCGAGGTCCTGCGCGTCGGCCGCGGTCATCTCCTCGTAGCGGCGCGCGATCAGGATGAAATCGGCCGGCGTGCCGCGCAGCGCGGCGAGCCGTGCGGCCTCGGCCTCCAGCATCCCGCGCACCTCGAACAGGTCGTACAGCGTGCGCGGCTGCGAGCCGAGCAGATGCATCATCGGCGTGATCTCGCGCTGCGGGGTCAGGCTCGCGACGAACGAACCCTTGCCGTGCGTCGTGTCGATGATCCCGCGCGCACGCAGCAGCTTCATTCCTTCACGCACGGCCGTGCGCGACACGCCGAGCTTCTCGGTCAGCCGCCGCTCGGACGGCAGCGCCTGCCCTGCCTTCAGCACGCCGTCGACGATCAGCTTCTCGATCCGCTCGGCGACGACGTCGGCCACGTGCCGCGCCGGCCCGCGATTTTCCTGCATTTCCATACTGGTATGACCACTCTGGACGGACTGCGTCGATTTTCTCACAAACGCTTGTCCTGATTCAGTTTGACGGCAATTTTGTCAGCCGTTTCAAGGCCCCTTCCGAAAAACTGGTATGACCACGCACGCCACGTCTGGACAGGCCTGCGCGACCCGCCAAGAATGCCGTCCATCCGGCGCGCCGCGCATTGCGCGGCCGCCTGCATGGTGGAGACGGAGACAAACGATGAGTTTCACCTACGACGAACGGATCGACGGCCCGCTGGCGACCGTCGACCGCGCCACGCTCGTCGCCGCGCTGCATGCGGCGTCGCCCGGCCTCGACGTGCTGCACGATCGCGAGGCGCTGAAGCCGTTCGAATGCGACGGCCTTGCCGCGTACCGCACGGTGCCGCTCGCCGTCGTGCTGCCCGACACGGTCGAGCAGGTGCGCGCGGTGCTGCGCGTCGCGGCCGCGCACGGCGTGCCGGTGGTCGCGCGCGGTGCCGGCACCGGGCTGTCGGGCGGCGCGATGCCGCTCGAAAAAGGCCTCCTCCTCGTGATGTCGAAATTCAACCGGATTCTCGACCTCGACCCCGACGCCGGCACCGCACGCGTGCAGCCCGGCGTGCGCAACCTCGCGATCTCGCAGGCGGCCGCGCCGTACGGGCTCTACTACGCGCCGGACCCGTCGTCGCAGATCGCCTGCTCGATCGGCGGCAACGTCGCTGAAAACGCGGGCGGCGTGCATTGCCTGAAATACGGGCTGACGGTGCACAACATCCTGAAGGTCGAGATCCTGACGATCGACGGCGACACGCTGACGCTCGGCGCCGACGCGCTCGACGCGCCCGGCTTCGACCTGCTCGCGCTGTTCACCGGCTCGGAAGGGATGCTCGGCATCGTCACCGAAGTAACCGTGAAGCTGCTGCCGAAGCCACCTAGCGTGAAGGTGCTGATGGCGAGCTTCGACGACGTCGGCGCGGCCGGCGGCGCGGTGGCGCGAATCATCGGCGCGGGCGTGATTCCCGGCGGCCTCGAGATGATGGACAACCTCGCGATCCGCGCGGCCGAGGATTTCATCCACGCGGGCTACCCGGTCGACGCGCAGGCGATCCTGCTGTGCGAACTCGACGGCGCGGCGAGCGATGTCGACGAAGACGCGGAACGCGTCGCCGCGCTGCTGCGCCAAGCGGGCGCGTCGGAGATCCGCGTCGCGCGCGACGAAGCCGAGCGCCAGCGCTTCTGGGCCGGCCGCAAGAACGCGTTCCCGGCGGTCGGCCGCATGTCGCCCGACTACTACTGCATGGACGGCACGATCCCGCGCCGCGAGCTGCCGCGCGTGCTCGAAGGCATCGCCGCGCTGTCCGCCGAATACGGGCTGCCGGTCGCGAACGTGTTCCACGCCGGCGACGGCAACATGCATCCGCTGATCCTGTTCGACGCGAACCGGCCCGGCGAACTCGATCGCGCGGAAGCGCTCGGCGGGCGGATCCTCGAACTGTGCGTCGCGGTGGGCGGCAGCATCACCGGCGAGCACGGCGTCGGCCGCGAGAAGATCAACCAGATGTGCGTGCAGTTCGACGCCGACGAGATCGCGTTCTTCCACGCGGTGAAGGCCGCGTTCGATCCGCAGCGCCTGCTCAATCCCGGCAAGAACATCCCGACGCTGCACCGCTGCGCCGAATTCGGCGCGATGCACGTCCATCACGGCAAGCTGCCGTTTCCCGAACTGGAGCGCTTCTGATGCGACGCGAATTCGAATCGATCGACGACAGCGCGGCGCTGATCGCCCAGGTCGCCGCCGTGATCCACGATCGCCAGCCGCTGCAGATCCGCGGCGGCGGCACGAAGGCGTTTCTCGGCCGCACCGCCGAACCCGCGGGCCGCACGCTCGACACGCGCGCGCATCGCGGCATCGTCGGCTACGACCCGACCGAGCTCGTCGTCACCGCGCGCGCGGGCACGCCGCTCGTCGATCTGGAAGCCGCGCTCGACGCAGCCGGGCAGATGCTGCCGTGCGAGCCGCCGTCGTTCGACGGCGCGGCGACGGTCGGCGGGATGTTCGCGGCCGCGCTGTCGGGCCCGCGCCGTCCGTGGGCCGGCGCGGTGCGCGACTTCGTGCTCGGCTGCCGCGTGATCACGGGCGAGGCGAAGCACCTGCGCTTCGGCGGCGAGGTGATGAAGAACGTCGCCGGCTACGACGTGTCGCGCCTGCTCGCCGGCAGCTTCGGCTGTCTCGGCGTGGTGACCGAGGTCTCACTGAAGGTGCTGCCGAAGCCGCGCGCGACCTGCGACCTCGCGCTGGCGCTCGATGCGGACGACGCCGTGCAGCGCGTCGCCGCGTGGCGCCGCGCGGGCCTGCCGCTCGCGGGCGCGTGCCATGTCGACGGCGTATTGCGGGTGCGCGTCGAGGGTGGCACGGGCTCGGTGCGGGCCGCGCGCGACACGATCGGCGGCGACCGCGCGGACGACGACGCGTTCTGGTCGCGGTTGCGCGACCTCGCGCTGCCGTTCTTCGACGATCCGCGCCCGCTGTGGCGCGTGTCGGTGCCGGCCGCCGCGCCGCTCGACACGCTGCCGGGCGCGCGGCTGGTCGACTGGGGTGGTGCGCAGCGCTGGCTGAAGACCGACGCCGCGCCGGCCGACGTGCAGCGGTTCGCCGCGCAGGCGGGCGGCCACGCGACCTGCTTCACCCGCGGCGTGACGGACGCGCCGTTCCAGCCGCTGCCGCCCGCGCTGCTGCGCGTGCATCGGCAGCTCAAGGCGCAGCTCGACCCGCACGCGATCTTCAACCCCGGGCGCCTGTACGCCGAATTCTGACGCCGAACGCCGAAGCGAACCGACGATGCAAACCAATCTCAGCGAAGCAAGCAAGGCCCTCGCCCGGGCCGACGAAGCGGAAGCGATCCTGCGCGCGTGCGTGCACTGCGGCTTCTGCAACGCGACCTGCCCGACCTACCAGGTGCTCGGCAACGAACTCGACGGGCCGCGCGGCCGCATCTACCTGATCAAGCAGATGCTCGAAGGCGAGGCGTGCGGCGAACGCACGCAGCAGCACCTCGACCGCTGCCTCGCGTGCCGCAACTGCGAAACGACCTGCCCGTCCGGCGTGCGCTACCACACGCTGCTCGACATCGGCCGCGCGGAAGCCGAGAAACGCGCGCAGCGACCCGCGCGTGAGCGGCTGCTGCGCGCGGGGCTGCGCCACGTGGTGCCACGCCCCGCTACGTTCGCCGCGCTGCTGAAGGCCGGCCGCGCGCTGCGCCCGCTGTTGCCCGGCACGCTGCAGGACAAGATTCCGGCCGCCGTACCCGCGGCTGCGCCGCGCCCGGCGCCGCGCCATGCGCGACGCGTGCTGATGCTGGAAGGCTGCGTGCAGCCGGCGCTGTCGCCGAACACCAATGCGGCCGCCGCGCGCGTGCTCGACCGGCTCGGCATCAGCGTGACGCCGGCGCGCGAGGCCGGCTGCTGCGGCGCGACCGAATACCACCTGAACGCGCAGGACGCGGGCCTCGACCGCGCACGGCGCAACATCGACGCGTGGTGGCCGGCGATCGAGGCCGGCGCCGAAGCGATCGTGCTGACGGCCAGCGGCTGCGGCGCCTTCGTCAAGGAGTACGGCGACCTGCTGCGCTCCGACCCCGCGTATGCGGACAAGGCGCGCCGCGTCAGCGCGCTCGCACGCGACCTCGCGGAAGTGATCGCGGCGGAACCGCTCGCTGCGCTCGCCGCGCAGGCGCCGCGCCGCATCGCGGTGCACTGCCCGTGCACGCTGCAGCATGCGCAGCGCCTCGGCGGCGCGGTCGAGCGGATCCTGGCACGGCTCGGCTTCGACCTGACGCCGGTCGCCGACGGCCATCTCTGCTGCGGCTCGGCCGGCACCTATTCGCTGACGCAGCCCGAACTCGCGACGAAGCTGCGCGACAACCGGCTCGACGCGCTCGAAGCCGCGCGGCCGGACCTGATTGTCACGGCCAACGTCGGCTGCCAGACTCACCTGAACGGCGCGGGCCGCACGCCCGTGCGCCACTGGATCGAGCTGGTCGACGACCGGCTCGTCAACTGACCGCGGATTGCGGAGGAACATGATGCAGACGAAACCCGAACTCGAATTCGCCGACGCCGACCGCATGCTCGCCGCCGCCCGCGCGGAAGCCGAGCGCCACGGCTGGTGCGTGTCGATCGCGATCGTCGACGACGGCGGCCACCTGCTTGCGTTCGCACGCCTCGACGGCGCGTCGCCCGCGAGCGCGAGCATCGCGCAGGAGAAGGCGCGCGCGGCGGCGCTCGGCCGCCGCGAAACGAAAGCCTATGAGGATATGATCAACAACGGCCGCACCGCGTTTCTCAGCGCGCCGCTGACGGGCTTGCTCGAAGGCGGCGTGCCGGTCACGGTCGGCGGCCGGATTGCGGGCGCAATCGGCGTGTCTGGCGTAAAGTCCGAACAGGATGCGCAGATCGCCCGCGCCGGCACACAAAGCGTCGCGGCCTGATCCGCGCGCGCATTCTTATTCCCCGGGAGGATTGACGATGATCGACCAAGAAGGACTGCAAGTCGCGCCCGCGCTGAGCCAGTTCATCGAAAACGAAGCGCTGCCGGGCACCGGCATCGACAAGACTGCGTTCTGGCGCGGTTTCTCGGCGCTGGTGCACGACCTCGCGCCGCGCAACCGCGAACTGCTCGCCGAACGCGACCGCCTGCAACAGGAACTCGACACGTGGCACCGCGCGCACCCCGGCCCGGTGCGCGACCTTGCCGCGTATCGCGCGTTCCTCGAAGGCATCGGCTATCTCGTGCCGACGCCGTCGAACGTCGCGGCAGCCACCGCGAACGTCGACAGCGAAATCGCGACGCAGGCCGGCCCGCAGCTCGTCGTGCCGCTGTCGAACGCGCGCTATGCGCTGAACGCCGCGAATGCGCGCTGGGGCAGCCTGTACGACGCGCTGTACGGCACCGACGCGCTGCCGGAAGACGGCGGCGCCGAACGCACCGCGACCTACAACCCGACGCGCGGCCAGCGCGTGATCGACTATGCGCGCAACGTGCTCGACAACGCGGCGCCGCTCGCCGGCGCATCGCACCGCGACGCGCTGCGCTACCGCGTAGAGGACGGCCAGCTCGCCGTCGAGACCGGCAAGGGCGTCGTGCACCTCGCGCAGCCGGCGCAGTTCGTCGGCTACCAGGGCGCGGCCGGGGCGCCGTCGGCGATCCTGCTCAAGCACAACGGCCTGCACATCGAGATCCAGATCGACGCGTCGACGCCGATCGGCCGTGCCGATCTCGCGAACGTGAAGGACGTCGTGCTCGAAGCGGCGGTCAGCACGATCATCGACTGCGAGGACTCGGTCGCGGCCGTCGACGCCGACGACAAGGTCCAGCTCTACCGCAACTGGCTCGGCCTGATGCAGGGCACGCTGGTCGAGGAAGTCGCGAAGGGCGGCAAGACCTTCACGCGCCGCCTGAACGCCGACCGCGAATACACCACGCCCGCCGGCGGCACGCTGACGCTGCACGGCCGCTCGCTGCTGTTCGTGCGCAACGTCGGCCACCTGATGACCAACGGCGCGGTGCTCGACCGCGACGGCAACGAGATTCCGGAAGGGATCCTCGACGGCGTCGTCACGACGCTGTGCGCGCTGCACGACCTGAAGGCGAAGCGCAACTCGCGCACCGGCTCGATCTACATCGTGAAGCCGAAGATGCACGGCCCGGTCGAGGTCGCGTTCGCCGATACGCTGTTCGCGCGCATCGAAGATCTGTACGAGCTGCCGCGCAACACGCTGAAGATGGGCATCATGGACGAGGAGCGCCGCACCAGCGTGAACCTCGCCGCGTGCATCGCGGCCGCGGCTTCGCGCGTCGCGTTCATCAACACGGGCTTCCTCGACCGTACCGGCGACGAGATGCACACCGCGATGGAAGCGGGCCCGATGATCCGCAAGGGCGACATGAAGTCGTCGGCGTGGATCACCGCGTACGAGCGCAACAACGTGCTCGCGGGCCTGTCGGCCGGCCTGCGCGGCCGCGCGCAGATCGGCAAGGGCATGTGGGCGATGCCGGACCTGATGCACGCGATGCTCGAACAGAAGATCGCGCATCCGCGCGCCGGCGCGAACACCGCATGGGTGCCGTCGCCGACCGCCGCGACGCTGCACGCGCTGCACTACCATCTCGTCGACGTGCAGGCCGTCCAGCAGGAACTCGAGAAGATTCCGTATGCGAGCGAGCGCGACGCGCTGCTCGAAGGCCTGCTGACCGTGCCGGTCGTCGAGCACGCCGAATGGAGCGACGCCGAGATCCTGAGCGAAGTCGAGAACAACGCGCAGGGCATCCTCGGCTACGTCGTACGCTGGGTCGAACAGGGCGTCGGCTGCTCGAAGGTGCCCGACATCCACGACGTCGGCCTGATGGAAGACCGCGCGACGCTGCGCATCTCGAGCCAGCACATCGCGAACTGGCTGCGTCACGGCGTGATCACCGAGGCGTTCGTGCTCGACGTGTTCAAGCGGATGGCGCGCGTCGTCGACCAGCAGAACGCGGGCGACCCGAACTATCGCCCGATGGCGCCGGGCTACGACCAGTCGACCGCGTTCAAGGCCGCGTGTGCGCTCGCACTGCAGGGTACGTCGCAGCCGAGCGGTTATACCGAGCCGCTGCTGCACCGCTTCCGGCTCGCGTTCAAGGCGCAGCAGCAGGGCGCGTAAGCGGGCGGATGCCGGAAGGAAGCCCGGATGCGGGCTTCACGAAAACGGGCGGCCGCGATGGCCGCCCGTTTTTTCATGCGCGCGCCGATCCGGCAAACCCTTGCCCGACAAGGCGCCGCGCGCGATTCGCGAGCATCGTATTGCCCGGTAAATTGATCCACATCAACGATCCGGCGCATTTTCCGCGTGCGCCGGCCTGCGCGCTATACTCGCTCCAATGTGCGCCCCCGATCGCCGGCAAGCCGCTTCGGCAAACCGCGTCAACCGGCGCCGCCTGCGCCATTGAGGAGGAGAATGGCGCCGCCGTGCGCGCGGCACCTGCGGGAAAACCCGCCGATGATCGACGCACGCATGACTGCGAACCGGGTCGCGGTCCATACTCTTCATACGAACAACCCGATCGCCCCGCGCATGGCGGCGACGTCCCACAATCGATCGGCCATGGCAGAAACCGACTACACGATGCTCAGCGAATCCGGCCCGACAAGCCGCGTCGCCGCGCATCTGCGCCGGCTGCTGCTGCCCCACCTGATCTTCTATTCCGCGCTGCTGATCGGGCTGCTCCTGCTGCTGCTGTGCGCGATCGTGCTCTACGAGGGCCGCATCGACGCGCGCGACCGCGCGCGCACCACGCAGCAGAATATCGCGCTGATGGCGTCGTGGGACATCGAGCGCAACATCGAGATCTATTCGCTGTCGCTGCAGGCCGTGGTCGAGGGCGAGAACGATCCCGCGGTCGTCGCGCTGCCGATGCCGCTGCGCCGCCAGGTGCTGTTCGACCGCGCGACGACGGCCCGCTACCTCGGCGGCATCTACGTGCTCGGCGCGAACGGCGACATCGCGGTCGACGGCAAGAGCGACGTGCCGCGCAAGGGCAATTTCGCGAACGAGCCGTACTTCGCCGTGCACCGCGATCATCCCGACGTCGGCCTGTACGTCAGCGATCCGTACCGCTCGCGGCTGCGCGGCGGCTCGCCGAGCATCGCGCTCAGCCGGCGCATCACGCGGCCCGACGGCTCGTTCGGCGGCGTCGCCGTGATGTCGATCCGGCTCGAATATTTCCAGAACCTGTTCTCGCGGCTGTCGCTCGGCGATCGCGGCTCGATGTCGCTGATCGGCACGGACGGCGTGATGGTCATGCGCCAGCCTTACGACCCGAAGATCGTCGGCCGCGACATCAGCAAGGCGAGCACGTTCCGGCAGTTCATGCGCGCGAACGAAGGCAGCTTCTTCGACACCGCGTCGATCGACGGCGTGCGGCGCCTCTACGTGTTCCGGCACCTGGCGAACCTGCCGCTGATCATCATGGTCGCCCAAGCCGAATCGAACATCTATGCCGCGTGGTACGACCGCGCGATTCCGATCGGCTCGGCGATGGCCGTGCTCGCGCTGGGCTTCGTCGCGCTGTCGCTGCTGCTCGACGTGCAGCTGCGCAAGCGCCATCGCGCGGAAACCGAGCTGCAGGCGCTCGCGCGCACCGACGGGCTCACCGGCCTCGACAACCGCCGCATGCTCGACGTCACGCTCGCGCGCGAATGGCGCCGCGCCGCGCGCTCGCAGCATGCGCTGTCGCTGCTGTTCGTCGACGTCGACCACTTCAAGCGCTACAACGACACGCAGGGCCACCAGGCCGGCGACGACGCGCTGGCCGCGGTCGGCCATTGCATCGTCGGCTGCCTGCGCCGTCCGGCCGACTACGCGGCCCGCTACGGCGGCGAGGAGTTCGTCGTGATCCTGCCCGACATCGACACGGGCGGCGCGGTGGCGATCGCCGAGACGATCCGCACGAGCATCCTCGACCTCGGCATCCGGCACGACGCCAGCTCGTTCGGCTGCCTGACCGCGAGCATCGGCGTGACGACCTGCTACCCCGAGCGGGACGACAGCATCCAGGCCGCGCTGAAGCTCGCCGACGACGCGCTGTACCGCGCGAAGGAAGCCGGGCGCAACCGCGTCGTCGTGCAGAGCGTGCATACCTCGGTGCGGCTCGAGCCGCGCCGCGCTTGACGACGGTTCGCCCGCCGCGACGGGCGGCGTCAGGCGCCGCGCGCGGCCGGCCGCGAGGCGCGGCGATGCCCGCGCGCAAAATCGCCGACAATACCGGCTCGATTCGCCGGCCTGCGCCGGATGCCGGGGTCTGTCGGACAGGGAGCACGCACGCGCTGCCACGAGAACGGCCCCCGGCGCTTCCGGTCGGCGCCGATTCGCGGGACCGCGCCGCCTCACAATGAAACTCAAGGCAAAGATCTTTCTCCTCGCCATCGTGCCGTTCCTGCTCGCGATCGCCGGGATCGGCTTCGGCGTGCGCCAGCAGGCGACCTCGCTCGCCCGCACGCAGCACGCGACGATCCAGGCCGCCTATCTGTCGAGCAAGGAAGTCGAGCTGAAGCACTACGTCGAACTCGCGACCAGCGCGATCATGCCGCTCTACGACGCGAGCGGCCGCAACGCGCGCGACGACGCGATGCTGCGCACGCAGGCGCTCGCGATGCTGCAAAAGATGGATTTCGGGCCGGACGGCTATTTCTTCGTCTACGACCTGCACGGCAACGCGCTGATGCATCCGCGCGAGCCCGAGCGCGTCGGCCACAACTACTGGTCGATGCGCGACCCGCAAGGCGCGTTGACGATCCAGCAGCTGATCGGCGCGGCGATGCACGGCGGCGGCTACGTGCGCTACGTGTGGCAGCGGCCGTCGACGGGCCGGGCCGCGCCGAAGCTCGGCTATGTCGTCGCGCTCGAACGCTGGGGCTGGATGGTCGGCACCGGCATCTATCTCGACGACGTCGATACCGCGCTGCAGCGCATCGACGCGCGCGCGTCCGCGAACATCGAGCGCACGATGAGCTGGCTCACCGCGATCGCGCTCGCCGGCGCGGCGGCGATTGCCGTCTGTGCGCTGGTGCTGAACGTCAGCGAATCGCGCAGCGCCGACGCGAAGCTCAAGCAGCTCGCGCAGCGCGTCGTGGAATCGCAGGAACAGGAGCGCGCGCGGCTGTCGCGTGAGCTGCATGACGGGATCAGCCAGATGATGGTGTCCGCGAAGCTGATGCTCGAATCGGCGCTCGCGCGCTTCGAGCGCGGCGCGGCGCGCCTGCCCGAGGCCGAGCAGGCGCTCGCGTCGGGCGTGGTGCGCCTCGGCGACACGCTGCGCGAAGTACGGCGCATCTCGCACGCGCTGCGTCCCGCGATGCTCGACGATCTCGGCCTCGCAGCCGCGCTCGAGCAGCTGATTCGCGAGTTCGGCGCGCAAAGCGGCATCGACATCGGCTATACGCAGGTCGCGCACAGCGGCGCGCGGCCGCTGCCGGCGGCCGTCAACACCGCGCTGTTCCGGATCGCGCAGGAAGCGCTCAGCAACATCGTGCATCATGCGCACGCGTCGCGCGCCGCCGTCACGCTCGACGTCGGCGCGCAGGCCGTCACGCTGACGATCGCCGACAACGGCTGCGGCTTCGACGCCGAGCGCTCGCAGGCCGACGCGCGCGGCGGCATCGGCCTGCGCAACATGCGCGAGCGTCTCGACGCGCTCGGCGGCAGGCTGACGATCGCGTCGCAGGTCGGCCATACCATCGTGACCGCGCGCGTGCCGCTGCCGAGCGCCGCGTAACGACGCCCCCTATCAGGAGACCCTTGACCCATGAGCGCCCCCGACACGGCCCGGACCGCCGCCCGCCTGCTGCTCGTCGACGATCATCCGCTGGTCCGCGACGGGCTGCGGATGCGGCTCGAAGCGGCCGACCTGAGCGTGGTCGGCGAGGCCGGCAACGCCGACGAGGCGCTCGCGCTGGCCGCGTCGCTCGAACCGGATCTCGCGCTGATGGACGTCGGGATGAACGGCATGAACGGAATCACGCTCGCCGGCGTGTTCCACGACCGGTTTCCCGCGATCCGCGTGCTGATGCTGTCGATGCACGACAACGTCGAATACGTGACGCAAGCCGTGCGCGCCGGGGCGAGCGGCTATCTGCTGAAGGATTCGCCGGCCAGCGAGATCGTCCGCGCGATCGGCTCGGTGCTGGCCGGCCAGACCTTCTTCAGCGAAGGGCTGGCCGCGCGGATGATCCAGGCGAGCGCGGCCGCGTCGCCGCTCGACCGCCTGACGCCGCGCGAACGCGACATCCTCGATGCGCTGGCCGAGGGGCTGTCGAGCAAGCAGATCGCGCAGCAGACGGGGCTGTCGGTGCGCACGGTCGAGACGCACCGGCTCAACCTGAAGCGCAAGCTCGAGATCGAGGGGCAGGCCGAGCTGATCAAGTTCGCGGTCGAGCATCGGCGGCGCTAGGCGCACCGCGCCGCCAGCGCGATCGCGCGCGGCGGCGGCATGCGCCGGCCAGCGCCGCGCGCCACGTCATTCCGGCCGGGAGGAGGCCGCGCCCGGCGCCGCGCCGACGCCTGTCCGCACCGCACCTTCCCGCTGCATCAGCAGCATCGCCGCCACCGCGATGCAGAGGATCCCCGACCATCCCGCCGCGATCGAGAATCCGTGCGACATCGCATCCCGATACGCGCCGAGCATCTGCGGCCGGCCCGCCGGGAACAGATGCGCATGCACCGCCTGCCGCGCCAGCGTCGCGGCGTCGGTCGCGCCGGCCGCCTGCATGGCCGCCGTCATCCGCTGCACGGCGCCGACGCTCATCGCGCTGCCGAGCACCGCGATGCCGAGGCTCATCCCGGTCTGCCGCAGCGCGTTCATCGTCGCCGAGGCCATCCCCGCGCGCTCGGCCGGCGCCTGGTCCATCACGGTCATGCCGGTCGCGGGCACCGCGAGTCCCATGCCGACGCCGAGCAGCGCCAGTGCGATACCGACCGGCAGATAATGCGTCCGCGCGCCGAATCCGGCCATCGCCGCGAGCACGACGCCGATCAGCGCGTAGCCGACCACCATCAGCCGGTGCAGCGGAATGCGCGCCGCGATGCGTCCGAACAGCAGCGACGTGAGCGCCGTCATCACGAACTGCGGCATCAGCTGCCAGCCGGCCTCGGCGGGTGCGCGGCCCTGCCCCTGCTGCAGGAACAGCGACAGGAAGAACAGGCTGCTGTAGCCCGAGAAGCCGAGCGCGAACGATGCGAGATTGGCGCGCGCCAGCCGCCGGTCGCGAAACAGCCAGACCGGCAGCAGCGGCCGCGCGACGCGCGCTTCGATGCGGACGAAGGCGACGAACGCCAGTGCGGCGGCCGCGAGCGTCGCCAGCACCTCGACGCGCGACGTGCCGGCTTCGCCGAGCCCGATCAGCCCGTAAGTCAGCAGCCCGAGCCAGATCACGCTCAGCGCCTGCCCGATCGGATCGAACGCGGCATGCTCGGGATGGCGGCGCTCCGGAATGCCCCACGCGCCGAGCAGCACGGCCGCGACGCCGATCGGCACATTGACCAGAAAGATGTCCTGCCAGCCGCCATGCTCGACGAGCAGCCCGCCCAGCAACGGCCCGACGATCAGTGCGAGCGCGCTGAAGGCGGACCACGCGCCGATCACGCGGGCGCGTTCGCGCGCGTCGGGAAACGCATGCGTGAGGATCGGCATCGCGCCGGGAATCAGCAGCGCGCCGGCGAGCCCCTGGATCGCCCGGCCGGCCAGCAGCGGCTCGATGCTGCCCGCACACGCGCACACCACCGAGCCGGCCGTAAACAGGGTCACGCTGCCGAGCCACACGCGCCGGTGCCCGTAACGATCGCCGAGCGGCCCGGCCGACAGCATGAACGCCGACAGCGCCAGCGCATATGCGTTGACGACCCACTGCAGGCCCGCGATGTCGGTGTCGAGCGCCGTCTGCAAGGTCGGCAGCGCGACGTTGACGATGCTGATGTCCAGCGTGGCGAGGAAGGTCCCGAGACAGGCGGCCAGAACGAGTGCGGCGCGACGATAGCGGTGCATGACGATCGGCCCGCGAGGGGCTGAAAATGAGAATGGTTCTCATCTTATATATCGACTGACCGTCGGTCAATGGAGCGCGTTGGCCGCGGTGGCGGGGCTGGCCTAAACTGCGGGCTTTGCATGAACGGGCATTGAGCCGCGCAATGACGGACCGAACAAGGACAGCGAAAGACGACGCACCGGCGGCCAGGACGCCGCGCACCAAGCCGGCCGAGGTCCGCCTCGACGAGCTGATGGCCGCTGCCGAAAAGCTGTTTCTGGCGCAGGGGGTGGAGGCGACCACGATCAGCGAGATCGTCCAGCATGCGCAGGTCGCGAAGGGCACCTTCTATCACTACTTCGATTCGAAGGCCGACATGCTGGCCGCGCTCGCGCAGCGCTATACGGCGTCGTTCCTCGAGCGCCTGCAGCAAGCGGTCGACGCCTGCGACGCCGACGACTGGCTGGGCCGCCTGCGCGCGTGGATCCGCGCCAGCATCGACACCTACGCGGCGACCTACCGCACGCACGACATCGTCTACACGAACCACCATCACCACGACCGCGCGAATCCCGACCGGAACGCGATCCTCGACCAGCTCGGCGCGATTCTCGAAGGCGGCGCGCAGGCCGGTGCGTGGCGGCTCGCGCATCCGCAGGTCACGGCGCTGCTGATCTACGCCGGCGTGCATGGCGCGACCGACCACCTCATCGCGTCGCCCCAGACCGATCGCCACGCGTTCGTCGAGGCCGTCGTCGGCGACTGCCTGCGGATGCTCGGCATCGAGGACCCGGCGCGCCGCCGCGCGTAACGCTTCGCCGGTTCCCCAAAAAGAAAAAGACGCCCTCCGGCGTCTTCTCCTTTCCGGCATCGGTAAAACCGCCCGACGCTCAGTTCGTCCGTGCGTTGTGCTTCTGCAGGTAGGCGATCAGGCCGTCGATCCCGCCCGACGCAAGCTGGCTCTTGAACTGACCCTGATAGACCTGGATCAGCCACGCACCGGACATGTCGATGTCGTAGATCTTCCAGTCGCTGCCAACCTTGCCCAGACGATAGCCGACCGACTGGCTGTCGCCCGGCGTCGTCACCGTCGACTGCACGAGCGCGTCCGCGCCCGACGCGCCGCCGGCCTTGAACGAGAACTTCGCGTCCTGGTTGCCGAGCTGGGCGAGCGATGCCGCGTAGGTGCGCGTCATCAGCAACCTGAACTGCTTGTACAGCTCCTGCTGCTGTTGCGGCGTCGCCTGCTTCCACGCGTCGCCGACCGCGATGCGGGTCGTGCGCTCGAAGTTCGTCGCGGGCAGGAAGCGCTGCTCGACGACCTGCGTGACCTTCGCCATGTCGCCGCCGCGCGCGGCCGGATCGGCCTTCATCGCATTGACGGTGCCCTCGACCGCATTGCGGACGACGTCGACCGGCGCGCTCTGCGCGAAAGCGGAAACCGACACGGCGGCCGCCGCGACGAAAGCAAACAGATGACGTTTCATACGGATATCGCACTCGATGAGAAAAAACCGCCGACACATTGCGCCGGCCGATGCTGCAAAGTATACCGGGCCTGACGGCGCGCTGCCGCACGGTGACCGACTGTTACCTTTGCACCCCTTTTGTCACAGCGCCCGCCCGGCGGAAATCCGGTCGATTATGTAAATATCCCCATACAAAAGCGGCCGCTCTCGCACCGATTCCATCGCCGCGGCGCAATTCTCATTCCGGCCCCCGAATACCCGAACGTCGCGACTCTCGCCACGATGCGCCGGTATACTTGGCTACTTTGCCCTTCCAGCCCCGCCCCACCGCCACATGGTGACATCTCTCATCGTCCGACTCGTCGCGTGGTCGGTGCGACGCCCCGTCTGGGTCGTCGTGCTGTCGCTCGTGATCGCCGCGTTCAGCGGCGTCTACGTTGCGCATCATTTCAAGATCAACACCGACATCAGCAAGCTCGTCGACGCAGAGCCGCAGTGGGCCGCGCTCGGCCGCGCGGTCGACCGTGCATTCCCGCAACGCAACGGCACGATCCTCGCCGTCGTCGAGGCGCCCGCACCCGAATTCGCGAACGCCGCCGCGCAGGCGCTGACCGAGTCGCTGCAGAAGCAGACCGACGCCGGCCGCATCGGCCAGGTCGCCGAGCCGGGCGGCGGTCCGTTCTTCGAGCACAACGGCCTGCTGTTCCTCTCGCCGCAGGAAGTCGCCGACACCACGTCGCAACTCGCCAGCGCCCGCCCGCTCGTCAACGAGCTCGCGAAGAACCCGAGCCTCACGGGGCTCGCGACGACGCTGTCGACGACGCTCGGCCAGCCGCTGCTGACCGGCCAGGTGAAACTGCCGGCGATGGCCAAGCTGCTCGCGCGCAGCGCCGCGACGGTCGACGACGTGCTGGCCGGCCGGCCCGCCGCATTCTCGTGGCGCGCGCTGGTCGACAACGATGCCGCGCGGCAGCCCGCGCGCGCGTTCGTCACCGTGCAGCCGGTCGTCAACTACGGCGCGCTGAAGGCCGGCGCGGAAACGAGCCAGGTGATCCGCGACGCGGCCCGCGCGCTCGACCTCGAGAAGCGCTACGGCGCGGTCGTGCGCCTGACCGGCGAACAGCCGCTCGCCGACGACGAGTTCGCGTCGGTCGAGGACGGCGCGGTGCTCAACGGCGTGCTCACGCTGCTCGTCGTGCTGTGCATCCTGTGGCTCGCGCTGCGCTCGAAGCGGATGATCGGCTCGGTGCTCGTCACGCTGTTCGTCGGCCTCGTCGTCACCGCGGCGCTGGGCCTCGCGATGGTCGGCTCGCTGAACATGATTTCGGTCGCGTTCATGGTGCTGTTCGTCGGCCTCGGCGTCGACTTTTCGATCCAGTACGGCGTCAAGTATCGCGAGGAACGCTTTCGCGACGCGCGCATCGATCACGCGCTGATCGGCGCCGCGCACTCGATGGGCATGCCGCTCGCGCTCGCGACCACCGCCGTCGCGGCGAGCTTCTTCTCGTTCATCCCGACCGCGTATCGCGGCGTGTCCGAGCTCGGCCTGATCGCCGGCGTCGGCATGTTCGTCGCGCTGCTGACCACGCTCACGCTGCTGCCGGCGCTGCTGCGCCTGTTCGCGCCGCCGGGCGAATCGAAGACGCCGGGCTTCCCTTGGCTCGCGCCGGTCGACGACTACCTCGACCGTCACCGCAAGCCGATCCTGATCGGCACGCTCGCGGTCGTGATCGGCGCGTTGCCGCTGCTCACGTTCCTGCGCTTCGACTTCAACCCGTTGCACCTGAAGGATCCGCACAGCGAATCGATGGCGACGCTGCTCGCGCTGAAGGATTCGCCCGAGGCGGCCGTGAACGACGTCACGCTGCTCGCGCCGTCGCTCGCGGAGGCCGACGCGGCCGCGAAACGCCTCGACGCGCTGCCCGAAGTCGGCCGCACGACGACGCTGTCGACCTTCATTCCGGCCGACCAGCCGCAAAAGCGCGCGGCGATCGCCGCGGCCGCGAGCGCGCTGCTGCCCGCGCTGACCCAGCCGGCCGCGCCGCCGGCCACCGACGCGCAGCGCGTGGCCGCGCTCAAGCGTGTGTCGGACCTGCTGAGCTACGCGGCCGAGGACCATCCCGGCCCGGGCGCGGCGGCTGCGCAGCACCTGTCGCAATCGCTCGCGAAGCTCGCCGCCGCCGACAGCGCGACGCGCGATCGCGCCGAGCGCGCGTTCTCCGACACGCTGCGCATCGCGCTGAACCAGCTTGCGGCGCTGCTGCAGCCGCAGGACATCACGCGCGATTCGCTGCCGCCGCAGCTCGTGCGCGACTGGATCGCACCGGACGGCCATGCGCTCGTGCAGATTTCGCCGAAGGTGCCGAAGGGCGTCGACCCGAACGACGACACGATGCTGCGCCGTTTCGCGACGGCCGTGAAAACCGCCGAGCCGGGCGCGATCGGCGGGCCGATCTCGATCCTGCACTCGGCCGACACGATCATCAGCGCGTTCCTGCATGCAGCGCTGTGGTCGATCATTTCGATCACGATCCTGCTATGGATCACGCTGCGCCGCTTCGGCGACGTGCTGCGCACGCTGGTGCCGCTGCTCGTGTCGGGCATCGTGACGCTCGAGATGTGCGTGGTGCTCGGCATGTCGCTGAACTTCGCGAACATCATCGCGCTGCCGCTGATGCTCGGCGTCGGCGTCGCGTTCAAGGTCTATTTCGTGATGGCGTGGCGCGCGGGACAAACCGGGCTGCTGCATTCGAGCCTCACGCACGCGGTGCTGTTCAGCGCCGCGACGACGGCCACCGCATTCGGCAGCCTGTGGCTGTCGCATCATCCGGGCACCTCCAGCATGGGCAAGCTGCTGGCGCTGGCGCTGACCTGCACGCTGATCGGCGCCGTGGTATTCCAGCCCGTTCTGATGGGCAAACCGCGCGTGAAGCGCGCGAAGAACCAATCGCAAGGAATCAATGAATAAGGTGCGAATCATCGCGGCGACGGTCGCCGCAAGCGCGATGCTGGCCGGCTGCGCGACGGGCCCCAACCGCAACCCGAACGACCCGCTCGAGCCGATGAACCGGACGATGTACAAGTTCAACGACGCCGTCGACTCGAACATCGCGGTGCCGATCGCGAAGGGTTACCAGAAGATCACGCCGACGCCCGTGCGCACCGCGATCAGCAACTTCTTCTCGAACCTCGGCGATCTCGGCAACATGGCGAACAACCTGTTGCAGCTGCGCATCACCGATGCGACGCAGGATCTGATGCGCGTCGCGATGAACTCGGTGTTCGGCGTCGGCGGCCTGATCGACATCGCGACGCCGGCCGGGCTGCCGAAGCATCACCAGGACTTCGGGCTGACGCTCGCGCGCTGGGGCGTGCCGTCGGGTCCGTACCTCGTGCTGCCGGTGTTCGGGCCGAGCACGTTCCGCGACGGCGTCGGCCGCGCGGTCGACGTGCGCTTCAACCTGCTCAACTACATCGAGCCGGCCGTGCGCAACCCGATGTACATCGCGCAGTTCATCAGCGCGCGCTCGGACCTGCTCGGCGCGACCGACCTGCTGAAGCAGGCCGCGCTCGATCCGTACTCGTTCGTGCGCGACGCGTACCTGCAGCAGCGCAAGTCGCTCACGTATCACGGCCAGTCGTCGGCCGGGCTGCCGAGCTACAGCGAGCCGGGCGAAGCGGGCGCCGTGCCGGCGGCAACGCCGGCCGCGCCGGGGCTGCCGAATTACGAGGATCCGGGCGAGTCGGGCGGCGGAACGGGCGCCGCGCCCGGTAATGCGCCGGCTGCGCCGGGCCTGCCGCAGTACAACGATCCGGGTGCGGACACCGCGACGCCGGCCAGCGCGCCGGCTGCCGCGTCGGCCACCGCACCGGCCGGCTCGACGACGGCGCCCGCCGCCAGCGGTGCGCCGATCGCGCCGGCCGTGCCGAGCGTGCCGGCGAGCGGTCCGGCCGCGCAGTAAGGTCGGCGGCCCCGACGCTCGCTACGCTGTCAAAGCCTGCTGTCACGCATTGTCGGCAACCTGCCGCGCGGCAATCCGGGCGGCGGGCCGCTATCCGGCAGGTTGAACATCGCCATCGTGCCAGGACAGCGGAACGTCGCCAGCACATCGGTCGTCAATGGATTCGCGACACTTCCCGCGCTCGCGACGTCGAGCGCCGCTTCGCGACCGTCGAAGCTGAACACCACGCGCGTGCGGCCCGGTGTGGCCGTCTCGATTACGCGCCCCTTCCGAAGCAAGCGCATCAGCGCCCATGGTCCGTCCGCTGCGATTGTCGATGTGTCCGGCCGGATGCGCCGATCTCAGCATGGCCATCCTCCACCTACAAACGATTGGATAAGCTCCCTGTTATGGCAAGGTGACATGCTTGATCCAGAACGGCGCTAAATAGCCAATGCATGTTCCGATCACTATGGCGAGCACATAACCTTCTACCTCTGACGCTAACATCAGGGCGACAAGCAGACTCCCGCCGATCGAACAGGCAATTTGCCAAATTGTCGGATACCGAAAGGCTCCCGGTTCCAGTTCCGGTACGGCTATGGCACCGAACAAGGCGCCCATTACGCCGAGAACGGGGATAGTGCCTATCGAATATCCGACCGATACTCCGCCAAGCAGAACAAATACAACGGCGGAACCGCCAACAATGGCGACAATCGTCTTGATATGAGTGATTTTTCTTCGACTCATCGATTACCTTTGGTTCGTCAACGATGACGTCACGGATGACATCGAAATGCGCTCCCGCATCGGATCCGAGACCACCGGAAGCGGCTCGCGCGGCAGCCCCACCGGAGGACCACTATCCGGTAGATCGAACACAGGCATCGTGCCCGGACAGCGAAACGTCGTCAGCACATCGGTCGTCAACGGATTGGCAACACTTCCCGCGCTCGCGACGTCGAGCGCCGCTTCGCGACCGTCGAAGCTGAACACCACGCGCGTGCGGCCCGGTGTGGCCGTTTCGATTACGCGCCCCTTCCGAAGCAAGCGCATTAGCGCCCATGGTCCGTCCGCTGCGATTGTCGATGTGTCCGGCCGGATGCTCGGGCTCGCGACGAGCCGGGCGTAGACGCCACCACGCGGTCCCGGCCAGGTCACCGTAAAAGGCGCGACCGGGCCATGTTGATAACGCGTCGTCTGTCCGTCGATGTCGAGCGACAGGCTCATGATCGTCGGATCGAGTTCAGGGACGCGGATGTCGACCTTCCAACTCGGCCGCTTGCGGTCAACATCGCTGAAGAAAATGTCGCGGATTGCCGTGGCATGCTCGAATGGCGCGAGGTCCGGCCCTTGAACGGGTTCGGTCGCGCCGGGCAGGGTCCGGTAGCGCCACGGTTTCGCAGCGGTATCGACGAACGGCGCAAGCGTTCTCATGAAGAAGTCGTCGATCACGCCCCCGTGCGCAAACATCCGCGTGAAATCGTCGATGCCGACGTCGCGGCTGCTATCGGGCGAGAACGGGTAGTTGCCTTCGATCGTCGTTCGACAGGTATCCCCGACTGCGGCCTGCATCTGGCGCGACAGCAACTGGCCGATGCCCTGATTGATCCCGCGCGAGCCGTCGACGGCGAGTTGATGCAGCACTGCCCGCAATGGCGCGGGCATCGTATCGGCCATCATCTTCAGCTTCGCGGCGTGCTCGCTTTCCGGCGGCATGCTGTTGTTCAGCAGCGCATTGTCGGCAATCGCGAGCGCTGCGTAGTAGTCGTTCAACAGATCGGCGATTCCGTCCAGGCTCGTTCTTCCCGACGACGTTCCGACCCGCTGCGTATCCGGTCGTGTATCGGCATGGCCCGTCACCACCTCGCGCAACGCCGCGAAATGACGATCGACCCACTCGCCTTCAGCCTCTTCCGATGCACGAGGCCCCAGTATCGTCTCGGCTGTCTGGTTGATCGTGTCGGTTGCTTTTGCGAGGAAGGGGCCGTCCGGCTTCGCCATTGGCTGTGTCAGCGTCGTTTCGATTACCGCCGCCCGGACCAGACGAGTCAGCGGTGAATCGGGCGCAGCGAGGGTTCGCAGTATCTTGAGGTTGAAAGCGAGACTCGTTCGACTCACGATACGGATGTCGCCGAGAAACGCGTCCCATTGTTGCGCGTACTCGAGCAGGTACCGACGCGTAACCGCTGCCAACAGCGCGTCGTCGTCCTGGTTCGGTGCGCTCAACGTGCCAGCGGAATTCCTGCGAGGATAGCCCGATGCTCGACGTCCAATTACCCAGGCGTCATCGTCGCTTGCCGCCCGAAGGAATTCCGGCAAGCGTTTGCTGAACACCGCCTGATAACCTTCTCGCGTAAAGATTCCCGGCACGCCGCCCGATAAGGGCGCTCCGCTGACGCGCGTAAACACCATGCCGGCCTGCGTTCCAACCATCCGCAGCAGCGAAAATTCATCCGGCGCGTCGTTCCGCATGGCCGCCTTGGCGCGCCGGTAAAGACGTTCGACCGGGTCGCTTCGGTCGAGAAAGACGCGTGCCTGCCGAATCAAGGCATCGTTACGGGACAGTGGCGAGTGCACGACATGTCCCTCGGAAAACAGCCGCTGGACGTGGCCGATCACAGCGGCGCGTCCGCCGAATGCCGCCGCGCTGTCGTGCCGCGCCCAGTCGTCCAGCACCCACATCCTGATGTCGTTCGAGTTGAACCGTTCTCGGTCGTGGAGCATCAGGTACACGCGCAACGCGTCGTAAGCGGCTTGGGCATCGCCCGTCGCCACGGCGCTGACGATCGCGTCCTCCATGCGGCGGACGATGTGCGGCAGCACGGCCTGTTCCGACAGGGCCTCGTACACGTGGCGGCTGCCGGACGCGATCGTCTCGAGGCGGGCGGTTGCAAAACGAAACGTGTCGTCGGCATCGGTGGCGAGACGCGTCGCGTCATGCAGCAGATCTTTCGCATGGTCCAATACCATCGGCGCACGTTCCGGATCGGCGGAAAGGTCGTTTCGTGCGAGTAATGCGGCGAGTGACCGTGCCTTTTGCCCCAGCGTTGCAAGGGATGTTCGCTCAGCAACGAAGCCGTTCCAAAGATTCGCGCACAATCCGGCGGCAATCAGCCACACGAGCGAGTGTCCCAGCCACCGCTGCAGTCGTGCCCGATGCTCACGATTCCGGTTCGGGATCGCGAGATGCCCTTCGCGAAACACGATCCCGGACCACAAATCACGCAGGAAGTAGCTGGTTTCGCCAGGCGTCGGTCGAGGGTTCCTTCGTGTTGTGCCGGATGCGTCGATCATGCGTCGCAATAGCGTTCGACGTTCCGCAGCGACCGGGTGATCACCCTGGGATGCACTCGTCAGATAAACGCCTCGGAACATCGCACGCGGTCCGGTCGGGCCACCGTTGTGGTCCCTGGCGAACACGTGTTCGATCAGGTCGCCCAACGGGTTCACCAGTGCCGCAACCGATTCGGGCAACGTCGCAAGACGGCGCCGGCGGTCCATATCGGTTTCGTTGCGAAGCAGACTGGTCACGCCATCGGCCAGACGCGTGGCAAGCAGATTCAATCCTGTCCTGAGCGCATCGTTCATCCGCGCCTGCAGGTCGGACCCGAGCGTCACACCCCAAATCTGCGCACGCTCCGCTTCCCCGAGCGAAGCAAAATAGTCGGCGAAACCCGGAAGCCGATCCATTTTCGTGACAACCAGCCAGACGGGAAACCCGGTGCCGAATTCGGCCTGCATCTCCTCGACGCGAGCCCGCAATGCGCGGCTCTCGGTCGTATGTGCGGCGGGATTCGCATGCGCCAACGCAGCGACGTCGATCGTCAACAGCACGCCATTCAGCGGCAGGCGAGGCCGGATACGGCGAAGCAGCCGAAGAAATCCCTGCCACTCCGCGGCATCGGACTGCCTGCGAATGGCGGCCATGTCGGGCGGCTGATTTTTCGGCTTCCCGTCGCTCGGCCTGTGCGACGACGCCAGCGGCAGCGAGTAGCGCGACGTGCCGTGTTGCACGTAGTGGCCCGCCGTATCGATCAGCACCGCCTCATTGGTCAGCCGCCATCCCGGCAAGGCGCGCGCGTCATTGGGTGCAAGTGAATGCTGAAGACGTGCGTCGAGCGGAAAGGGCAAGCCCGAGTTGAGCAGCATCGCGGTCTTGCCCGAACCCCTCGGGCCCAGCACGACATACCAAGGCACATCGTAGAGATGTGCTGCGCCTCGAAACAGCCGGGCCAGCCTTCCGCCGGCCCCGCGGCCGGCTTTCAACTGCGCGATCGTTGCGCGGGCCATGTCTTCGATTTCCGCCAAGCGCGACGCAGCCAGCGGCCGTGCGCCGCGCTTGCCGAGTCGAAGCAATCGTCTGAGCCGGCCCGGATGCCGGCGCATTTGCCTCCACCATCGGATCGACATGACGGCGGCATAAACGGCCACAACACCGGTCATTGCCAGAATGCGGAACGTTACCGAAGCAAACAGTGGTTCGCCAGACAGCGTCACCAGCGGAAACGCATGCCAGATCGCGAGACTGAGCAGCACGACGGTCACGATGCTCGTCGTCCAGTCGATCAGCCACAGGACCCATGCGGCGAGTACCAACGCGATCAACGTCAGCCGAATGTCGATCGACGCAAGCGGATTCAGTCCACCGAAACTCAGCAGCGGTCCTGCAAACCAGATCGCGACGACGGCAGCGATCACCATCACGACCGCCCTCAGATGACGCGAACTTAGAAACGAGAGAATCTTCTTCATGTGGACGGTGAATCGTATCCGGCTTGCACTAGCGCGCCGGATCGCCCTGCGGCGGATCGATTGCGCTGTATGGCGCGATGCGCGCGATGTTGGAAAGTTGTCGCTGCACGTCGTCGGCTTGCGCCCCTGACTCGATGCGGCAATAGACGTACAGCGCGCAGAGCGCCGCTGACAGCAGGGCCGCCGACAGCCACACCGGCATTTCGAAACAGGCTCTCGGTCGCGCCGATTCGATCGTCGTGGCGTGGGGCGACAGCGCGTTCGGGACGGTGGGTAGATGCGCCGCAATCGCGTTGTAGATTCGCTCTCGTACGCGGTCGTGCGCGCTGAACGTCCGGCCATTCGGATACCGGCCTTCAAACCCCAGGCTGAAAATCCGGTAGATCAGTTCGAGCAACGGCCAATGGTCGGCGGCGTCATCCAACAAACGCAGCGTAAGCGCGTAGACTTTCGAGCCGCCCTGGTTATCCTCGCCGATTCGTTGGGTCAGCGCGTCTGACGCCCATGCAACGCTTCCCGACGCGTCGCCGCGCGCCGCCAGTACGCGCATCGCAGCTTCGTCCAGTGCAGTGCACAGGCAATATCGGGCGCCAATCCTGTGATCCTCGCGGATGTTGGCCCGTACGCACAGGCGCTCGAATACGCGAACTTCTTCCAGCAGCAGGTCGCGCAGGCGTGCGTCGTGGCCGGTGTCGATCAGCGCGGGCATGTCCACCAATGCTCGAAGCAGCACCCTGCCCGCTTCCAGCAAGGCGTTACGGTGCCCAAGTACCGCTGCCAGTCTCGTCGGTTCGTCCTCGGGCGGCGCAAGTGGCCCGAATGGACGATTACGGCGCGACCCAGGTTGCTGTCGTGGATCCCTGTTGGAGAGCAACGTGCCGTTTGGCCGTTGCGGTGGTGCGGACGCGCGTCTCGCCGACACGATTTTGGGCGCGCTACCGGATTGCGTCGCGCTCGAAATTCGGCTCATCGCAGCAAGGTCAGACTGTCGGGCCGTCGTCGGACACGACAAGCGTCGCGCCACAACTCGTACCGCTGCCGTGATGGGCAATTTGGCGGCCGTTGATCGTGCCGACGCCGCCGTTGGTGATGACGCCCGCGCCATGTAGCGGACATGACACCGCATCGCCTACGCATGCCGCGGGACGTCCGTTGATCGCGACGCCTGCGCTCGCTGATGTGACCGCGCCACCGTGGGTGGTCAATGTGCCAAGGGTTGCAACGCGGGCTGGCATGTCTCATCACCTCCAAAAAAGTAGTTGTCCTATTTCATATCCGGACAGCGGATCATCAAAAGCATGAGGCCATCGTGAGCGGTACGTCTATACGCGGTCGGGCCCGCTATCGACTTCGCTTCACGCTGTTCGTTGTACGGTTCCTGTGGCGTCGGCAGGCGATCTGCTACGTAACGTCGGCCACTCGGAAAGCCACGTTAAAACCCTTCATAGACCCGAGAAAAGCGAAACAAAAAAACCAATCTCAACCACTCCCCTTCGATCACAACGGACAACAACAGCGATGCCACATAAACGGGTCAATAGCATTTGCATTCGTAATCTTCGATTGTCTGCCTCGGAGAATATGGCTTGTCAGGTCGCACCAACTTGCCGAACATACCGCGCTCACTACAGCTATTAACGCATTTATCCAGCATCTCGGGATACGATCGACTTCCACCAAGCATGTATGCGGAAAGCAGCCCCACTACCACAACAATCGAAAAAGCCGCCATAAGCTGAATTTTAATACTCAATTTCATAAACCAAAACCACCCCACAAATTCTACGAAGATTTATTTCTCGAAATTAGCAGACCCACAGTTTCGATCGCACGATAAAAACTATTTTTATCTATAGACGAATTTTCAAATGACGAGAGCCAAATCAGCCATCCTCTCAATACATTACATTCTTTAATTGTTAGCAACGACCACCTCTCAACAAAGAAGTCATCCCACCAGTCCGGACTTGGAGTTCTATCCAACATACCAACCAAATTATTTACAACAATTAAATTTGGCTCGCTGTCGTTAATGCTACTCACCATCACTCCCGGAATGTAATAACAAAAAGCTTCCGGAGAGAGCCAACTCAAGACATCGTTATATTTTTCCCATAAATCGCCTGTCGTCTCACTCCATTCGCATGCACCAATGGCACGCACGCCCTCGACTTCATCGCAACTCAGGTCATTTGAACCAGTAAGAATATTCGGCTTTTTTCTCCACTTAAATGATTCAAAAATCTTAAAAGCCAACTGACTCATAACTTCATCCTCGCCAATCCCCATCAGTTGAAATCCGTCGTCAAGGCGCCTAAGTATCGGCGCGTCGGAAGAGGCGTAGCACGACCTGGAGTTGACCCTGTAATCCCGGACACGGCATCACACTAAGGTTGCTGAATCCATCGAGCGCCGGAACTCGCGAGGCGAGCGGTATTTCAGCGCGCTATGGGGATGCTTCTCGTTGTAATGCTCGAACGCGATGGCCAAGTTGCGTGCGGCAGTCGCTGCGTCCGGCTTCGGCATGAAGGCGACGTAGTCGCGTTTCATCGTCTTCACGAAGCTCTCTGCCATCCCATTACTTTGTGGGCTGCACACCGGTGTGGTCAATGGCTTCAGGCCGATGGCCACTGCGAACCGGCGCGTGTCGTCGGCCGTGTAGCCCGAACCGTTGTCGCTCAGCCACTCGATTTCGGACGGGGTATGCAGTTCGTTGCCAAACCGATTTTCCACTGCAGCCAGCATCACGTCGCGCACGATGTCGCCGCTGTGACCTGCTGTCGTGGCTGCCCAGCTCATCGCCTCTCGGTCGCAGCAATCCAGCGCAAACGTCACCCGCAGCGGCTCGCCGTTGTCGCAGCGGAACTCGAAGCCGTCCGAGCACCATCGCTGATTGCTGCGCGCGACGGCCACCTTGCCATCGTGCCGACGTTGCGGCCGAGGCGGGGCTGGACGCCGTTGCATCAGCAGACCGTGAGTGCGCATGATGCGATAGATGCGCTTCGCATTGAACGGCACCTGTCCGGCAGCAATGCGTTCATTGCGCAGCGAGCCCCACACCCGGCGATAGCCATAGCTGGGCAAATCGCCGACGACTCGGCGGATTTCCTCGACCACGCTCGCATCGTCCGTCTGCCGCGATTGACGGCCATCGCGCCACGTCGCCGGACGCGACAGTCGTGCCGATACGTTCGAGCGCGACACGCCGAGAACTTCACAAACCAGTTTCACTGGTCGTCCTCCGGCAGCGAGGGCGAGTGCGCTATCCATTTTTTTGCCCGGCCGTACTCGACTGCTTCGCGGAGAATCTCGTTCTCCATGGTCTTCTTGCCGAGCATCCGTTGCAGCTCGCGAATCTGCTTGAGCGCGTCGGCCAGCTCTGAGGCCGGAACCACTTCCTCGCCAGCCTTGACCGCTGACAGGCTCCCATCCTGGTACAGCTTGCGCCAGTGGAACAGCTGGTTCGGGTTCACGCCGTGCTGCCGCGCGACCATCGAAACCGACTTCCCTGGTTCGAAACTCTCGCGAACCATCGCCAGCTTTTGCTCCGCCGTCCAGCGCCGCCGGCGCTCCGGGCCCGTCAACACTTCCATCACTTCCTGCCTGGTGTTAGTCAAAAACACAGTCTTATGCCTACCCGTTATTGTAAGTGGGTGACTGTGTCCGGCGTTTCAGGGGGCTGCTCCACGACCAAGCCATAAAATTCATACCTCGCGCCAGCACCCAGTTCTAATTGCGTTGTCGATCATACTCATTGTTAATGCAGAATATTCCCCGCGTCGCCTTACCGCCCAGCCCAAAAATGGCACCGCCCAAAGCAATGTGCGAATGAATGGACTTTCACCAACAAACTCGGGAGGAAAATATTCATCGAACTCAAACCCAGTTATGTCGACATGATATTGTTCACAAAGAACCGTAATACACCCCTCTGCCACATCGCCATAGACATCAAGATCGTGATAAAGACGTGTACCCAGCGTACATTTCGCTATCACTCTTTTTGAAAAACCACAGTGCTTTAAATATTCACGCAATTCTGGTGATAGATCGTTTTCCATGAGCATCACTCACAAGAAACAGCATCGTGAATTTCATAGGCGGCTACGGCCATTCCAGCATACGGCGATTTGCGAAGCGCGCTAGCGGTCCGTCCAGGTCGCGATCACGTACCAGCACTGCCTTGCTGCAGCGCGGTTCATTTGATTGAAACGCGATGTCGTCGCACCTGCCGGCCCCCGGCCGCGGCTTGGTCGCGAATGAGCCAGAACCACCGAGTGCGCCCTCCACGAGCGCATTCCCAACTGAATTAAGTGCTGCCTAGGAAAACGTTTCGGATTGTCACCAACACGCATCTGCCACTCGGCCACGCCCATACGCACTCAGATCCGCCGCCACCCTCTCATGCCTGCGGCATCCCCCGCGATCCGTCACGTAATGCCACGCCCGCCCGTCAGCCAGCCGCCGCAACGGTCCTTCATGATCTGGATGCCGCACATACGTCACCGCCCTGTCCTCATTCGACGGGCGCTGTTGGCCACCATCGCGTACTGATAGCGCGTCACCTCCTACGCTTCCGTGTGCTTCTCGTACTTCGGCTTCGCGATCAGCACGTCCGTCCCGGCAGCAGGTCGTCTGTCTGAATTGATTTCGCGAATAAAATAGTAGATGTCACCCTTCTTTCCCAAATCTGTCAGCCACCACTCTTACCAATATTGCGTACGAAACATAAAGTGCAACGAAATAAGTTGCGCCCAACATAGACTTCAACCACCAATACGGCAAAAATCCAAAAATAACAATACGCAATAAATATTCACCTTACTGAATCTTTTATCGAATCTCAATCCGTCACCTCATCGCAATCATCCGACACATGACACCCCATAGCCGCGTCACAATGATCTTGGCACCTTGCTTTGCCCCTTGAAGCTTCGCTTGGCCAATAATCTCTGACTTGTGCACGTCAATTCTTTTATTTGATTTTGTGATTTTTGACGCACTGCGTGCAACCTTCATTTGCTCTGAGAGCACACGTGCGGCCCTTGTCGATTTACTCGCCTTCCGTACGGAAGCCCCATTCCCGGAAAAATTGCGGGAGATGCACCAGAAATCACCATCGTCCACCTGAGCGCGATGCTTCGCCACCCGCCGACCGAGCCCGTCGTATCATTTGCAAATCGCCATAACTATTTCTGCATTAAGCTATCTTTCAGCGTCGCAGCCTTCTCTCTCATCTTAATGTCACGAACGCGGAACCCAGCCAATAATATGCCAAGTCCAACGTGCGCCATTTCTCGAGAAATATCATCGGCCGCAGCGGCCCATTTCTTGAGAACGTCAAATGACTCCGTCACTTCACCATTTCTTGCCACAAAGTCTGCGGCAGCCATTCGCAAAGCTTGAGATTTATAATAAACCCGATTCTCGTCAATCGTTGCAATTATCTTAGATATTTGCCTGCCGGAATATTTTTGAATATCACCGGTGAAATTCACGAAGACCTTACCAATTCCGGGCGCAGATATAGCATTAGGGTCCGACAGCAGCCACACATAAATATCGAAAATCTGTGGATCAATATTATTCTCAAGAAGCTGGCAATCATCTAAAGCCGCTAAAGCCGCCTGCAGAGATTTTTTGCTTCTAGATTTTACCGACCGCTTGACCTCATCAAGCAATATTCCCAACTCCATGACGATCTCCGTACTTCGCTGATCATCGAGATTCTCCAATGCCAACGAAGTTTAGCTAACGGGCCGCGAAGCCTTCATGAACAACTAAATCTCACCTAATAACATTGACATTTGAAGCTATTAGAAATATCACGTCCATATTGCGGGCGAGGCGGCTCCAGCCTTCCAAACAGCCCTTTACTTGCACAGGTCTTCACACAGCGGCCCCATCTCTCCTGGTAAGTCGGCCGTCCAAACATTGCAATAAGGAATATAAAGGCAAGCACCAAAACAACGATCCATGGATAAAACTTTGAAAAACGATCCTTCATAGCACGCCTCGTAATGTACAGGTAAAGTTTCTCGGGTCCTCGCCAAAAACCGAATACGACTGATCGTATTTCTTCGGACGTGCCTTGCAGGTAAGGCCGGAATCATCGGTCGGGCGAAGTTCCGACAGAGGATCGTCGCCGTAGTAACCGGTAGCGCAATAGAAGCGCGGCACGTCGACTGGGATATTCACACCGGGCCAAACACCGGGTAGTACATCCGCTGAAATCGCGTTGTTAGAAATATCGTTCAGTAGAGGTCCGACTCGAGCGTCTTGTACGATCACTGGTCGAGGCGGCACAGTGTCGGCTCTGTACAGATGTCCCATTCCGAGCAGGACCGGCCCTCTCGCCTGAAGACCGAGCGGATCAATGCCTACTGTAGGATTACCACGCACATATACGTACAGATTGCGTCCACCTTGCAGTCCAATCGGATCCTGATTGATATACCGCCCCACCATCGGATCGTAGTACCTGAACCGGTTGTAATGCAGCCCTGACTCTTCATCCCGGTACTGCCCCGGAAAACGTATCGGATTGTCAACAACACGCGTCAACCACCTGGCCGTACGTCCATACGCGCTCAAATCCGCCGCCCACACCACTTCTCGCTGTTCGTCATGCAGCTCCTGCGGCGTCCCCAGGTGATCCGTCACGTAATGCCACGCCTGCCCATCCGCCAGCCGCGTCAACGGTCCTTCATGATCTGGATGCGGCACATACGTCACCGCCCTGTCCTCATGCGACGTGCGCCCCGTGCGCACCTCCTGCATCATCCAGTCGCCGTCCCACATGAACAGCGTCGTCTGCTGCGCGCCGCCCGCCGGCGTGTGATGCTTCGCCACCCGCCGGCCGAGCGCGTCGTATTCGTACTCGCTTCTCGCGCCGTCCGCATGCTCGATCGCGATCAACTGGTGGCTGCCGTCGTACCGATACCGCGTCACCTCCGGCACTTCCGACGGCTCCTCGTACTTCGGCGTCCCCGTCAGCACTTCCATCACGCGCAGCAGGTTGTCCGTCCCGCGCTGGCTGCGCTTCTCCGCTTCCGTCAGCGCCGGCTTCGGCGGCAACGGCACCGTCCGCGCAATGCGATTGCCATGCCCGTCGTACGTAAAATCCACCGGACGATCCGGGCGCGTCTGCGGCGCAAACCGCAGCAAGCGATCGCCGCTCGCCTTCCACGCCTGCATGCTTTCCACGTTCGGCGCAGCAGCCAGCAGGTTTCCCGCCGGATCGTAGTGAAACGCTTCCGGTCCGCTCGCCGCCATCACGTGCGTCAGCCGCGATAGCGCGTCGTACCGATACGCCTTCTGATCGCGCCACGCATCGTCCAGCGTCGTCAGCTGACCGGCGTCGTCGTATGCCCACGCCCGCCATGGCCGCGGACGCTCCAGCGAGCGCCCGCGTTCATCGAGGTTCTGCCAGCGATGCACCGCGAGCAGGCCATTCGCGCCATATTCGAGGTGATGCGACGCCGGACCTTGCGTACGCCGGATTTCCCGATGCAGCGCGTCGCGCTCGAAACTCGCCAGCGGATGCTCGTCGAGCAGGATGCCGTGCACATGCCCCGAGCCGTAGCGCTGCCAGACCAGCGAACCGATGTCCGGCACGTGTGTCCAGTCGCGATTCCCGATCGCGTCCACGCCGTGCGTGAGGCGCCAGACACGCCCGTGGTGTGCCTGCACCTCCGCCGTGCGGCGCCCCGCTGCGTCGTATTCGTAAGTCACCTGCACCGGCGCACGCCCGGGCGAGATCGCCTGCGCCTGCGTGAGCAGCCCGCGCTCGTCGTAGCGATAGCTCGCTTGACTCCCGTCGCTCGAGCGTCGCTCCACCGGACGGCCGAGCACATCGTAGGTCACGTGCGTCGTGATCTGTCCGTCCTGGCCGTGATCGATACGCTCGACCAGTTCGCCCGCCGCGTTGTACCGGTAGCTCTGCCGACGGCCGTCGAAGCCAGTCTGTTCGATCAACCGGTCGCGGCTGTCATAGCGGAACGTCGTCGTCTCCCGGTTCGCATTGGTCAGCTTCGTCAAACGGCCGATCGCGTCGTACCGGAACTGTTGCGTCCCGCCCGCCGGATCGACGATCTGCGTTCGCTGCCCGTATCCGTCCCAGTCCACGCGCGTCACGCGCTTGAGCGGATCCGTATGCGCAACCGCGCGGCCCGCTTCGTCGTATTCGACCTTCCACCAGCCCATGCCGGCCGGCTGCACCGCCGTCACGCGCGCAGACACGCTGCCGCTGTGGTGGCTCACCTGCCCCAGAGCGTCGGTAGTCTCGGTCAACTGGCCGAATCGGTCGTAGCGATAGGTCGTCGTGTGTCCCGAGCAATCGGTGCGCGCCACGAGTTGGCCCGCGTCGTCCCATTGCATCTTCGTCACGTTCCCCAATGCATCCGTGCGCGCGACGGGCAAGCCGTTTTCGTAGACGTAACGCGTCACGTTGCCGAGCGGATCGGTTTCGCTCCTCAGGTGACCGTGCGCGTCGTAGCCGCGCTGCCAGATCTGCCCTGCCGGGTCGGTAATCTGTTCCGGGAGGTCGTGCTCGCCATAGCTGATGCGCGTGACGTTGCCCGCCGGATCGATGATCGACGTCGGATTGCCGCGCGCATCGTTCACGATCCGCGTCGTGCGACCGAGTGCATCCGTGTAGCCGGCCACGCTTCCCGTCTCGTCGAAATGCGTCTGCTCGACGCTGCCGTCGGGATGCACGACCTTCTCGACCGCCCACAAGCCGTTGTAGTGGTATTCGGTCGTGTGCCCGAGGCCGTCCGTCACCCGCGTCGCGCGCAGCGACGGCAGGTAATCGAAGCGCGTCTCCCGCGTGACGACCCGCTGCCCGCCGGCGCTTTCGGTATAGGCGTAGGTCCGCAGGCAATATGCATTCGGCGTGTCGTCGCTCCACTCCGATACGTGCGTCGCGCCGGCCGGCGTGCGGTAGGTCGTCAGCAGATGGTTGTCGTAGCCGTAGCGCCACGTCAGGTTCTCGCGATCGGTGGCCTCGACCAGATCGCCGTGCTCGTCGTACACATAGCTCGTCAGGTGCAGCGGCTGGTTCCCGACACCCTGGTCGAGCAACACGCTCGTGATCCGGCCGGTATCGTCGAGCGCGCAGCGCACGGTATGCACATTGTTGCGAACTGTTTCCAACCAGCCCTGTGCCGTATAGCCGAGCGTCAGACACTGGCCGTCGCGCGTCGTGATGCGTTGCAACTGCCAGCGCGTCTCGTCGACCGGGTGACGGCCGTAATGCTCTTCGACGCCATTGCCGAAACGCAGCGCATAGGTGGCGCCCGACGCGTTGTCGTCACCGCGCATCAGCGTGAACTTCTCGATCGGATGGAAATGCGCTTCGCCCGCGTTCAAGGCCGGAAACTGCAACTGCCGCCCATCCGCGTCGAAGTAGATCAAGCCTGTCGCGCTCGTGCGCACTTCCGTCGCATACGGCAGCTTCCACGCCACGCCCAGACTGCCGCGGCGTTGATCCGCGCTACGGTAGCTCCGGCTCCAGTCGATCGATACGCGGCCCGGCAACGTAAAGTCCGTATGCGACAGCACCTTCTGCCCCGTCGCCAGATCCACCGGGTTCGCACTGACGCTCTTCTTCGCGCATTCCGCGCAATCGGCTTCGGTCACGGGTGCGAGGCCGCCTGCGTTGCCGTTCGTCATGCTGATCGTCGGCGCCTGCAGGTAAATCGCCGTGCCTTTCAGGTGAATGCCGGACTCGTCGATCGTCACCGTGCCGCCCGGCCCGATCAGTTGCGCCTGTTTCGCGCCCGACAGGCTGCTTTCGCCCGTATCCGCGATGCGCAGCTGGTTGGCGTTCGAGCTCGATACCGGTGCGGGCAGCTGCGGCGCAAAGTCGGGCGACGGTTCGATCGGATTCGCCTGATCGGCGGCCACGGCATCGCCCACCGCCTTGCCGCGCACGGTCAGCGTATAGGTGTGCCCGACATCGGCCGTCCAGTCCTGCGCGACGCGGTCGGTGCGGCTGCGGCCCACCGTGCTCGCCATCTGCAGCCCGACGTTGCGCAGGTACAGCCCGCCGACGTTGACGTTGTAGGCCATCCCGACGTTGAACATCGCGCCCATGCCCACGCTCTTCACCGACGCAAGCGTCACGGTCTCGAACTTGTAGCCGCCGGTCGACAGCGTCCAGTGACGCCCGATCTGGTCGGTTTCATCGTGGCCGATCCGCTTCGTGCGGTCATGCCCGACCGTGTGCGTTTCGTCGGCCTCGATCACCGCATCGAGATTGCGCTCCGCCTGGATCCAGACCTGCTCGGCTCCTTTCTTGTCCTCGAAGCGGATCGCATTGGCGTTGCCGTATCCGCCGCCCTTGGTCGAGCGCGTCAGGATCCCGCTTTGCGTCGCATGGGCCGGCAGCGTCCACGGCGGCATCGTCATCGCGTTGTAGACGCGCCCCGTCACGATCGGCCGGTCCGGATCGCCGTTTTCGAAATCGACGATGACTTCGGTGCCGACCCGCGGAACATGAATGCCGCCGAAGTTGCTGCCGGCCCACGGATAGGACACGCGCACCCAGCAGGACGAGTTCTGATCCTTCACTTCGGATCGGTCCCAATGGAACTTGAGCGTCACCTCGCCGTTCTTGTTGGTCCAGATCTCCGCGCCGGCCGGACCGGTCACGATCGCCGTTTGCGGGCCGCGCGTGCGCGGTTTCCTGATCGTGCGCGGCGGACGGAATACAACGTCGGACGGCTGTACGGTGAACCTGCTGCGAATCGCGTAGGCGGAGAAGCCCGTCGTCTCGCCGGTTTCCTTCACGTCCAGCTCCGACGCGATCACCAGATACTCGCGGTTGGCGCCCGTCATCGGATGGCCGGCCAGCACGAACGTCGTGCCGCACACCACGTTGCGCAGGTTGCCCTCGCCTTGCGCGCGTGCGCCCTGCGCGTGAATCTCCTCCATGCGCACTTGTGCGAATGCCTGGCCGTCCTCCGTTTCCGTATAGTCGCCGGGCCATTCGTAACGTTCGAGCTGGTTGTGCGCCGTCTCGCGCGGCAAGCTGTTCTGCGCCGTCAGCGTCGCGCCCGGCTTCTCGAAATCGAAATCGTCGGTGGTCCAGACGCCCGATCGCAGGCGCTCCGTCGCCTCGAAGCGATCGACGTGCTCGCGGTCGATCTTCTGACCGGGCGGGTAGTACTCGAGCGTCTGATACGCGACGCTTTCCGCGCTCCGATAGGCGCCCGGACCGTCGACCAGCACCAGGCGGTGCACGCCTTGCGAGTGTTCGAAGAACCACGCGATGCCGTGTTCCTCCATCAAGCGCTGGGCAAACGCAAAATCCGATTCGCCGTACTGGACCTGATAGCGCAGCGGCCTGTAGGTGCGACCCACGCGCATCTCGAACGAATACAAATACGAACCGAACACCTCGCGCAGGATGTCGAGCACGCTCTTGCGCTGGAAGATGCGATAGTCGGTTCGCTCGCGCGCCAGTGCCAGCCAGGGCTCCAGCACGACGCGGTAACGGCACTGGCGATTCAGTTGATCCACATAGCTGGCCGCGGTCACGATGCCGCTGATTTCTCGCGTACCGGCGCCCCGGTTCGCCGCGCCCGCGTGGCCGGCCATCCCCGCGACAAAGCTGCCCATCCCGTCCAGCTGGATCGTGACCGTCAGTTCCTTGCCGAGCATCGCCTTGAGATCGAGGTTGGCGAGTATGTCGGCCGGCAGTCGCGGATCGGCGGGTGTCGTCAGCCACAGTTCGTACGTGTACGGCGTGGAGAGCTGTTCCGTGCCCCGCATCGCGCTCAGGTGCAGCATCGCGCCGATGCCTTCCAGGTCCGGCAGCGCCGGACCGCCGACCGAGAACGTCCGGTTCGTCTTGAAATTCACCATGCGGGCTGGCCCTCGTACGCTTGATCGTTGTTATCCGTTACCGACTGCATGAACCGCTTTCCTCCCCGAGTCAGACTGCGCTGCGCGTCCCCATTCGAACCGGCCAGCGCATCAGCTCGCCGCGCTGCGACGAGCGCAGCACGGATTGAGTAAAAGAATGTGTCGAAACGTGACGAGCCACGTAATGCTCGAGGATCACGCCAAATAGAAAAGGGCTCGCACCGTCAAAGCCAGCCTCGTCGACGGTCAGCACGCATTCGATGCCTCGACCGAACCGCAACTGACTCTGGCCGGGCAGTGTCTTCGTCACCGGACGCGTCTCGACACGGATCAGGCTGTCGATCTGTCGACGGAACCGCACGTCGTCGGCAGCGGCGAACAAAACCAGAATGTCGCGTAGCGCGCTTCCGTCCTGAGTCTCCAGCCTGCCGTAGTCGAGGTTCAGCTGACCGATCAGCCGCCATGCAGCCTCTCCCTGAGCAAGCGGCGCGCGTGCAGGACTCGGCGCACGAACGAGTTCCGTCCGCCTGACGGGCGCGCTGATTTCGACAGTCAGATCGGTCGCGCCCTCGGGCTCCAGCAAGCTCGGCAGATCGCCGTTCGTCAACCACGCATCTACCGACAGGTATTTCATGTCCTGTGGATAGGATTGCTCATTTTCATCGACCAGCGAAACGAACGCATCGGTACTCACGTATGGCGTACGAGCGCCGTAGCGACGGTATGACGTCTTCGCCATTCCGGGCTCGCGGCGGATCGTGAAATAGAGCCCGTGATCGGCTTCGTTGTTCAGCCGCGCCCGGTGCAGCGGCCGAAACTCGAGCGATGCCGCTCCTTTGCTCACGAAGCCATGCAGTGCCTCCACCGCGAACACCTCGTAATCCGAGCCGTTCTGCCGGTCGGGTTGCAACAGAATTTCGCCGCCCGTGCCCGGCACCTCGGCGGGATCAGTTTTGCGACGAAACAGGTTGATGACCGGTGTACAGAAGAGGGCGAAGCGGGAAGCATCGACGTGCTCGACCAGCGAACCGTCGAATCGATCCAGCAACACGACGATTTCGGCTTCGCGACCGGTCACATATCGCAATCCCGCATTCAGACCGGTCAGCGTGAAAAACCAGAAGCGGGCGGGACACGTCGCATATTCGTGCAGCAGGTTATGGCCATGAAACTTCGGCCCGATCAGCGGCAGCAAGCTCTCGTCGGCAGCGAGTCCGGTATGTTCGACGGCTCGATCGGAGACAATGCCGAATGACCGATTCGAATCGGCGAAACGATTCGTCGTCCCGATCACGGACGCCACAGCGCCAGCGTGGATCAACTCGAACAGCCGCGATGCCACGCGCTCGTCGCCTGCCAGATAGACGGGCAATCGCTCCAGCCCGCGCAGTTCCTCGAAGCGCGCTTCGCCCGTGGTGCGAAGCCTGAGACGCAGCGCGCCGCGAATCGGCCTGTCGGCTGCGCCATAGCGCTCTACCGATGGAATGTCCGGAGGCACCCCGGTCAAGCGCGCCGAAACAATCTCCAACGGATACAACGTCACATCGAGACCGCTGTGAAACGTGCAGGGCGTGCGTTCGCCATCCGGCACGCGGCTCGTGAACGCCGTGCCGCGAGGGACACGAAACCCCTCGAGCAAATTGCCTTCCTGTTCGTCGGGATAGAGGCGCGCTACCGCGATCGAAGGCGTTGGGGCGACGTAGTTTGGATAGACCGTTTCGAGCAGCCGACTGCTGAGCAGGGGGAACGCGGCATCCAGTTTCAATTGCAGCCGGGCAGTCGTGAAACTCGCCGCTTGCACCAGGCGCTCGACAAAGGGATCGGCAATCTCGCCGGCATGCAGGCCCAGCCGACGCGCGATTTTCGGATGCGCGTGGGCGAATTCCTCCACCAGCTCCTTGAAATAGAGCAGTTCTCGATTGTAGGCATCAAGGAGATGAGGGTTCATGGCAAGCGCAATCCGGGTTCCACGCCAAGCGTTCGACGGCATCGCTGTCAGCAATGAGTCGAATGCTAGCCGCAAAGACCATCTCAAAAAATCCCTGACGGAACCGAGAAACCAGATTTACGTGCCGTATCTGCGATCATGTTTTTGAGATATAGGACGTTGTCCTGATCATTTAATTGGCAACGTGATCCGCGGATACGGTCCTGCGCCCGTGCTCGTCGCCCCGGGATCTCGCGAATTTCGCTCGCTATACCATCGTGCTGATGCACGGGTATCGAACGGTCGGAAGCGTTGCGTCACGCAACGCTCGCTTTGTATGGATGGGGGAGAAGCGGCGCCCGCCGCTCAGACGATCCGCAGCGCGCCCGCGCGCCCGAACGCATGCCGCGCCTGGATCAGCGTCGTACGCGCCGCGCGCGCATCGCCCGCGACCTGCAGCAGCGGGCCCAGCTGCGACGGCTGCTTCAGCAGCTCGCGCAGGATCGGCAGGATCGCCGTGCTGCCGTCGTCGCGCAGCCCGGCCGTCGCCGCGCGCGGCAGCGTGCGCCACGCGGGATCGACGATCGCGCGGCACACCGCGAACGGCACGCCGCGCGCCGCAGCGAACGCGGCTGCGATATGCGATTCCATGTCGACGGCCAGCGCGCCCTTCGCGCGATGCAGCGAGGTCTTCTCCTGCTCGCTAATAACCGGCGCGCCGACGGCCGCCATCGCGCCGCGCGTGACGCGCGCCCACACCGGCGTGTCGTGCAGCGCGGCGACGAGCCGCGCGCTCCAGCCGACATCGGTCGGCACGCGCCCGAACGGCCCGTCGACCGCGTCGGCGATCACCAGCGCGCCGGGCTGCAGGTCGGGCGCGAGCCCGCCCGCCGTGCCGAAGCTGACGATGCCCGCGCAACCGCGCGCGGTCGCCTCGGTCAGCGCACGTTCGAGCCGGTCGGCCCGCGCGGCGAACACGGCCTCGACGCCGTCGCCGCGCGCGATGCGCGCCTCGAACGCCATGCCCGTCACCGCAATGACGGGCAGGGTGCCGGTGTGCTGCGACGTCATCCGCGTCACATCCCGACCGTCACGCGCGTCGCATTGGCGCGCTTGAGGTTGCGGTAGCGCGCGAGCGCCCACAGCGGGAAGAACTTGCGGTAGCCGTGGTAGCGCAGGTAGAACACGCGCGGGAAGCCCGTCGCCGTGAAGCGCGTCTCGTCCCACAGGCCGTGTTCCTTCTGCTCGGCAATCAGGTAGTCGATCCCGCGCTTGACCGCCGGGTTGTTCACCTCGCCGGCCGCCATCAGGCCGAGCAGCGCCCACGCGGTCTGCGACGCGGTGCTCGGCGCCTGCTCGTAGCCGCGGTAGTTGAGCTTGTAGCTGTCGCCGTCCTCGCCCCAGCCGCCGTCCTTGTTCTGGATCGACAGCAGCCACTGCGCGCCGCGCTTCACGCGCGCATCGTCCGGCCCGAGGCCGGCCGCGTTCAGCGAGCACAGCGCGGTCCACGTGCCGTACACGTAGTTCATCCCCCAGCGGCCGTACCAGCTGCCGTCCGGCTCCTGCTCCTTCAGCATGTAGTCGAGCGCGCGGCGCGCCGGCTCGCTGTTCAGCGCCGTCTCGCCAAGCTGCGACAGCATCGACAGGCAGCGGCCCGACACGTCGGCCGTCGGCGGATCGAGCAGCGCGCCGTGATCGGAGAACGGGATGTTGTTCAGGTAGTACTGCGTGTTTTCCGGTTCGAACGCGCCCCAGCCGCCATCGCTGCTCTGCATGCCGACGACCCATTCGCGCGCACGCGCGATCGACTCGCGATACGCATCGTTTTGCTTGAGCTGCTGCGCGCGCTCCATCGCCATCGCAACCACGGCCGTATCGTCGACGTCCGGGTAATGCGCGTTCGCGTACTGGAAGGCCCAGCCGCCGGGCCGTACGTGCGGCCTGCGCGAGATCCAGTCGCCGCGCACGTCGAGGATCTGCAGCGGGCGCAGCCATTCGAGGCCGCGCAGCGCGGCGTCCTCGGCGCGCGTGTCGCCCGTCTCGAGCAGCGCATGCGCGGCGAGCGACGTGTCCCACACGGGCGACAGACACGGCTGGCAATACGCTTCGTCGTCGTGCACGACGAGCAGCTTCTCGATCGACTTGCGGGCGATCGCGCGATTCGGATGATCTTCCGCGTAGCCGAGCACGTCGTACATCATCACCGCGTTGGCCATCGCCGGATAGATCGCGCCGAGGCCGTCCTCGCCGTTCAGGCGTTCGTCGACGAACGACACGGCCTGACGGATCGCGCGCTCGCGCGTGTACTTCGGGAACAGGCCGTCGACCGCGCGCAGCGCATGGTCGACCACGCGGAAGAACGCGAACCAGCCCGCGCTCTGGTGGCCCTGGCGCGGCAGCAGCCCCGCGTTGACGGGCGGATCGATGAACAGCTCGTCGATGCGCACGCCGCGCGGGTTCTTCGCGAGCGGGCGCTTCGCGTTCAGCACGAGCAGCGGCACGATCACCGTGCGCGCCCAGTACGACACCTTCGACAGGTGGAACGGGAACCACTGCGGCAGCAGCATGATCTCGACCGGCATCATCGGCACCGCGCGCCACGGAATCGCGCCGTACAGCGCGAGCTGGATGCGCGTGAACACGTTCGACATCTCGGCGCCGCCCATCGCGTGGATCGCGCGGCGCGCACGCTGCATGTGCTCGGCGTTCTCGTCGTCGCCGATCACCTTCAGCGCGAAATACGCCTTCACGCTCGCGCTGATGTTCGGCGCGCCGTCGGTAAACAGCGGCCAGCCGCCGTCGGCCTGCTGGATGCGGCGCAGATAGCGGCCGATCTTCCGTTCGAGTTCGAGGTTCGGCGTCTCGCCGAGATAGTGGACGAGCAGCACGTATTCGGCGGGAATCGTCGAATCGGCTTCGAGTTCGAAGACCCAGTGTCCGTCCGCGTTCTGCGCGGCCAGCAGCGCATCGGTCGCACGCGCGACGGCCGCTTCGAGATCGGCCGGCGCGGTGCCGGCGGACAGGGTAGCCATATCGGTGAGATCGTTCATCGGTCCCTCTCTTATTGTGTCTGGAGCGCGTCGGCGGCCAGCTGGCCGGAACGGATCGCGCCCTCGATCGTGGCGGGCAAGCCGGTGGCAATCCAGTCGCCCGCCAACACGAGATTGGTCCAGCGCGTACGCACGGCCGGACGTTTCATTTCCTGCGACGGCACCGCCGCAAAACCCGCGCGCGGCTCGATCGCGAGCTGCCACGCGGGAAGGGTTGCCGGGTTCGCGCCGGTCACGCGCGCGACGTCTTCCCAGATGCGCCGCGCGAGCGTGTCGTGCGGCATGTCGAGCCAGCGGGCGGCGTCGTGGATCGTCGCCGCCAGCTGGTCGTCGCCGGACCGGACCGCATCGACGACGCCGTTGACGACGGCCGTGTCGAGCGGGCTGCCGGCCGGCGGCTCGACCGCGAAATACGCGGTCACGACCGCGCTGAAGGTATCGGGCGCGGTCAGGTCGGGCACCAGCGGCTGCGCGACCTCGGGCGGCACGGCCAGCACGACCGCGTCGCCGGGCGCGAGTTCGATGCGCTCCGCGCCGATCGCGACCGCGTCGACCGCGTTGCCGTGCGCGCCGAATTCGAACGCGTCGAGCCGCGACCGCAGCCGGATCTGCGCGCCGCCGTGCTGCAGCATGCGCAGCGCCGGATCGACGAATGCACTGCCGAGCCCGTGACGCGCGACGAGCGGCCGGCAGCCGGCGCCGCCCGCGGCGAACATCCCGCACAGCACCGCGCGCGCCAGCTCGGCAGTCGCGTGGCGCGGCTCGACGTTCAGGAGGCCGAGCCAATACGGCCGCAGCCAACGATCCCACAGCACGCCGTCGCACCGCATCGTCTGTGCGAGTGAGCGGCCGGTGCGCGCGAACGCGAGCGGCGCGAGCGCGAGGTAGTCCAGCGGCGTCGTGCCCGGCGCGCGCGATGCGGCATCGAACAGCCACGACGGCCAGTGCCCGGCGCCGAAGCGCAGCGTCCAGCGCTGCTGTGCGGCGACGTCGACGACCGGGAATTCAGGCAGCGAAGGTCCGGCAAGCTGATCGGCCGCGCCGATCGCGCGCAGGTAGCGCTGCGTGGCGGCCTGCCCTGCGAAGATCCGGTGCAGCCCGCTGTCGATGGTCGCGCCCAGCGTCTCGTCGAACCATGAACGGCAGCGACCGCCCGCCTGCGCATGCGCGTCGTGCAGCACGATGCGCCGCCCGCGACGCTGCAGCTCGACCGCGGCCGACAGGCCCGCGAGTCCCGCACCGATCACGTGGACGGTCCTGGGCATCGGCTCAGAACAGCGCGTAGCGCGCGGCGATCATCAGCATGCGCGCCTTGGGCTTGCGCAGCGGCGCGCGCGGCGCGGCGAAACCGCGCGCGACCGCCGCTTCGAGAATGCAGCGATAGGCGCCCGACATGATGCGCGGCGCCTTCACCTGTGCACGCGCGCAGGTGTCCATCACCGCGTCGGCCTGGCGGAAGTGCTCGAGCGCGCGCTCGACGAGCGTCGCGCACACGCGCGGCAGCGCCGGATCGCGCGCGATCGTCGCCGGATCGGTGATCGCGATGCCTTCGCGCGCGAGCAGTTCGCGCGGCAGGTAGCAGCGGTTGATCGCCGCGTCGTCGTCGATGTCGCGCAGGATGTTCGTCAGTTGCAGCGCGCGGCCGAGGTGGTGCGACAGCTTGATCCCTTCGGCTTCCGGCATCCCGAAAATCCTCACCGACAGGCGGCCGGCCGCGCTCGCCACGCGGTCGCAATAGAGGTCGAGCGTCGGCTCGTCGGGCGCGCAGATGTCTTCGGCGGCGTCCATCGCCATCCCGTCGATCATCGCGTGGAAATCGTCGCGCTGCAGGTCGAATGCGCGGATCTCGCGCTCGAGCGCGGCCAGCGCGCGCGGCGGCCGGCCCGCGAAGCACGCGTCGATGTCCGCGCGCCAGCGTTCGAGACCGGCGGCGCGCTCGGCGCGCGGCAGGTCGCTGTCGGCGATGTCGTCGACCGCGCGGCAGAACGCATAGACCTGGAACATCGCGTCGCGCTGCACGGCCGGCAGGATGCGCATCGCGAGATAGAAAGAACTGCCCGATGTGACGGCAGCGGCGTCGGTTTCTTGTTCGTCCACGACGAGATTGGAAACGGCCAAGACGAGCTCCACGGAGACACCCACGCGGGGCGATTGAAGAAGCCATGCCCGGCTGGGATGGTCAGGGCGTCAAATGCGTGCGAGATAGTCGAACGATCGACGCAGACAGGCACAAATTACCGGCCGGTTGCCGGAATTGGGCGGAAGTATACCAATCTTTGAAGTTCGATGGCGGCGCCTTGCAGCGCCGGAAACCGCGCGGCGGCTGGCGCAGGCGCGTCGGCCACGCGGTTCGCGGGCGCCGCAGGCGCGCGCGCTCGGGCGGCGTCAGCCGTAGACGATGTCGCGCTGCAGATCGAGTGCGATCAACCCCATTTCGCGGGTCAGCTGCAGCATCGCGCGGCGTTCGAGGCGCGAGCCCATGAAGCTCGTCACGCGCCCGTCGGGTTCGGCGGTGAACTGGAACACCGGGCCGCCGGTGCCGAACCACGCACCCGGCACGTCGGGCGACTCGCGCCAGTCGATCTCTTCGAACACGCGCGCGATTCCCGCGCGCACTGCGTCGCCCGGGCCGATCGGCGGCGCGACGTCGCCCAGGTCGTCGAGCGAATAGGGGCCGGGTTTATCCGGTTTCCGGTAGAAGAGGTAATCGACGTTCATGGGCGGAAGCGAAGCGAAAGCGTCAACTTAACGTGCTTTTCCGCAAATTTGAAATGCTTTCGCGCAAATTGTGGCCTCCGCGATACATTCGGGGCCGCATCGCGACGACGCCCCCGCGCCGGACCGCGGCTGCCGGCGCGGCAGCCCGCTTGGCGGCGCGCCGCTTCGTCTAAGATGACACCTTGTCCTGAAAAAGCCAGCTTCATGGAGACGAACGTGACCGCCCCCTCGCATCCCGACCAACCGGTTTTCGTGCTCGTGCACGGCGCATGGCATGGCGCGTGGTGCTTCGCCCATGTCGCGACTGCGCTGGCCGAGCGCGGCCACCTCGCGATCGCGCGCGACCTGCCCGCGCACGGCATTCACGCCCGCTTTCCCGCCTCCTACCTCGAACGGCCGCTCGACAAGGACGCGTTCGGCGCCGAGCCGTCGCCGGTCGCGAACACGTCGCTCGACGATTACGCGGCGCAGGTGATGCAGGCCGTCGACGACGCGTACGCGCTCGGTCGCGGCAGGGTGATCCTCGTCGGGCACAGCATGGGCGGCCTCGCGATCACCGCGGCGGCCGAGCGCGCGCCGGAGAAGATCGCGAAGCTCGTCTATCTGGCGGCGTTCATGCCCGCGTCCGGCGTGCCGTGCCTCGACTACGTGCGCGCGCCCGAGAACCGCGGCGACCTGCTGGCGCCGCTGATGCTCGCGAGCCCGCGCACCACGGGCGCGCTGCGGCTCGATCCGCGCAGCGGCGACCCGGCGTATCGCGAGATGACCCGGCGCGCGCTGTACGACGACGTGCCGCAGGCCGACTTCGAGGCCGTCGCGAACCTGCTGAGCTGCGACGTGCCGGCCGCGCCGTTCGCGACCGCGATTCCGACGACCGCCGCGCGCTGGGGCGCGATCGACCGGCACTACATCAAGTGCCTGCAGGATCGCGTGATCCTGCCCGCGTTGCAGCAGCGGATGATCGACGAAGCCGACGCGTTCACGCCCGGCAATCCGACTCACGTGCATCAGCTCGACAGCAGCCATTCGCCGTTCATGTCGCAGCCGGCCGTGCTGGCCGGCGTGCTGGCCGACATCGCGAAGCACTGAGCACCGCGCGGCGGCTTGCCGAAGCCGCTTCTTCGCGTACGACGATGCGCCGTGCCGCGCGCTACGCGTGGCCGACCGAGCGATCGCGGCCGAGCCGCTTGGCGCGATAGAGCGCCGCGTCGGCGTCGTTGACGAGCGAGTCGCAACTCGACGCGCCCGCCTTCGCGCATGCGCCGCCGACGCTCGCCGTCACCGGCACGCTGAAGCCTTCGGCGTCGACCGGCGTGCCGCCGATCGCCGCGCGCACCTTGTCGGCCACGCGCATCGCCTCGTCGAGATTCGTGCACGGCAGCAGCAGCGCGAATTCCTCGCCGCCGAAGCGGCCGAACGTGTCCTGGGTGCGCACGATCGACGCGACGCGGCGCGCCGTCTCGCGCAGCACCGCATCGCCGGCCGCGTGCCCGAAGCGGTCGTTGATCGCCTTGAAGTGATCGAGATCGAACAGCAGCACGGACAGGTCGCCGCCGTAACGCTGCCAGCGCGCGAATTCGGCGCTCAGGCGCGCTTCGAAGCAGCGCCGGTTGGCGATGCCGGTGAGCCCGTCGCGATTCGCATGCTCGCGCAGCTTCGCGAAGGCCTCCTCGCGTTCGCGCTGCATCACGCTCACGTGCGTGACGTCCGAGATCGTCACGCACACGGCTTCGACCTCGCGCCCGCGCGCGAGCGGCATGAACGTGCAGTCCTGCTGCATGTAGTCGACGCCGCCCGTGATCGGCCGGTCGTGCTCGAAACGAAACAGGTAGGGGCGCTGCTCCCACGAACTGAACGCGAAGCTGCCGAGCTGGAACACGCTGTCGAGCTTGCGCGCGAGCCATGCGCGCGGCAGGTCCGGAAAGCAGTCGAACAGGTTGCGGCCGATCACGTCGGCGGCCGGCACGCCGCTGTGGTCCTGCATGAAGCGATTCCACATCAGCACGGTCATCGCGCGATCGAGCACGAACAGCCCGAAGCCGACCCGTTCGATCACGAGATCGCTGAGCGATGCGGGCGCGGCCATCACAGCGCGGACAGCAACGCGTCGAGCGCGTCGCCCATCAGGCGGATCGAATCCTCGGCCATCAGCATCACGAAATGAGCGCGGAACGCGTGATCCTCGAGACCGAAGTTCACTTCGAGCAGCAGCGCGATGCTCCAGGCGAGCGCGCTCGGCTCGAACACTTCGTCGAACGACATGTTCGCGCCGAGCAGCCCCGGCGGAAAGAACACCGGCTTGCGGCCGAGTTCGTCGAGGATCGACGCGACGCAGGCGCCCATCAGCACGTTCGCGACGTCGAATACGAGTTCGTCCCGGGTCGTCATGCCGCCGGGCATGTCGTCGCCGAAGGTGCGCTCGACCAGCGACATCAGCCGCGCAATGCCGGCGCTGCGGCACAGCACGATCGCCTCGCCCTTGATGTCGGAGCGGAAGCCCTGGCGCACGGCGGTCACGTTGTCGCGAATCCCCGTCATCTCGCTCAGCACGCCCCCCGCGTCGGCCGCCTTCACGACGCGCACGCGCGGCACCGACAGCTCGATGAAACGCCCGAGCAGCAACGCGAGCCGCGCCGCGGCGCGGCCCATCGCGAGGTTGGCGATCTCCTGCAACGCGTCGCGTTGCTCCGCCGTGAACACCGAGTCAGGCATACAACCCATACTCCCTGAGAATGGGCAGCAATGCGTCCGGCGTCACGGGCTTGGCGACGAATGCGATCGCGCCCAGCTCGCGGACGCGCGTTTGCGCCTGCGGCTGGATATCGGCGGATACCACGATCACGAACGTGTTCAGATCCTCGTGGCGCAGTGTTTCCAGTACCTGATAGCCGCTCATGTCGGGCATCGTCAGGTCCAGAAACATCACGGAAGCCTTGCCGTCACGATAAAGCGCCAGCGCCTCCCGGCCATTCGCTGCGTACGCGACATCGACATCCCAGTCGACCGGCAGGGCTTTCGCCAACAGTTTGCGCGCGAGCAGCGAATCGTCGGCAATTACAATCGGCAGGGACATGGCAGGCGATGCGAAGTACGGAATGGTCTCTCTCGCGTTAACGGCCGCGCGGCGCAGATCTTGAGGCGGACGACCGGCAACGCGGCGAGCGCCGTGGCGCGGACGTCGCCGCACACGCATGCGCGCGATGCGTCGCGCGACACGCGCCGGCAGGCGCATCACGATCCGTGTTGGGAAAAGCAACGCGCGATTCTCTGGCTAAACCGGTGGCGGTGCAACTCGCCGATTTATCCGTTTCGAACAAAATCGATTCGGACGCCGCGCATTCCGAAAACAGCCTGGGTCATTTTCGGCATCTGGACGCAAAATTTTTCCCTGTGTACGTTTGCGCTTCCGGATTCGTCGCGTTTTCAATCCGACAGCCGGCTTACGTCGCAGCCGCCCGGTTGCACGCCAAGGCGCGCCCGTGCAACTCGTTTATGATGGGGCACCTTCGCTTCACCGCTTGCTCGAATGACGTCCGACCGGCCTGCCGACTCCCGCACATCCGCCCCCGCTCCCGCCGACGACTGGCAGGACGACGGCAACTATGCGTCCGGCGCGCCCGAGCACGATTTCGCGGTTCGCCGCGTGACGCTGATCGTGCTGCTCGTCGCGGCGATCGTGCTGCCGTGCATCTACGTGGTCGTGATGGCCTACAACGACCTGAAGGCGCGCGAAGCGGCCGCGAGCGACGTGACGATGCGCACCGTGCGCGTGGCCGAGGAGCATGCGCTCAAGGTGTTCGACCTGAGCGAAACGCTCGACGCGCGGATCGTCGACCTGGTCCAGGACATGGACGACGCGACCGTGCGCAGCAAGGAGTCCGATATCCACGAGGCGCTGAACACGATCGGCGGCGGCTATCCGCAGGTGGCGGCCGTGTCGATCTTCGGCGCGAGCGGGATGCTGCTCGCGAACAGCCTCTACTATCCGGCGCCGTATGCGTCGATCGCGAACCGCGACGACTTCGCCGGCATTCGCGACGGCAAGGTCATCGAGCACATCTCGCGGCTGATGATGGGGCCGCTCAAGCTCGAGAACATTCCCGTGTTCAACACCGGCGTCGCGCGCCGGCACAGCGACGGCTCGTTCGCGGGCATGGTGTCGATCGCGCTGAAGTCGTCGTATTTCAATGCGTTCTACCGCGACCTGCTGGGCGGCTCGAAAACGCCGATGACGATGGCGCTCGCGCGCTCCGACGGCGCGGTGATCGCGTCGTATCCGCCGCCGCCGTCGATCGCGCATACCGATCGCGAAGCGACGTTCGGCAACCCGCGCAACGATCCGCGCGCGGGCGTCGTGCGCGTGCGCCACGGCAGCGACGACAGCGAGATCGTCGCGTACCGGCAGGTCGGCAGCTATCCCGTCTATGTGACCTGCGCGTACCGCACGTCGGAAATCTGGCGCGAATGGTATGAACACCTGAGCGTGCTGTTCCTGTCGATGTTCGCGCCGTCGATCGCGCTGTGGTGCGTGATCTGGCTGTCGCTGAAGCGGCTGAAGGCGGAAGAGCAGGCGTGGGATCGCTGGCAGGCCGAAGCGTCGATGCGGCGCTCGATCGAATCCGCGTACCGGCAGTCGCGCAAGATGCAGGCGCTCGGCACGCTCGTCGGCAGCGTCGCGCACGACTTCAACAATCTGCTGATGATCATCTCCAGCAACGTGCAGATCGCGCGGCGGCGCGGCACCCAGCATCTCGACAAGGAACTCGGCGCGATCGAGCGCGCGCTGAAGAACGGGCAGTCGCTGACGCGCCAGCTGCTCGGCGTCGCGCGCAAGCAGCCGCTGCACAACGAGACCATCGACGTCGGGCAGTGGCTCGGCACCTGCCGCGAACTGCTGAAGACCTCGCTCGGCTCGAAATCGTCGCTGGTCGTCGCGATCGATCCGGGCGTGTGGCCGATTCGCGTCGACGTCGCCGAGCTGGAACTTGCGGTGATCAACCTCGCGGTCAACGCGCGCGATGCGATGTCGAGCGGCGGCCGCTTCACGGTCGGCGCGCGCAACGTGACGCTGCGCCGCGAGGACGGTTTTCCGCTGACCGGCGATTTCGTGCAGATCTCGCTCGACGATACGGGCTCGGGCATGGCGCCCGACGTGCTCGCGCGCGCGTTCGAGCCGCTGTTTACGACCAAGGCGCAGGGGATGGGGACCGGGCTCGGGCTGCCGCAGGTGTTCGCGTTCTGCGAACGCTCGGGCGGCCTCGCGACGATCGACAGCGCAGTCGGCGCCGGCACGTCGGTGCGCCTCTACCTGCCGCGCGCGCGCGCCGAGGACGTGGTGGCGCGGCCGACGGCCGCCGCGCACGAGCCGGGCCCGCACGCGGGCCTGCACGTGCTGCTCGTCGAGGACAACAGCGAAGTGGCGGCCGGCACCGAGGCGCTGCTGTCGCTGCTCGGCCACCGCGTGACCTACGCGGCGACCGCCGACGACGCGCTGCAACTGATCGAGGGCGCGACCGCGAACGACGCGTTCGACCTGGTGATCTCGGACATCCACATGCCGGGCCGGCTGAACGGCATCGACCTCGCCGAGGCGATCGAGAAGCGGCCGGGAAAACTGCCGGTGATCCTCGTCACCGGCTATGCGGAGGAACTCGACCGCACGCGCACCGTCAACGTGCGCGTGCTGTCGAAGCCGTTCGACATCGCGCTGCTCGACGAGATCCTGATGGGCATCCGCGACGCGCGCGACGCACGGCATACCGGCATGTGACGGGCCGCGGCGCGTGCGGCGCGCCGTGCGCGTGCCGGTGCCGGCGATTCACGCGGCTTAGGGAGGGCGCTCAGGCCGCCTTCAGCACGCGCACCCAGGCGGCGTAGCGATCGACGAAGCCCTGCAGGAACTTGCGGGTGTCCTCGTTGACGATTTTGCCGTCATCGTCGATGCGCGACGGATCATGCTTGATGAACATCTCCGGCTGCCCGAGCGTCTTCACGTCGAGATAGGCCAGCACGTTGCGCAGGTGCTGCTGCGCGAGCGCGGTGCCGGTCGCGCCCGGCGACGTGCCGAGCACCGCGCCCGGCTTGCCCGCCCACGAATTGGAACCCCACGGACGCGAACCCCAGTCGAGCGCATTCTTCAACACGCCCGGAATCGAGCGGTTGTACTCGGGCGTGACGAACAGCAGCGCATCGGCCGCTTCGATCGACTGCTTGAAGCGCTTCGCGACTTCCGGGAAGTCGGCGTCGTAATCCTGGCTGTACAGCGGCAGTTCGCCGATTTCGACGAACTCGAACGAAAGATCGGCGGGGGCGAGCGAGATCACGGCGCGCGCGAGCGCGCGGTTCCAAGAACCGCTGCGCAGGCTGCCGACGACGACCGCAACACGATAGGCCATGGCATTCTCCTTCCGGTGAGTGAGGAATCGAATCGATTGCTTCTGGATAGGCGACAAAGGTCTGTTTATAGGCAGGCCAGCCCGCAAGCCGTCCCACGGGGCCATCCGGCCGACTTTCCACAAGGTTTTCCACAGAAATTGTGGATAACTTTGCGTCCGGCTGTGACGCGATGGACCACCACCCGCCGCACCGTGTCGGCACGCGCGACGCGAGGCTTCGGCAAGCATAGCGCAGCGCGCCGCGCCGCATTGTGAATTCGCGACGGAACATGCATTGCCGGCCGGCAGCGCGGCCAGTAAGCTGCTCGCACGGCGACGCACGCATCCTCCGACGTGCGCCGGACCGATTCGACCGACCTTTTCCCGCCCCAGCCCATGCCGTCCGCGTACGACGATCCCGCTTATCTCGAAAAATTGCGGTACGACTTGTTGCGTTTCGCGCGCCTGCAATTGCGCGACACCGACACCGCCGAAGACGCCGTGCAGGAAGCATTGACCGCCGCGTGGTCGCATGCGGCCGATTTCGCGGGCCAGTCGGCGCACAAGACCTGGGTGTTCGGGATCCTGCGCAACAAGCTGATCGACGTGTTGCGAGCGCGGCAGCGACTGGTGAGCCTGTCGGCGCTCGACGCGGAGCTCGACGGCGAATCGGCGCTCGACCGCGAACTGTTCAAGGAAAACGGGCACTGGGCCGCGCATACGAAGCCGCGACCGTGGCCGCGGCCGGACACGCTGTTGCAGCAGCAGCAGTTCTGGACGCTGTTCGAGATGTGCCTCGACCATCTTCCCGAACAGATCGGACGCGTGTTCATGATGCGCGAATTCCTCGATGTCGAGATCGCGGACATCTGCAGCGAGTTGACGTTGACGACGAATCACTGCAGCGTGCTGCTGTACCGCGCACGCACGCGATTGCGCACCTGCCTCAGCGAAAAAGGACTGACGACCGAAGATGCTACCGGGGAAATGTAAGGACGTGACGCGGCTGCTGTCGGATGCGCTCGATCGGCATCTGACGATGCACGAACGCGTGCAGGTGCGCGTGCATCTGCCGGTCTGCAGCGGATGCCGCGCCTATCGCGGACAGATCGCGCTGCTGCGGACGGCCGCGAAAGTAGCGGCGGGGCAGGAGCCGGAAAGCGGGGAGGAATCGTGATGCGCGGATGTGCGGGCGGGAGCGGGTGACGCGGGTGTTCGATGCGGGACGAAGGCTGCCGGTGTTGTAGAGGTGCTTTTGTCGCGGCTGGCGCTGTCATGTGATCGGAAGCGGGGGCGGACTGCCGCCGCGCAGCGCGTAGCTCTCGTCGATGCCCGGTGTGTCGGGCGGGCTGCGCGGTGGCGGGCGCTTGCTGTCGGCCGGGCCAGCCCGTCCAAGCCGACCCGGGCTGATGCAACAAGAAAAATACGTCGATGAAAAATTATTCGAACAGCGCGCGCACCGATTCCGGCGGTCGCCCGATCGCGGCCTTGCCGCGATACACGACGATCGGACGCTGCAGCAGGATCGGGTGAGCGACGATCGCGGCGTAGGCCTCGGCGTCGGTCAGGTCTGCGCGTCCCAGGTCGAGGGTCTTGTACGGCTCTTCGCCATCGCGCAGCATGTCGCGCACCGGGCGTCCGAGCTGGCGATGCAGCGTTTCGAGCGCCTCGACCGTCGGCGGCGTCTTCAGATACTCGACGACGTTGACGGGCGCGCCGGCGGTGTTCAGCGTTTCGATCAACGCGAGCGTCTCGCGGGACTTCGAGCATCTAGGGTTGTGGTAGATCGTGATCATCGTTCTGGCGTGGATGGGGGAAGCAGGTATTGTAGCCAAGCCGGGGCGGGAAGCCGGTTCGGGGTCGGGGCTTGAAGCGAAGTGGGTGAGGATTCGATTCCTCACGGGAATGCGGTGTTCGAAGCCGCTTGTTTGAATGAGAGGTTGGAAAGCGCGCGGGATTGAAGCCAAGCGCTTGATGTGTTTATGCGCATAAAGGCGCTGCCCGGAAGGGCGGGGCGGGTGTCCGGCAAGAAGAAGCCGTGACGGTAGACGGCGCTGCCGGTGCACGGGTAGTGACGGAGGTTTATGCGCATAAAGCGATCTGTTCGCTTCGATCGCTGGCCGCTCGCTCATGTCGCAACGCGTTGGCACTCCTGCTGCCGGAAACCGGGCCGCACATCGAGGCCCTGCAACAGACGTCGTAGGCGCATCACCGCTCATGCGACTGCTCGCGTGACGACCGTGGCGCTCTGCCAATCGGTCGCCGAGTTTATGCGCACAAACTCGACGCGCAGCAGGCAGGGCGGCGCAGGGCGACGAATGCCCGTCGGTTCGATGGCACTTCCCATGGGTTCGGATGACCATCGGGTTGCTTTGCGCGCGGCCATGCTGTCCACATTCGGCGATCGGGGGTGACAGCCATTGGCGTCCAGGGGAGCCGCCTCCCCCGGTCCGACCGAGTTTATGCGCACAAACTCAGTCGCCGCGGTTCGCTAACGGCGACGCTGACGGCCCACCACGCGACATACAAAAGGGGAGTCGTCACCGCGAGTTGCTCGCCAGCGAATATCCCTTCCGGGTCATTCCCGGCTAAATCCGGCTGACCCACTGACTCATCCCGGAACTCATCTATTTGAACCGCCACCACCTCAGTCTCCACCTCCCCGTTTATGCGCATAAACCGATAGGCCGAACGGCCAACACGTAGTTGCTAAACGACAATTTCATTGAAATATAAATATCGTCCTGTAGAATTCCAACGACCAAAAACAGGAGTGGAAATTGGCCGCGGAAATCATTGCAGTCACTCAACAAAAAGGCGGCGTCGGCAAAAGCACGATCGCCATGCACCTCGGCGCCGCGTTCCATGAAAAAGGGAAGCGCGTCCTCGTCGTCGACGCAGACGGCCAAAACACACTGGTCCACTGGTCGAGCGCGTCGGGAGACAGCGACAACGGCATTCCCTTCCCCGTCGTCAACCTTGCCGAAGCCGGCAGCCAGATCCACCGCGAGATCAAGAAGTTCATCAACGACTACGACATCATCGTCGTGGACTGCCCGCCATCGATCACCGAGAAGGTCTCGGGCGTCGTCCTGCTGGCCGCGTCGATTGCCGTGATCCCGACTTCGTCGTCGCCGGCCGATTACTGGTCGAGCGTCGGGCTCGTGAAGCTGATCCAGCAGGCGCAGGTCATGAACGAGGACCTCCGCGCGGTGTTCCTGCTGAACAAGACCGAAGAGAAACGCATGCTCACCCGCGAGCTGAAGCGTGCGCTCGAAGAACTCGGTTTCCCGCTGCTGAAAACGCAAATCCCGACCCGCGAAGCGTACAAGCAGGCGATGGCGCTCGGCCAGACCGTCCTGCAGATAAACGACCGCGGCGCGCGGCTCGCCGCTGCGGAAATTCGTGCATGTGCCGACGAAATCGTCGCGATGCTGCCCTGACTTTATGCGCATAAAGGAGTCGCATGAAACCCTCCCAATTTGCTAAAGGATTCCAGGCGCGCCCGGATATCACGACGAGCGAGAAGCGCACGGCTCTCGACCGGCTCAACGCCATCGACGGCATCGTCAAATCGGAAACGACGTCGCCAACGCCGACCAAATCCTCGAAGAAAGACAACACGGCGGCCGCCGCTCCGGAAGTCGTGCTCGACGCGTCGACCGACGAATCGGCGCAATATCGCGCGTGGCGCCTCGAGAATCGTTATGCGCCCGGTCAGGTGATCGAGCTGCCGCTGAAGGCCATCAAGCACAGCCCGTTCAACCCGCGGCATTTCTATCTGAAATCGTCGATCGCCGAACTGGCAGTCAACCTCGCGAAGCAGGGGCAGCAGCAGGCGATCCACGTGATCCCGGACTACGACAATCCGGGCACGTATTTCGTCAGCGACGGCGGTCGCCGCGTACGCGCGCTGAAGGAAGCGAACAAGGAATCGGTCAAGGCGATCGTGATCGACGTGCCGATCGGCATCCAGAGCTACAAGCTCGGCTACGACCTCAACGTCCAGCGCGATTCGCAGACGGTGTTCGACAATGCCGTCGTCTGGCGTCGCTTCCTCGACGACCAGCATTTCCAGAGCCAGAAGGAACTGGCCGAACATCTCGGTCTCGACGAGTCGACGGTCGCCGTCGCGCTGTCGATCGGCAAGCTGCCGGAAGCGGTCATGCAGGAGATGGTCGCGCGCCCGGATCGCTTCGGTTCGAACATGGCGTACCAGGTCGGCCGCTATCACAACGCGCGCGGCACCGAGGCCACGCTGCGGCTGATCAACAAGATCGTGTCGGACGACCTCAGCACGCGCCAGGTGGCGGATATCGTCAAGGGCCGCGTGGCGGCGCAGGAGACGCCGAAGCCCGCGAGCCGTCAGCGCTATGCGCAACGGCTCGAGATCAAGCTCGGCGGCAAGTCGGTCGGCGACCTGAAGTCGTACGGCGAGGACCGCATCGAGCTGCGCCTGCGCGGCCTGCCGAAGGACAAGCGCGACGCGATCCTCGAGCAGCTCGAGCGGATGCTGTTGTCGGACTGATGGAAAGGGCCGGGACGGCCCGGCGATGATGCCGGGCCCGGCCACCCTCGGGCGGCCGGCCGGCGGCCCGTCAGCGGGCCGGAAAGGGCCTCAGGCGGCCCGGGATTGATTCAGCGTGAACGACAGCAGGTCGCCGTCGGTCGGCTCGCCCCAGGTCTTCTGCGCGAGCCAGTCGAAGAAGGCCGTCTCGGCCAGCTTGGAGTCGAGGCCGCGCTTGCGCCAGTCGTCGCGCAGATGCGAGCCCATCGTCGGCAGCGCTTCCGACTCGAACGACTCGCGCGCCACTTCGCGCTCCTCTTCGCCCTGCTCTTCGTACAGCACCTTCGCTTCCTTGCGGCGGAACGCCGCGAACTCGCTCAGCAAACGTGCCTTCAGGTCGTCCGGCTGCGCCGTCGCGGCCTTCGCGGACGGCGTGGCGGCCGGCAGCGCGTCGACGGTATCGACCGGCGGCGCATAGCCCTTCTTCAACGCATCCTTGAACAGCGCTGCGGCGCTGCGCACCGGCGGCAGCGTCGTGCTGCGCATCCGCTGCTCGGTCATCTGCAGCGCGGCGCGGATGCGATTCTCCTCGCTGTCCGCATACAGCGTCTGCGCTTCCTTCAACGGAATCCCGAGCTTCACCATCCGGTCGACCAGCGTGCTGTCGAACACGTTCGGGTGTTCGTCGAGCGCCAGCATCGGCTGCTTGCGTTCGGTCACGCGGAACTGGATCTCGGCGACGCGTCGCCCTTCGCGATGCTCGATCAGCTCGACGAAGATGTTGGTGACCGCGTTGACCTCCGCAATCGCCGGCCGTAGATAATCGCGCTTGAAGTACTTGTACTCCCGTTTCGCCTCGTCGCCAGCTTCCGTGTCGGGCGTGCCCGACAGGATCGGGCGCCACCATTCCCACGGCTCGCGCATCGTGAGGTGGCTCGGGTTCGTCAGGTAGCGCACGCAGATCTCGTAGAGCGCGAGGCCGGCGCTGCTGCGCAGCTGGCTCTGGAATTGCAGGCTCAGGCGCGCGTACTGGACCGGGTCGAGCAGCTTCTTCTTGATCTTCGGCGCGAACGAGAATTCGACCCACACGCGACGGGTGGCCGGATCCTCGAGAATTTCCGCATCGGCGATCAGCGTCGAGATCCCCCACTTGCGGCCGGGCTTCTGGCTCGACGTGCCGGTGCTCCATTCGACCTGCACCGACACCATGCGCCGCAGGTGTTCCTTCACCAGGGCGGTGTCGTTCGAATCGAAGGCGGAGTTGGCGACGATATCCGACAACAGCGCGCGATACGTATCGCCCGAGTCGTCGGCCTGCTGCGCCACGGCCAGCAGGACATTGAACAGCTTGCGAGTGAGGAGCGTGATCTTGCCGCTCTTCGGCTGAATCGCGATTGCCTCGACGGCCTTACGCAATTCGGCTGAACTGGCACTCACCACATCCACATCGGTTTTCTTGGCGCGCTTCGTGGCCAT